>JAVEZW010000015.1:0-32444 GCA_034002805.1 Bacteroidales bacterium | reverse complement strand
TATTATTCGGTAACGGTTACTAATGCTTTAAGTTGTTCAACAACCGATTCGGTTCTTGTAAGTTTCGATGTAACTCCTGATTTGTCGGTTACAGAGCTTGTTTCACCGCAATCCGATTGTTTGAGCGACTCGTTGTATTATATTGATGTTGAAATTACTAATACCGGAGGATTAGACATTGCAGCAAGCAGAACGATTGTCGTAAGCTATAAGATTGATAACGGAACAGCGATAACCGAAAATCATGTACTTTCAGCACCTCTGTTTGCTGGTAATACCATGGTTCATCGTTTTGCTGATCGCATACCGTTGGCATCAGCTAAAACATATCAGTTTAAAACCTATTTGTCATATGCAGGAGATGTAACCCAAAGTAACGATACTCTTGATGCTGCTGTAACTATCACTTCGCCTGGTTTTGCATTCAGCAGCGATACTTTAAAAACAAATTCATACCCAGTGGTTCTCGACCCGGGATCGTGGAGCTCTTATTTATGGCATAACGGAAGTACAAACAGAACATTTTCGGTAACTTCCGATGGATGGTATAAGGTAACAGTAACCGATATTGGAGGATGCGAAGCTACTGATAGTGTATATCTGATGCTTAACGTAGGTATTGATGGAACAATTAAGGGGCAGAACTTTACGATAAGTTATTATCCAAATCCGGTAAGAGACCAGCTTACAATTGAGATAGACGCTTACCGACCAATAAATTTGGAAATAGAGTTACTAAACACACAAGGACAGAAAGTACTTAATAAACTAATCAAAAATGCCGAACAAATGATTGAAAAATTGTATGTTGGCAATTATGCAAAAGGCGTTTATTACATACGGTTTATTGCAGGTAACGAAATGTTTGTAAGGAAAGTGGTGATTCAGTAAATAATTAACTAGAGAAGTATAAAAAAGAGCGACAGAATTAATTGTCGCTCTTTTTATTTGAAAACGCCATAAGATTAATCTAATATTAAGACGTTTATGATGTAATTAATTTAATTTTCTCATTTTAGTTATTCCTAATAATGAATGGAGATTGCAATAATTTAATTTAGAATCAATTCAAATTACAAATCAGCAATACGTTACTTAAATAAAGCTTTCTCTCCCAAAAATATCTTGAATAATTATGAATAATGAGGATTTTATAAGGTGTAAAAAAATCTTAATTGTCAAATATTAAAATTGTTATGAGACGGATATGTTATTTAACATATTTATCAAATTGAATAAATTTTATTAATAAAATTATTTTAGCATCTCCTTACTACTTTTCACATTGATTTTTTTCAATATTATATACTAAATACTCTAATTTAAAATTATTTATATAATGAGGCAATTCTTGTCCGCAAGCATTGTATGCTGGTTATTATTATTGTTTTTACCTTATGTGCAAGCGGATAATAATTCTGCTACTGTTATTCCATCTGATGATAAAAACATAGCAGCATTTCCTATTAATGATAATAAATCTGGTAATAGTAAAGAAATTCAGATTAATCCCGAAAAGTATTCAATTAATCAGTTTCGTGATTTTGATTTTAGCAAGACTGTTAAAGAAGAAATATCTTCTTATTATCAAATTCAAAAAACTAAAAATCAAGATGAATCACCTGATTTACTTGCCGATTCCTCTGCGTATTACGAATCATTAACAAATGAATTACTTGCGCTTGTTGAAAGCGAAAACCGGTTTATTGATAAACTAGATTCGTCGGCAATAATTAGTTTACCTGTTGGTATTAAAACTGAATTAGGAGGGCTCGAATATACTATTTTAATTAATCAGGTTAGTTTTAAACCAGATGGTGCTTATTTCGATGCTTATATGTCATTCGAAATCCCACAAAGCGGTAAAATATTAGCATTTAAAGGATTAAATATTCCATTCTCCTTTTCGGGTGGCTTAAAAAGCGATGTAAGATTAGAGTTGGTTTCAAATGTTCCGGTTAAGTTTGGTGATGGTATTACCTTGGAAATTCAAGGAAATGGGGGGTCTTATGTTGTATGGGATTGCTATGGATTCAAAAAAATGGGGATAGCAGCCGATATTATCTTTTCTGAGGAATTACTTGTTCCGGAAGATGCTAATGGTAAAATCATTAAAGACAAAAAAGTAAGATGCAGTTTTACGACCGAAATGTCTAATTGGAATGATTTAATAGTTACTTTAAACCTTCCGGCATTTCAGGTTGCAGGTGTCGAAGGAGTTGGTTTTACAATTAATAATGCAGTATTTGATTTTAGCGATTATAATAATTTCGCAGGGATGAGATTTCCTGAAGGATATACTTCTACATATTTTCTTCCTGGAAACGAGCGATTATGGAGAGGTTTTTATTTAGGACATGCATCAGTTCGATTGCCAAATGAGTTTAATTCGGGGGATATTCGTACCTCTTTTAGCGCTTATGATTTAATAATTGATGACCAGGGTTTTTCGGGAAAGTTAATTGCTGAAAACATCTTGTCGCTTGACAAGGGAAAGATGGGAAACTGGGCTTTCTCGTTAGATAAAATTGGTGTGGAGCTGGTAGCAAATCAACTCACAAAGGCCGGTTTTGAAGGGAAAGTGCAAGTGCCCATTTTATCAGAAGATAATCCGTTAGCTTATACAGCACTTATTGATATGGGTGGAAATTATGCTTTTACTGTTTCCACAACCAAAGATGTTAAGTTTGATGTTTGGGCTGCTGATGTAAATTTAAAACCAACTTCCTTTATCGAAGTCGTTATTGAAGATGATGAGTTTAAACCACGTGCTGTATTAAATGGAGATGCAAGTATTAAGATTTCTGATAATGGGGTTGAACTTGCTGGTATCGATTTTGAATTATTAGAGATTAGCTCATCAAAGCCTTATGTTAGTGTTGGTGCATTGTCTTTTGGATCAGAAGCATTGCAGCAATCAACAGCCGGATTTCCTATTAGTATTGAAAACATTGGATTTAAACAGGTTTCAGATTCTAAAATTGGAATAAGTTTTAATATTATCCTAAACCTTGTTGGTGAAGGCGATGGTGGGTTTGGTGCCGAATGTGGCCTTATGATTGTTGGAGAAATGGGAGAATCAGGTGGGATTCAATCATGGAAATATAGCTATTTAGAACTTACAAAGATTGCAGTTAATATTGATGGTGGCGCTTTTAAGGTTGCAGGCAGTTTAGAATTCTTCAAAAATGATCAGCATTATGGAAATGGATTTAAAGGAGAAGCCACCATAGAAATCGTTAGCATGATCAAAATTGAGGGAATGGCTCTCTTTGGAAAGGTTGATGGGTACAGGTATTGGTATGCTGATGCTATGGCGACTTTTAAAACTGGTATTCCAATAGGTGCATTTGCTCTTAATAAATTCGGAGGTGGAGTGTTTAGCCATATGCGACAGCTTGATTTTGGGGAGGAATTTGGTGGAACACTTGGAAGAACTAAATCAAATATTATTTACAGACCTGACAAAGAGGTGTTAATAGGAATTAAAGCATCGGTCGGATTAATATTAAATAGTGCTGAAACTGTATTTAATGGAGATGCAACTCTTGAAATAGTGTTTAATGTGGGTGGTGGCTTACGAACCATAGATTTTCTGGGCAATGCAAACTTTATTACACCCGAGTTGCCAGGAGCAGCTCAACAACTAGTTAAGCTTCAAGGGCAAATTGATGCCATGAAAGAGGGAAAAACACCAGAACGAACTACAACATCCTCTTTATCGGCCGAACTGCATATTAATATGAATTTCCCTGCTAAAACGTTGCATGCTAACCTAAAAGTATATGTTAATGTTGCTGGTGGTATTATAAAAGGTATTGGCCCCGGAGATCTTGCTGGTGAATCAGTTATGCATTTTTCGCCTGACGAATGGTATATTCATGTTGGTTCGCCAGATAATCCTGTTGGTTTGGAGGTTCTTGGAATACTTCGTTTAGAAAGCTATTTTATGGTTGGTGATAATATTCCGGGTAGTCCGCCACCACCAGCTGAGGTTTCTAGAATTTTAGGAGGAATTGATCTTAATTATATGGGTGCAGAAAATGATCTTGCCTCAGGTAAAGGAATTGCTTTTGGTGCACGAATAACCATGGATACTGGCGATCTTACATTTCTTATATTCTATGCTCGATTTACAGCCGGTTTAGGTTTTGATATGATGATGAAGGATTATGGAGATATTCGTTGTGCAGGACGAAGTGAAGATCTTGGTATAAATGGTTGGTATGCTAACGGACAAGCATTTGCTTATTTCTCAGGTATGGTGGGTATAAAAGTTAAAATCTTTGGTAAAACAAAAAAATACGAAATACTTGATCTTGGTATGGCTGCTGTTTTACAGGCAAAACTTCCAAATCCTTTCTGGATGAGAGGAATTGTTGGTGGGTACTATAGCTTATTAGGAGGAATGATAAAAGGGAATTGCAAGTTTGAGGTTACAATTGGAGAAGAGTGCGAATTTGTTGGCGAAGGTAGTGTTCTTGAGGGAATTGAGGTAATTTCGGAGTTAACTCCAGCTACCGGACAAAAAGATATTGATGTTTTCAGTACTCCACAGGCTGTATTTAATATGGAAATTGATAAGATATTCGAAATGGTTGATATTGATGGAAAACTCAAAGCGTTTAGAATAAAACTAGATTATTTTAAAATAATAAATGCAGCTCAGCAATTAGAAGTTAATTTTAAATGGAATGAGGATCATACTGTACTTGCACTTCAACCTGTTGATTTATTACCTGGTGAATCGACTATTAAGGCTTTGGTTCAGATAAGCTTCGAAGAACGAGACCGCAGTGTATGGTTACCGGTTAAGGTCGATAATAAAATTATTACCGAATCCATGGAAGTGGAGTTTACAACGGGTAAGGCTCCTGATTACATCCCTTTAAGTAATGTAAAATATTGTTATCCAATAGTAAACCATTACAATTTCTATAGTAAAGAATATCCAATTGGATATATTCAACTAAATCAAGGTCAGGATTATTTGTTCGAAAACAATACTGATTTTACTACGAAAGGCTTATATAAAGCTACAAATGGAGCTGAGGTTTTATTCGATATCATTTATAAACAAAACAACGAAATTGAGTATAACATACCATCCAATTTAACTGGTAATATGATTTATACATTAGAAATAGTTAAAGTTCCATTGCGACAAGATGAAATAGATAAAAATATATCTACAGTAAGTAATCAGGTTAAAATTGGAGCAGAAGAAGGAGAGCAGGATATTACAATTGAGACAAAAGGGGCTGAAGGAAATATTAAAAATCTAAAACGAAAAGTAATATTTACCTCAAATTTCAGAACCAGTTATTATGCAACACTAAAACAGAAGCTCGACGAAATGGTTATTACCACTGGTTTTAGAAGAAATCTGCATTCTGATGTTCACGAGCTTGGAGTTACCATATTTGGCAATGAATTATTTGAGAAATACGAAACCCATTGGACAATGGAAATTAATCCATTAATTCAGTTCGAAGCCATATTAACTGATAGTTATTACAAAAATACCATTGAAGGTTTAATTTATAATCCATATAAATCGCAATCAGTATTGAAAATTGGCTGGAGAAACCCAAGTTTTGATCTAGGTATACCTCCGATAAAGGCACTTTATATACGGCAAATTCCTTTTGATAAGGTTCTTACTGAAAGTGAAATTAGTGGAGGATTTGCATTAGGAACAGCAACCGAAGGAGCCTTTATTTATAATTTGATATTGTTCTATGCAAATGATTTTCTTGACTTGCAACAGCAAGCTGCAGCTCAATGGTATAAAGGCAGCCAGCTAACATGGTATGGAATATTAATGAACAAAACATTTCCAATTGTTCAATCAGGAACTTATCCTTTTGATATTAAATATGTAGTGCCCGGTAGAAATGAAGTTACATCAAAGTACAGAGTTAATATTACAAACACATTATAAATGGTGAATAAAATAAGATCATACGAAGTACCAAAGTTTCAATGTCAAACAGGCACAAAGGTTAATTGCCTTTGCGTCTTAGCGCCTTTGCGAGATTTTTTTAATCTGTTATTTCATATGAGATTCTATTTATGTACTTTTTTATTATTTATATTTAGTTCATACACTTTAAAAGCTCAGGACGAACCTAAAATTCGCGTGATAGCTCGTCCTTATGCCGATTCTATTAAAATTCGCTGGGCTCCAAATAAACCATCTGCATGGACTTACCTAAATGAATATGGATATAAAATAGAGCGTTTTACGTTGATGCGCGATGGTATTTTATTGGAAAAACCCGATTCTGTTTGTCCTACAACTGAAATTCTTAAACCAAAACCATTAAGTGTTTGGGAACCCTATTCCGAAACCGATGATTACGTTGCCATTGCAGCACAGGCTATTTTTGGCGAATCGTTTGAAGTTACACATGGCATTGATGGATCCGATATTATTTCTGTTATAAACCAATCGAAGGATTTAGAATCGAGATATTCGTTTGCTTTGCTGGCAGCTGATTTTTCTACAACCACCGCAAATCTATCTGGATTAATGTTTACAGATAAAACAGTGAAGGCTGGTGAAAAATACCTATACCTTATAATTTCCATGGTTCCGGCAGATAAAATGCAGATAGATACCGGTTATGTTTATGTGGGAACGGATGATTTTAAACCACTACCTCAGCCAATTGATGTGAGGGCTGATTTTAACGAAAGTTCAGCTTTAGTTAGCTGGAACCATCAGATTTTCCAAAATGTTTTTATAGCCTATAAAGTTGAACGATCCGATGATAATGGAAAAACATTTAAACCGATTTCAGAAGATCCCTTGTTAAATACCACAAAATCGATTTATGAAACACCCGAAAGAATGTTTGTTATCGATTCGCTTCCCGAAAATGACAAAGAATATTTTTATCGCATTAGAGGAGTTACTTCGTTCGGTGAAATATCAGAACCATCCGATACTGTTTCAGGTATGGGTTATAAACGATTACCAGTAAATCCGAATATTAGCAATGTAACAGTTTATTCAAATAAGGTAGCAACAATTGAATGGGCTTTTCCTGATACATTAAATAAATACATTACCGGATTTGAGCTACAGCGATCAATTAGTGATAAAGGACCTTTTGAAATTGTAGGTAAAGAGATAATTCCGGCCGAAAATAGAAAGTTTGCTGATGAACCGCCTTATTCTTACACCTATTATAAAATAATTGCCAAAGACAAATATGATCACTCTTACCAATCTTATCCTTACATGGTGCAAATTATTGATAGTATTCCACCAGCCATACCTTCGGGATTAATTGGTGTAGTAGATACTTTGGGAGTAGTGAGATTATTATGGAAACCAAATACTGAATTAGATTTATTTGGTTATCGGGTTTTTCGGTCGAACTTTAAAAATTCTGAATTCTCACAGATTACTGTAAACCCGGTTGAGGATACTGTCTTTATTGATACCATTAACATTAAGACATTAACCCGAAAAATTTATTACAAAATCCAATCATTAGATCAACATTTTAATCCCAGTGGTTTTACCGAAATTCTTGAATTAATACGACCTGATATAATACCACCAGTGCAACCTGTTTTTGTTTCATATGAAACTAATGAGTCAGGGATACTTTTAAAATGGCACAACAGCTCAAGTAATGATATTAAAATGCATGTTTTATATCGAAAAGCTGAAGATGAGCAAAACTGGAAAGTAAAATCAGTTTTTTATCCCCAGGATTCTATTGAAAACTACATCGACACATCTGCGGTTGCTGGTAAATATTACGAATACACGCTTATAGCAGTTGATGAAGTCGGGTTAGAATCTAACCCGGTAAAACCAATAAAAATAAAACAATTCGAAAATAAGAATAAACCAGCGGTTGAAAAGATAAAATATGAAGTGGACAGAACGGAAAAACAGGTAACATTAAACTGGAACTACGAGCAAGAAGGAGTAACGCATTTTCTTATATACAAAGGAGAAAGTATCGAATCGCTTGCCTTATACACATCGGTAAAAGAATACGAATTTACCGATAAAAAACTCAAAATAAATAATACTTACTATTATGTAATTAAGGCCGTTTTTAATGATGGGTTGGAGTCGAAGATGAGTGAAGTTATAGAAGTAATCTATTAAAGAATATTATTTAGGTAGACAAAAAAGGAGAAATGAATATGAAAACAACCACTATTTTTAAAGCAATCGGATACATAATTCTTGTATCGTTTTTAATATTCGGTTTGGGATGCGAAGAAGAAGAAAAAAATAAATTACCAGATTGCGAGGTGTTTTTTAATCCACGTGAGGATGTAGGAGCCACACAGGGTGCTAATGTAAATATTAAAATATGGGCATCTGATGCCGATGGCGAGGTAACAGAAACAGCCTTGTATATCAACAATAATTTGGTTAAGAAAGAACCCTTAAAACAATTAACCTACGATTGGAAAACCGACTTTATCGAAGTAAAAGATTATACTATCCGGATAGAATTAACCGATAACAGCAATGGTCAAAGCATAAAAGAAATCAGTTACCCGATAAATGGATCAGCTCCAATAGTTAACTTTGGTTCTGATGTAAAAGACCATCTTACCGGGAAAGCCATAAAATTTACTGATTCATCATTGTACGACCCAATAGGGTGGTTATGGGATTTTGGCGATGGCAGCACAAGCACCCTCGAAAATCCATCGCATGTTTACAACGTACCTGGTAATTATACTGTAAGCCTTACGGCAACGAATCCATATGGATCAAAAACCAAAACCTTAACCGATTATATTACAGTATACGATACCCTGGTAACCGACTATGATAATAATAGTTACAAAGTAGTAAAAATCGGGAAACAATACTGGATGGCCGAAAACCTGAAAACAACCCATTATGCTGATGGAACAGCACTATTTGATGGAACTGGTTCTGGAGATTTAAGTGATGATATTACTTCAAAATATTATTTTGCTTATGATAATAATGTAAGTAATGTTGCTATCTATGGACGACTATATACCTGGGCTGCCGTAATGAATGGAGCAGCATCGAGCAATGCCAACCCGAGCGGAGTACAGGGCGTTTGCCCTGATAACTGGCATGTGCCAAGCAAAGCTGAGTGGGATCAAATGATAAGTTTTTTAGGAGGGGCAGATATAGCCGGTAGTAAATTAAAAGCCACAGGATATGATTATTGGATGTATCCCAATACTGCAGCTTCAAATGAAAGCGAATTTAATGGATTACCAGGTGGAGTTAAGGCTTACAATGAAGAATTTCTTTATTTGGGTATTGAAGGAAATTTCTGGTCTTCTTTTAGTATTACTAATATTTCAGCTGGAAATTTTAGCCTAATTAATAATGATTCAAGAATTATTGTAGAATTAAATGTATTAAAATTTTCTAGTAGTTCAGTTCGTTGTGTAAGAGATTAGTAGTTAATTATTTGTTATTTATATGAGTCGGAAATTATTTTTAGGAATTATTTTACTGTTTTTGTTATTCAATAATAATATTACAGCACAAATAAGTGGCGCATTGGAAATATGCCGAAATCAGACTATTAAATATTATTATAGTGTGTCAGGTTTTGCCGAAGGTGAATCAGTTACATGGACAATAACTGGTGGATCAGGGGTTGGAGTCAAAAATGAGTGAAGTTATAGAAGGAATCTATTAAAAAATATTATTTAGCTTGACAAAAAAGAAGAAACGAATATGAAATGTCCATGATTTACAAACACCAAACGAAATGATTAAAATTCAATATCATGGACATTCCATGTGACCATTAAAAACAAATTATAAACACATGAAAACAACCACTATTTTTAAATTAATCGGATATTTAATTCTTGTATCAGTTTTGATATTCGTTACAGGATGTGAAGAAGAACAAAACCAGATTCCGACTTGTGAAATTCTTTATCCGGTAAATAATCATGTTTATCAATTATGGGGAGAGATGGAGATTTCTATTTATGCTTATGATAAAGACGGACAGGTAGAATCGGTTGTATTATTTTTAGATGATAAACAAATAGCTTCACTTACAACAACCCCTTTTGCATATATATGCGATTTAAGTACAGTTTCGGCAGGGATACACACCTTAGAAGCAATAGTATATGATAATGCAGAAGGGATGGCATCAGAAAAAATCACTTTTAGATTAACAGGATTAAAACCTGATGCAAAATTTCAAAGCTTCGAAGGAAGAATACTGCAAGGCGAAGAAGTTCAGTTTACTGATCTGTCAGAATATTTGCCTAGTAATTGGCATTGGGACTTTGGCGACGGTGAAACATCAACAGAGCAAAATCCTATGCATACTTTTAACCATTCAGGGAAATTTAATGTAAAGCTATATACAGAAAACCAGTATGGTGTTGATTCAATAATAAAAACAAACCTGATTGAAGTAATAGATACCTTGGTTACCGATTACGATGGAAATGTATACCCCGTAGTAAGAATAGGAAACCAGTTTTGGATGGCCGAAAACCTTAAAACTACCCATTATGCTGATGGTACTCCTATTTCTAATGGAACAGGAGTAGGAGATACAGAAGGAGATTATACATCGAAATATTATTTTGCATACAACGATGATGAAAATAATGTAGATACTTATGGAAGGTTATATTCATGGCCTGCAATTGTAAATGGGGAAGGAGTAAATGAAGGTGCTCTTTATGGAGTGCAAGGAGTTTGCCCCGATAATTGGATAGTGCCATCCAAGGTGCAATGGTTGGTGTTAATAAATTATTTGGGAGGAGTAGAGATTGCAGGAGGAAAATTAAAATCTACCGGTTATGATTATTGGAACTACCCCAATGCAGGAGCTTCAAACGAAAGTGGGTTTAATGCTTTACCTGGTGGGCTTAGAGCTTTTACTTATTTTAATGGACTAAATGTAAAGGCATTTTTTGGAAGTTCAATAAGTGATTACTCGAGTACTTTTAGTTTAGAATTGATTTATAATGATGTTATTGCGGATGATAATGATTTTTCTTTTAAAAATAGAGGTGTTTCCGTTCGGTGCATAAAAAAATAGGTAATTAGACAATAGAATATTACAAGTATATTGAATAATGAATTTAGCAATAAAAGCGAGAGCAGCATAAATTATTTATTAAGCAAATGAGATATTTATACATATTTATTATTTTTAAAATTATAATTGTATCCATTCAAGATGTTTCTGCACAGCAATCAAATGGATATTTGAGAATTAATGGAGATAAAGTAATATGTGTTGGTCAAACATATACATATTCCTATACTTTTATTGCCCCTCCTAATAGTGGAAATATACAACTTCATCCAACAAAGGAAGCGCAATGGAGTATTTATGGAGCACAAAGTGTAAGTTATAATCAAAATAAAACTATTGCTTATATAACTTGGGGCACTGCACCAGGAAACATTAACATAATGCACTGGGTTGATAATGGTGATGATCCATTAGCTGTTGATGATGAGGTCACTGGTAATGCTAATATTGACAAAAATGATTGGCATCGCAGTGGAGACCCAATGATAACTATTGCAGGTAGTACTGGAATGAATGAACCACTAGTGATTAATAGAACATATACGCTGTCGATACCTTACTATTACGATGATGTTGGAACACCTGTTGAATATACCTGGTACTATAAGATTGACAATGGCGTTTGGGAAGAATTAGCTTCTAATCTTGGAGACATAGGAGGTTTGGAGTTAAATTCTACTAATAACCAGTTAATTAATGATCCTATTGATATTGGGGGTGGAAATGGTGGGGGCACAACTGTGAATGGAAACAAGGCTACCGTTAACTTAGAAGAATTAGATATTAGCATTCAAAATACTTCAATTACATTTATGGTAAATGTAATTGTTGGTTGTGATGTTACACAAAATATTATTACAGAAAAAAAATTTATATATACTTTCCCTGATCTAGGACAGGTAGTAACTGATCCTATATGTTATGGTAGCAGTGATGCAACTATTTCAATTAATAATATTCCAGATCCCAGAGCATATGGTAATTATGATCCATTTGTTCCCGGACACGATACAATTACATTTACCATTTCGAAATATGATAAAGCTCCTCTTGATGCTGATAGTAAACCTTATTGTTCAGTAACACCAGGGAGTGGGGGTTCCGATATACCAACAAATACAATCCCTGGACATGAAGATGTTTATTACTGTTTAACCGGTTATACCGTAAACTATCCATTTAAATATGATGGAAGCTCAAAATTAATTACAAAAAATGAAATAGTTCTCAAAGATTCATCAGGTAATATTAGTGCTGGTATTGATTCCGGCCTATATCAGATACAGATTGAAAACGATTTATTCGTTCCATATAAATTTTATACAGATTATATAGAAACACCAAGTGTAGTTAGTTATGATTCTTTTGATGAGGTTGAAATAGCGAGTTCATATCATATAACTACTCCAAATGGAACAGGAAAAGCTGAGATAAAGAATTTAACCGGTGGTTCAATAAACGAGTACTATTATTATTTTAATGGTGAAGATATAAATGATAAAAAACCTATTACAATAGAAGGGGGAAAATATTATATCACAAATTTGGATTCTGGTAAGCAAATTATTCATATTACCAATGAAAATAATTGTTCATCTGAGTATAGTAATAATAAGGTGGATATGAAAGCTCCTGTGGCTTTAACCATTTCAGAACCAAGCAGTATGCCTATTACCTGCCACGTAGATGATGACGATGATAAAGAAGATGGTGAGATAACTTTCGATATAAGTGGAGGAATAGGAAATTATGTGGCAAAAGTAGTTCATAATTCAGATAATACAACATATACTGTTGAAGTTACAGGAAATACGGCAGGTTTTACGAATTTAAAACCAGGGTCATATACCGCATATGTTTATGATAATTCTTCTGCTACTAATTATTACCAAAGTGTAACGAATTATGAAATACCTGAATCTGTAGGAATGTCAACAGCTTTAGGCATAAGTTTATCCGATAAAAAAGCTCCTGTGTGCCTTGGAGGTAAAAATGGAGAAATTTTATTAACAGCATTGGGGGAGCGAAGTTCGTATGAATTTATTTTTCAGGGGAACACTATATCGGGATCAAGTTTACAATTAGATACTTTACGAGGGATAGACTATACTGTTCGTTTAAAAGATACTGATCATGGCTGTTATACAGATGTGAGTTTTAACATCCCTGAAGATTCGGATGCTGTGCATTTTAATTCAGTAATACCGCAGAATTATACTTGTAATGGTGCTGGCGATGGGCAGGTAGTAGTTTGCGCTTCCAAAACAGGCCACACTACAGAAGATTTTACCTATTATTTATTTAAGACAGTGCCCAGTCCTTTTAATAAGAATTTAGCCTTAAGGACATTACAAAATGGGGATACTTTTACAGGAATCAATGCGGGAACCTATACGGTATATGTTGAAGACGAATATAATTGTCTTGATTCAGACAAAGGTAATCCAAATGAATATAAAGAAGATAATATAATAATAACTCAACCAGATTCACTTTCTATCGCAACCGATTCTACCAATGCAAAGTTTGACGGTGATCCTTCAGGAAGTGTAACTGTTGAGTTTAAAGGAGGAACATTCCCTTATGATTATGAACTTATAAAACTTGAAGGAGTAAATGAAATAGAAATAGAAACAGGTAATACCACTTATGATTTTTCTCATTTTGAATTAGAACAAGGAAGGTATGTAGTGAAAGTAAATGACTTTAATGATTGTACCAATAACCAGGGAACATGGTTAACAGATACTTTCACAATTGTTCCTCCTGATGAGCCATTAGCATTAAATCGTACTTTGACCAATCCAATCTGTTTTGGCGAAAATGGTAAAATTGAAGTATCAGGTATTGGTGGTTGGGGTGATTATCAATATAGTATAAATGGCAGCCCTTATTCAGGCAATCCTACGTTCACTATTCCAGATGGCATTTATACTATTTCAGTTAAAGACAAGCTGGGAGCAATAGCAAGTATTTCGGATACACTAAAAGAACCCGCACTTTTACAATTAGCAAATACTCCAGAAGTTGATTCAGTGCGCTGTTATGGATATAATACCGGAGTTGTAAAATTGACACTAATAGGTGGCACAAGTCCCTATTTTTATTCACTTGATCAGACAAACTGGTATCGTGGAACAACAATCAATGGTCTTTCTGCAGGGAATCATATAATTTATTACAAAGATGCCAATGAATGTAGAAATAATGTTTCAATTACCGTTTATCAGTACCCTGATATATATGCCACCTTCGATAAGCAGGTAGCACAGAGCGGCATAGAAAATGGTATTATTACTAGTCATCCACAAGGGGGAAAAACACCGTATACTTTTGCATGGACTGCAAATGGCAGTAGCGAAATTCTATCAACAAACTCAATAATCTATAATGCCGGAGCCGGATTATACGATTTTATTATAACAGATAAATATGGATGTACCGATACTTCAAAGAATATAATTCTTGAATCTAAACCCGGCCCAGAACTGATTAATATTAGTACCAAAAAACCAACCTGCAATGGCTGGAACGATGGTTATGTAAGTTTTACACCAGTAAATGGGAATCCTAACTATACTGTTGATTTAATTCAAGACAATTCTGTAATCAAGAGTTTAGCTTCTCTTGATTCTAATTCGACATATTCGTTTACGGATTTATATGCTGGTAATTATGGTTTACAGATAACTGATGACTGGGGTTGGAAAAATATACTGCCTGTTTCGTTTTCGTTGGATTCGGTTAGTTTACTTTCATTAGACCATTCGGTTACTCACATAACCAAATATGGCGATACAGATGGTAAAATCATATTCGATATTTCGGGTGGTAATGGTTTTTATGAATACATTCTTTACAATTCGTCCGATTCGATTATCAAATCAGATACTACTGCAGGGATTGATAGCATAATTAACCTATCTAAAGGATTTTATAGTTTTTATTATAAAGATACCTGCGGGTGTACGAATGATCTTGGATCCTGGATTATTGTTGATAGTATTGAGGTAATTGAACCAGAACCACTAAGGTTTACAATCGATTCGATTAAACAACCCGACTGTCATGGTGAAGACAATGGATATATTGCGATTCATGGTATCGGTGGTTGGAGCCAGTCGGAAGGATATAGTTATCGCAAAAATAAAATTGAATGGCAAACGAACTGCGATTTTAGCAACCTTCTGGCTGGGAAATATTATATCGAAGTAAAAGACGAAAAAAATGTGGTTTTTGGCGATTCGGTTACTGTTGCTCAGCCTGGTATTTTCGAATTAGCTACTCCGGTAATTATTAGTGATGTTAGTTGTTTTGGTGGAGATAATGGAGCAATAAACCTTAGCATTAGTGGAGGAACTTTACCTTATATTGTAAACGAAGATACCGTTAATTATGGAAATGTAAAACTTTCAGGTCTTTCTCAGGGAACATATAATATTGTTCTAAAGGATGTACAAGGTTGTAGTATCATTCCGTTTACAGAAACAATTAATCAGCCAACAGAACTAACCGATAGCTTTACAATTATTGAAGCACAGGACACTCTTAGTAATGGCTCAATGTATGTATTTGTTCAAGGTTCGGTTCCACCTTATGATATAATCTGGTTTAATGAGGCAGGCGATACAATTTCTGAAACAGATAGTATTATTAACTTCCCAACCGGAACTTATTTTATATCTATTACCGATTTTAATGGTTGTAACTTATTGGATTCATTGTATTTGCCCCAACTTGGAGGGCCTAAAACTGCAAATAAAATTAAAACAGAAATCACCTGTAACAGCTATTCTAATGGAGTATTTAAATTCGAATTGGTTGATGGGCATCCTCCTTATGATGTACGATTTATAAACCAGAAAAATGACACTATACAAAGTTTTATTGGTGTATATGATTCTATCCCTTTTAAAATATCAGGTATAAAACCGGGTAGCTATACTTTTTCAATAGTAGATAGCTGGAAATGGAAAGCAAAGGAGTTTTATACATTTATCGAACCACAGCAAATTACAGTAACAAAGGATATTACAAATGTTCTAATATGCGGGGAGAGTTCAGGCAAGGTTGATTTTACTGTACAAGGTGGTAATCCGAATTATGAATTTGTTTTTAAGGATGTACTAACCAATATTATTATTTTAAGCGGCTATTCGAATGGGCAGATCAGTATTTCCGGTTTACGAGCAGGACAATATAGTTTGTTCGTAAAAGATAATAAGCTATGCACCAATGGTCATGGAGATTGGCTTGTAGTTGATAATATAGTTATTTCACAACCATTACCTTTAGGATTAGAATTGATTCAGCTCAAAAGGCCTAAGTGCTTTGGCGATACAAACGGATGCATCGAGGTTATTGGTAAGGGCGGGAAAATGATTGGAAATAATTACCAATATAAAATAAACGGTGGATCGTGGCGTTATTTCGGTTTATTCAACGACCTACAGGCCGGACAATACATTTTAGAAGTTAAAGATCAGGCTGGTGCTATTTTTAAGGATACTATTAATTTAAGTCAACCTGAATTACTAGAGTTAATTAACTTAGACATTTCAACAAATTATTGCATTGAGAGTAATTTGTCTGCTGTAAATATAAATATGAATGGCGGTACTGCACCCTATTACTACTCGCTTAATTCAATTTTATGGAAAAAAGGAACCCAGGTTAATGGATTGAGCTATGGTGAACATACCATTTATGTTAAAGATACAAATAACTGCCGCATAACTCCACAAACAATTAAGATTGACAAGACTGAGATGCTTTCTGTTCAATTCGAAAAGCAACTGGCTCAATATGGCGAAAGCAATGGATGGCTAAAAGCTATAATAAAGGGTGGATTGCCAGCCTATGATATTTCGTGGTATAATTCATCAGGGAATATTATTTCAAATCAGGCTGAACTAACAGACATTCCATCGGGTAGTTATTTTATTAGAATTTCTGATCAAAATGGATGTGAACATTCTCAAAGCATAATTTTAGATGCAAAGTATGGGCCAAGGTTGGTGTCTGAGCCTGTGTCAATAGCTGTTTCGTGCTTTGGCAAAACCGATGGAGAAGCCACTTTCTCAATTAAAGATGGTAATGGCAATTATTATGTGGATGTATTTAAAGATGGTGAATTAATTCAATCATTCGTCGGTATTTCGGCATTAGAATCATGTAAAATTCAAAATCTGGCTGCAGGAAATTATGCAATTCAAATTAAAGATAGCTTACAGTGGTATGGCGAAGGATCTTTTATAATCAGCTCTCCTGAAATGATTCAGATTGTTACTGAAAGCATAATAAATCCAACATGTTTTGGATTTAATGATGCATCAATAGATGTAAATGCAGTTGGTGGAAATGGCAATTACATTTTTTATTGGAGCAACAACGATACAGGAGACATAATCTCAGACCTTTCATCGGGAGTTTATTCTGTTACTGTTACTGATAGGTTGGGTTGCCAGGGAATAAAAGAATTTGAGATTAATGATCCTGAAATACTGGTTGTAGATTTAGGAGCCGATATCCAAATTTGTTTGGGTCAGGAATATTATTTGTCCACCGGATTATTTGCCTCGTATAGCTGGAGTTTTGATGGCATTGAGCTAGCTAATACCAGAACTATTAAAGTTGAAAATCAGGGCGAATACCAATTAATTGTTAAAAATGAAAATGGTTGTATTGCTTCTGATAAAATAGTTGTTGAAATACGAAACGATTTGCTTGAGGCTGAGTTTATTATGCCAAGCGAGGCGTTTGTTAACGATACTGTTGTAATTGTCGATATTACCTGGCCGGCACCTGAGAATATCTACTGGACACTCGCTCCCGGAATTGTATCGGTACATTCAGAAAGATATCTCGAAGAAATAACTTTTACTAAACCCGGTATTTACGATATTATGTTAACATCGCGAACTGCAATGTGCACTGATTCTATCGTTAAAACAATTTTAGTTATCGAATCTGAAGAAAACAAGGATGAAACAAAAATGGGTTCTTTAATTAACGAATTTAAAGTATATCCAAATCCAACTAATGGTGAGTTTACCGTTGAAGTCAATCTTTCTGCAATTTCAGATTTAGAAGTAAGAATTTTTAATATGCAACAGAATAATTACAAATTAATTGAAAAATACAATTCAACTGATACCTATATTCTAAACTATGGTTTTATGAATTTAGGGACAGGAATGTATATTGTAAGCATTCAGGCAGGATCAGAACAGCAATCGAAAAGAATTATGATAATCAAATAAAAAGTGAATTAAAGATTAAAGTTGATATTGAAAAAATGTATAAAATAATAGTTGGGATTGGGCTTTTGCTGGCAGGTTTACTTAATAACGCAAATGCACAGGGATTTGATGAATTAACGGGCACCTTGCTTCCTGCATCAGGAAATAGTGTTATTTGTGCCGGCGATTTAAACAATGATGGATTAATGGATCTGGTTATTGGTGGACAGGATAGTTTCAATTCATTTGCAAAAGCCTTTCAGAATAATGGTGATAGCACTTTTCTTGATATGGGGATTGGTTTGCCTGCATTAACAAATTATGCAATTAATTTAAATGATCTAAATAACGATGGATGGATTGATATTCTTGTGTCTGGTGTTAATGCTTCAAATGTTCCCGAATTTCATATATTTATTAATCAGCAAAACGGAACATTTACTTCAATAACTCACAATATCCCTGGTTTGCGTTATGGGCATATCGAAACAAATGACTTAAACCTAGATGGTTTAGTTGATATTTTTGTTCTCGGATTAACTTCGATTGGTAATTATACTGCAATTTTTAAAAATGATGGAAACCTTTCGTTTAGCATGGTAAATTATGATTTCCCTGATGTATATAATGGAGGGGCAGTGTTAGCCGACTTAAATAATGATGGAAATACAGACATTTTTTATACAGGAATAAATACTTCCTTTTTCGAAGAGTCTTTTATTTATATAAATAATGGAAACTGGGCTTTTACAAATCGTACATCCGACATACCCGGAATAAGTAATGGGAAGGTACAGTCTTCTGATATTAATAACGATGGTTTTGTTGATATTGCTGTTTTTGGTAACGATAAAAACGATAACTACATTACAAAAATATATAAGAACAACCTTGGTAGTTCTTTTGTCCTTCATTCTGATTTGCAGGGGATTATTGATGGCAGTATTAAATTTGGCGATTATAATGTCGATGGGTACTCAGATTTGCTGGTTACAGGAAATAATCAATCAGAGGATTATACATCTATTCTTTACGACAATAATTCGGGCGTTTCATTTTCTGAAAATGCAATTGCACTAACAGGTTTATCTAATTCTGCTTGTCAATGGCTTGATTTGAATAATGATAATAAACTCGATTTTATTATTTCAGGATATCAACTTACAGGTCCTGCTCTGGAGTTTTATATGAATAAAGAACCAGACGAAAATCATAATCCTGCAACACCTTCAAATTTAGTTGCAGTACCAGATAGTAATAGGGTGGTTTTATCTTGGGATAATGCTTTTGATACCGAGCAGGTTGATAAAAGTTTATCGTATGATTTTTGGTTAAAAAATGAAACTATAAATGAATTATTATTCAGTCCAACGAGTGATTTATTAAATGGTTTTCGAAAGCTACCTAAACAAGGCGGCATTGAAGATACTATAGTTCGATTGAATAATTTGCCTGAAGGCAAGTATGTTTGGAGCGTACAGTCTGTTGATGCAGCATTTTCGGGTTCTCAGTTTGCTATTCCTGACACTTTTTATATTACATATCCTATTTCAATTGGAAATGATACGAATACTTGTTTAAATCAAACTATTAATTTATCTGTTGTTGAGTACGAAGGTTCGGCAAAATGGTATTCAGTAAAAAATCCAACCAATCCTATAAGTATTGATAAGCAGTTTAATTATACTGTTATCGAAAGCGATACAGTTTTCGTAAATCTTACAAAAAGTTTTGGTATTGTAGTTTCTGATACCATAATCATTTATATGGATTCATTACCCGTGGTTGAACTGGGCAATAATCTTGTGATATGTCCCGGCAGTATTGTGGATTTAAAAATTGAAAATACAACTTATATCAGCAATTGGTCAACACTTTCAGAAAATTATTCCGCTTCAAATACACCCACTTTTACAAATAGTTTTTTTACTGCTGATAAAATTTATGTGGAGGTAAAAAATGAGAATGGATGTGTTAACTATGATTCTGTACAAATTGATATGCAGGAAATTCCATCAATTAACTTAGTAAATGATACAGCCGTTTGTAAATTCAGCACCATACATTTATCATTAACCGAAAATACAGATTCAATAAACTGGTACACAATGGCCAATGAGTTACTACTTGCAAATAGCCAATCCATCGACTTACTTATTGATTCAAACCAGGAATTAATTGTTGAATCATTTAATGATTTTGGTTGTTTAAACAAAGATACAATCCGTATCGATACGCTAAGCTTGCCAATTGCTGATGCAGGAGTCGATAAGCTGATTTGTCCGGGATATTCAACCACTATTGGCCCTGAGACAATAAATGATAATTATAATTACCTGTGGTCACCAGAGGTTTCTATTAATAGTATAACTAGTGTAAATCCGCTGGTAAATCCAACTTCTGATACTAAATATTATTTGGTAATTACTGATCAGAACGAATGTACTGCAATTGATTCGGTTTCAGTTAAGATTAATCCAACAGGGATTTTAGATATTGGGGTTGACACATCAATTTGCCCGGGTGATGAAGTTGTTTTAGGCGGAAATCCAACAGCCGTGGGTTCTATTTTGCCTTATAGTTATGAATGGTCTCCAACTGCAACCTTAAATGGCTATACAACTGCAAACCCAACAGCATCGCCTAACGAAACAACAGAATATACTTTAGTAATTTATACTGGCGATTGTCCGGTGGATACATTTAAAACTACTGTTACCGTAAATCCAATTCCTATAATTACAATAATGAACGATACTCTGGTTGGATATAAGGAGGATATTACCTTATGGGTGTCGGGCGGAGCAAGTTATTCTTGGACACCAACAGAATATCTTGATAATCCTTTGTTACCAAATCCTGTGGCAAATCTTGAAATTACAACCCATTTTATTACGCAGGTAACAAATGAATTTGGATGTAAAGATACTGCCGGAGTTACTATTTTTATCAAAAACGAAATATTTATTCCCGAACTATTTACTCCCAATGATGATGGGAATAACGATTTTTTTAAAGTGTATGGATTTGGTATTAAGCAGTTATCGCTTACCATTTTTGACAACAATGGATTAAACGTTTTTGAAAGCAGCGACCTTATGGAAATAACCAATATCGGATGGAATGGCAATAGTAAAGGAAACATGGTAAAAGAGGGTAAATATTTCTGGAAAATGACTGGTGAGTACTATGATGGTACAAAAGTACTGTTTAAAGGCAGAGATACAGGTGTTATAACAATTTTAAGATAATTTGATTTTCTTCACACCCTTTAGGGAAGGGGCAAATGAAGAAAATCTATAGGAATTTAATATTAACATATGGAAATGGTAATTATATTTTGGAGAATGACAATAAGAAAGCTATTAATAATCATTTATTTTTTGTTTTTTTCAATTGCTTTAAGCATAGCTCAGGATGTTAATTTTATGTTGTATTCAAATACCTCGTTAAATATTAACCCGGCAATGATTTCATCAGGTGATGATTTTAAAGTTTCGGGTAGTTATAAAAATATGAGCTATATAAATAATATGGATGCTCAGTCAGCATTTGTTATGCTATCGAGGCCTCTTTATAAAAACAATAAAAGGTTTGGGGGATTTGGTGTATCGGTATTATCCGATAAAAGTGGTGATGTTAAGCAATTGTCGTACGAAGGGATTACTGCTGCATATGCACACGAGGTTCAACTTACATCTTGGTCACGTATAAGTCTTGGTTTGCAGGCTGCCTATTTTATGAAAAGAATTGATACAAAGAATTTTTCTACTGGTAGCCAATGGATCGAAGGTTCCGGGTATGATCCTACCTCATCAAATGGTGAAACGTACGAACAGCTAACAATTGGGAACTTTACAATAAACAGTGGTTTGTTTTGGTATATTCCTGATAAAAATAGATCTATAAAGGCGTATGTAGGATTTGCTATTTATAATCTTACAAAACCCAATTATTCATTTTTTGGGGCAGACAATGCAGAGCCTTTTAAATATGTTGCCAATGCCGGATATGAAGTGTATAAAAGGTATAATTTCTCCATAATGCCACAAATACTGTATTACAACAGTTTTTATCAAAATAACTGGATTCTCGGCTCAAAATGGTCTTATCAATATAAACTCATGCAGGAAAGCTGGTTGTTGTCATCGGGAAGTATTGATTTAACTACTGATTATAAAATAAACAGCGGAATTGCATTCGGATTGCAAATAAATCAACCTGGCTATTCATTTGGTATCGGTTATGGATTTGCAGATAACTTTTCCGGAACATATACACCTGAAAAAGGGACTGTCGAAATATCATTAACAATAAAAAAATCATTGTTTCGTGAACCAGTAAAGAAAATCAGAGAAACGGACACTGATTATTACCAGGGACAAGAACGCGAGTTGGATTTTAAGAAGGCCGATTCTACCGAAAAGGATAAAGAAACAAATGTTGAAACCATTAAAGAAGTTAAAAAAGAGCTAAAACGAGAATCGTCAAAAGAGATTAAATTCAAACTTGAAAAGGATTTTCAGTTTGGCTTTAACGAAGCTGTGCTGAACGACGAAGCTAAAAAATACATTAATGATATTGTTCTGTTATTAAAAGAAAATGATGCGCTTTCTATTGAAATTATTGGACATACCGATAATGTGGGAACACGATCAGCAAATCAGTTAATTTCTGAAAACAGGGCGAAGATTGTTAAAGATTATTTAATTGAAAAAGGAATAAACGAAACAAGAATAATAACAAGAGGTATGGCCGATATGCAACCGGTTTTCGATAACGATACGGAGGAGCATAGGTCGAAGAACAGGCGCGTGGAGTTTTTAATTTATTATTAGTGAAAAGGATACAGGATGCAGGATGCAGGATACAGGATACAGGATACAGGATACAGGATACAGACTCCCGACTTCAGACTTCCGACTTCCGTCTTCAAAAGTTATAACAAAGAATGAAAGGAAAAATTAAACATATACTACTTTTTTTACTAATTGTGATTGGCAATACAGTCTCGAACGCCCAAAATCTGGAAACTATTGGGCAAAAAGACCAGTTCAAAATTACCGGAGGTTTGTCTACAAGTCAGGTTTATTACAGCTCGTTTGGTGCTGATCAGCGTCGCGATCCATATACTTACTTCCTCACTGGCAATATTAATTTGAGTATGTTTGGTTGGAATGCGCCCTTTTCATATACTTATTCAAATCAAAACAGTTCCTTTCAACAACCATTCAATCAGTATAGCTTACATCCATACTACAAATGGGTTCGGGCTCACTTGGGTTATACCAGCATGACTTTTTCTCCTTATACCTTAAGCGGACATTTGTTTTTTGGAGCTGGTTTGGAGCTTACTCCGGGTGATAAATTTAAGGTCGAATTAATGTATGGTCGCTTAAATAAGGCAATTGGTTTCGATTCTACAGTTTCAAATAACACCCCTGCATTTAAGCGAATGGGATATGGTTTAAAAGTGGGATACAAAATAAAATCAGGAAATATCGAAGCAATATTCTTTAGATCTAAAGACGAAGCAGGTTCCATTGATTCTATTCCTGTTAATTCAGTAGTTGCACCAGAAGAAAACTTGGTGTTGAGTCTAAAAACCTCTCAAACCATCGTAAAAGGATTAAATATTGGTTTCGAATATGCAGCTAGTGCTCTTACCAACGATACCCGGATTAATCAGGATGGGAACCAACCCAATAACATTTTTAAATATGTGGGCCCGTTCTTTAATGCAAACAGCTCATCGGCATATTATAATGCTTTTAATGCCTCGTTACAATACAGTTTCAATGTATCGTCGGTAGCTTTGCGTTACGAGAGAATAGATCCCGAATACCAAACGCATGGAGCATATTATTTTACAAACGACCTGGAAAATATTGCTCTTAATGCATCAACATCGCTACTAAAACAAAAAGTATCGGTAAGTGCCAATGTCGGTATTCAGCGCGATGATATTGAAAATCAGAAAATGAGTAAGATGCAGCGTGTAGTTAGTTCTTTCAATGTGGGTATTAATGCAACAGAAAAGCTAAGTATTAGTTTATCTTATTCAAATTTTCAGAGCTATACAAATATCAAATCAAAATACGATCAGCTAACAGAACTAACACCTTACGATAACCTGGATACACTAAATTTTACTCAGATATCGCAAAATGCAAACATGAATATCGGGTACAACATAAAAAACAATGAAACATCGCGGCAGCAGGTAAACATGAATGTATCGTACCAAAAAGCAGACGATAAGCAGGGCGATGAATATACCAATGCAGGAAGTGATTTTATAAACCTGAATGCAGGTTATAATTACTCAATGGTACCAATTAATTTATCGCTTGCATTAGCCGTAAATTATAATCGAAGCAATACACCCGATATTTCATCAGAAATGATTGGACCCACCGTATCGGTAAGTAAATCATTTTTCGATAAGTTACTAAGGAGTACATTATCCGCTTCAATGAATAACGCATATTCAAACAGCGATTTAACATCAAAAGTTTTTAATATAAGGATGAATAACTCATACACATATAAAAAACAACATAGTATTAATTTGAGTTTGGTTTATGTAAACCGAAACAATCCTATGGCAGCAACCAATGGAGAATTATCTGAGTTTACAGCAACACTGGGTTATAGTTTTAATTTTAGATAAAATACATGCAAAATCTGGCATCGTCCGAAGGTCATGCCAGCGTTTTGTAGAAGAAGAATGAAAAATGAAAATAATTTTTAAACCCCAACCCCTTAAAAAGGGGCTATAACTGCTGGAACGTAATCATGCAGTTAGCCCTCCTTATTAAGGAGGGTTGGGAGGTTAAAATTGAAAATTTAAAAATATAAATAGCTTACAGTTTGCCTGTCGAAGACAGTCTAACAGCTAAAAGTAACAGCATATATAATGAAACAAAAGTTAAAATATTTTATTATTCTTTTCATTGTAAATCTTATTCTAGCCTTTCAGGCAAAATCACAGGTTTACCCGGTACAGCTAAATACACAGCTTATACCACCATATTCGTTAAGGTTATCCGATTATGTTGCGCCCGGAACCAACCGCATTGGTTTAAATATGCTGTTAACCGATTTAAACGAATTGAATTATCAGGTTCGACTGGAGCTTACAATCGAAGGAAATGGAATAACCATAAAAACAAGTCCTTTATTTAATCCACAACCAATAATACTCGATGGTGGAGTTCCTCAATACTTTACATCTTCTGATTTGGCTGCTTGGTTCGACCCACAAAATCTCGATTTTAGCGGGTATAGCAAATCAGCTTACCTTTCTTCCGGTCGCTTACCCGAAGGTGTTTATCGATTCTATTTTACTGTTTTAGATTATAATAAACATATTCGTGTTTCAAACAATATCCCTGTTACAGCATGGCTCATGCTTAATGATCCTCCTTTAATTAATCTCCCCTTTCCAAATCACAAAGTTGAACATATCGATCCGCAGAATATTGTTTTTCAGTGGACACCCCGACATACTGCATCACCCAATTCGGCATTCAGTGCCGAGTACGAATTTACTCTGGTTGAAATTTGGCCCGAAGGTCGCGATCCGAACAATGCAATACAAACCAGCATTCCGGTTTATCAAACAACAACTACCAATACAACCCTGGTATATGGATTAGCAGAACCTTTTCTTGAACCCGGCAAACAATATGCGTATCGTGTGCAGGCACGCGATGTGGATGGACGCGATATGTTCAAAAACAATGGGTACTCCGAGGTGCGGATGTTTACTTTTGGCGAAGAGTGTAAGCCCATTACAAACATAACATCTGAAGTTAAACGATTTAACGAAGCACTCATAAGCTGGACTCCTGGTTTTACTAATACTTCATTTACTGTTCGGTACCGAAAAGCGAACACTCCAAGTGCTGAGTGGTTCGAAGAAAACAGGTTTGTAAGCGATGTAACACTTAATGATTTGCAGGCTCAAACAACCTATGAGTACCAGGTAATGGCATATTGCGGCACATATGATAGCGATTATTCCGATATACAGACATTTACAACACCTGAACCGGCAGTTTCGAGCTTCGAATGCGGAAAATCTGCCGATAGCACTCTGATAGCCAATACAACACCCTTGCCGGTGTTAAGAAAAAGAGATTTTATTTGGTCGGGTGATTTTATGGTACAAATAACCGAAGTTAGTGGTGGTAACGGGAACTTTTCCGGCAAAGGCTTGGCCTTGGTTCCATATCTTGGTTTTGTTAAGCTTGCTGTCGAATTCGAGAGTATAAAAGTAAATACCGAAAAACAAGTTTTCGAAGGCGAAATAAAATCAGTATATAATCCGAATAGCCCGTTTATTTTTACAGTTGATCTTGATGGACCAGACTATGATTCTTCGGGCGACAGCACAATTACCACGGGTGGTGGTGGTTTAAATGATACTACCTTTGTTACCGATATCGATTCCGTTTTTATCGATGGCGATAATATCTTTATTGTGAACGAAGATGGAACAACGGATACAATACCTACAACCGACGATATTATAATTACCGACAGCAATGGCGACACCTGGGTAGTTGAAAACGGTGATGTTATAGTTGGCGATGGTAATGGGCCGGGTGGTGGTTCAGGTTCAGGTTCAGGAAGCCTTCCTGTAGCTGATGTTACAGATATAAAAATAAAACTGGAGTTTTTACCTTACAAAGACCAGGAGTACGGTTTCGATAAGCTTAGTTACGATATACATAAACCCACGTATGAGCAAGCCTCTGTTTATGGCGAGAGCGTGTATTTGCCGTGGAAATCTCTCTCAGCTGCTTCTATGGACAGGATTTTGGTAAAATTCAGCGATTTTGATACTACCATTACACCCGAAAAAGTAAGGTTCAGAAATGCGGTGGGCGAAAATTTAACCAGCTACGCCTTTGAAGATAAAAACGACCAGCGATTGGTATTATTAAATGGCCAAACTTCACTCGAAGCACAAACAATCGAAGCGTATGTTGCTTTTAAAGATACCAGCAATAAAGAACAGGAGCTGGTGGTGGGCAAGTTTAATACCATAAGCTACGAAAAAGAGAATATAAATGTGGTACTTGTTCCGGTAAATGGGCCATCGCCTTTTGCTGTAGCCGATTTTGTTAATGCCCTTAACGATATTTACAAGCAGGCTGCCATTAGCTGGACAGTTACCCTGCAATCGCAATACGATATCGATAAATCAGAGTGGGATTTAGATGATGATAATAAACTAAACGATGGCGAAAGTACATTGCTAAGTAGTTACTCCGATGAGCAAAACAAACTGAAGCGAAAATATAAACACGATCGCGATATCGATAATAAAACCTATTATGTATTTTTGTTAAACGGAATAAATTCAAAAACCGGCTTAGCAGGATATATGCCAATAAAAGGACAATACGGATTTATTTACCCGGGCAGCACAGATGCCCGCACTATTGCACACGAGCTGGGCCATGGAGCTTTCCGATTGTGGCATACTTTTAGCGATGAAAACGAGTATATTATGGCACAAAACTCATCCGATAATCTCATGGATTATAACAATGGCCAACGACTGCATAAGTACCAGTGGGACTACATCCACAACCCCGAAACGGTGTTATTTGAGTTTCTACAAGATGAGGAAGAGGGGGCTATGAAAAAAGGAACGTTTACTGTTTGGGTTGGAGATAGCATTATGTCCGACAAAAAGGTCTTTATTTGTCCAAATAATAAAACTAAATTATATGTAAAATATATACCAGCAAATAATGATACGATATCTAAAATAGGTTTAAGAGTATACATAAAAATTGATGGTCAGAAGGATTCAACTGTAACGAATTGGACATTAAATGTAAATCAGAAGATGATTATTGGATTAGATTCTTTACCTGATGCAGCATATAAATTGACTTTTAAAGATGCAAATAAAATATCCTTTTACGTGAGAAGGCAGAAGTATGATTTTGCTTGCTCGGTTTGTGGAAGAAACTTAGAATTAACCGGAACGGAATTAAAACTTATTTTCCCCAACAGTAAGAAGTTAGACGACCCTCTGGTAATACAGGCTTTTAATAATGCTTTTAAAAAGTCTGAATTTAAAACTTGTAACCATTTTGCACATTTTCTAGCACAGTTACAAACCGAAAGCATAGGTTTAACAAAAACTAATGAAAGTACAAAATATTATTTACATAGACTGTTTGAGGTTTTCAGGGGTAATAATGGAACCAAATTTTGGTATGAGCAAGATTTTTGGGACAATAAAACATATCTAAAATTTGTATCAAATCGTGTATATGAAAAAATGGATTCTGCAAAATATAATTATAGTGTAGATTCGACAGATTATGAGACTTTTACTCATAAAAGTACAGGAACAAGTATTAAAATCCCGAAAGATTATTCATCTCATGCAAAACCTCATACTATAGCTTTTAATGGCTATAAATCTACACCTGGCAAAGGTTATTATAGCGCCGTAGTTTTAACTGATAAACAGAAAGAACAAAATGGAATACGCTCATTAAATGTGGCTTATATGGGCATGGATGGCAATTCTCCAGATACATCTTGGAACAATGCAGAAGGTTATAAATATAGAGGCCGTGGTTATGTTCAGGTAACCAACAAAAACAATTATATTGAAGCTAAAAGCACCTGTGCCACGAAATTCCAATTAAATTATGACTTTGTAAATAATCCTGATTTAATGGCAAATGATACTATTGCTGTATGGGCATCGTTTGCATGGTTTATTAAGAATATCACTATTACAGATTTAAATACTGAAAACCCTGATATTATTACTTACAAGGTAAACAAAGCAGGATTAGATGCGGATGACAGAAAAAAGAATTATAATGATTTACGTCAGAAATTTTTCAAATGTAATAAACCATAGTATGAAAAGTAAATTAGTTATCCTTTCAATATTCATTATATTGAATGTCAGGTTTACACCAGCTCAAACACAAATAGCAGATTGTAACCGTTCTACAAATTATAAAGAATATAAATCACTTCTTCCAATTGGTTTTTGTATGCCAGAAGGGTACTGGGCTGTAGATGTTTTTGAAGCAGATATTAATAGTGATGATAAGCAAGACAGACTTATCAAATATTATAAAAAGGATTGGAAATGTGCTGATACAATCTTCTTAGCTGTTTTTTTTAGATTGAATGATACTACCTTCAAATATGCTAAAACATTTTCAAATCTTTATACACCTCTTGTAGAAAACTATTCAAATCTTTCTTGGTTAGTGGAAAATTGCACTAATGAATATATGTCTACATATGCTTGGGAGAATCAGATGTGGTTACGATTTGAAAAAGGGGTAATTATTGTTCCTTTTGCAATAAATGAGGGTAATGGTTTTGATTTTTATTTTACATATGACACCTACAGGAAAAACTGGTATCTAACCCAACAACAGAGATGGTATATCCAAGATAACGAATATGAAAGAAAATATTTACCAGACAGCAAAATTGAGAAGGTAGAAAATGGAATAAGTATAAATTCTTTTAGGATTAAGGATTATTTACAACCTTGGTAAATATTAGATTAACGTGAGTTCGAGATAATGAAATTATGCTAATGTCTTGTTATCAATTATTTCAAGATTTATGGATGGCCCCCAGCTAGCGCGCATTTGTAACGCGTGCTTATAAACAAAAACGAAAGTGAGCATCGTATGCAAAAATGTTAATGAAAAAGTAATTTTATATATGTCAGATAAATATAAAATATATGATAAAGACAAAGCTTATTTTGTAACCATAACAGTTGTTGGATGGATAGATATATTTACCAGGTCTAATCATAAATTAAAAATTGTAGAATCGTTAACATATTGTCAGCAGAATAAAGGTTTAACAATATTAGGCTGGTGTTTAATGCCAAGTCATTTGCATATGATTTGCAGAGCAGATGGCGATTTTACTTTATCAGAAATAGTAAGAGATTTTAAAAAATTTACGGCAAAAGCAATAATTAATCAGATTGAGAATGAACCTGAGAGCAGAAGAGAATGCCTGCCTGCCGGCAAGGCAGGGATGTTAAGTTATTTTAAAAATGCAGGTGAATCATTAAAACGAATAAAAAACTATAAATTTTGGCAAGAAGGAAATCAGGCAAAAATTATTTTCAGTAAAGAATTTTTTTATGAGAAATTGGAATACCTGCCCGTCCGGCAGGCGGGTATTCATAATAATCCTGTTGAAGAAATGATAGTAGAACATCCGGAAGATTATTTATTTAGTTCAGCAAAGAATTATGCCGGATTAAATTCATTAATAGAAGTGGTGTTGGAATCAAGTAGATTAATAACATATTAAAATTGTCACGCGTCACAGACGCGCGCCAGCAGGGAAGCTGGTATTTAAAATTAAAATTAATTCACACAAAAAATGAAATTTAAATTACTTATCTGTATCAGTTTAATTAATTTGAATGCCTGGGCTCAGAATGATAAAAGTATTTCCGAAAAGCTAAACAGTTACATGATTTCTGTTCGTGCAGAACAATACAATCCAAATCCTGATAAAGAGTTGCTGAATGAAAAAAATGCTGAAAAGCTTTTGTCTTTACTCGAATCGTATTACAACGATTCATTGGCTAAAGTAAGATTGCAGGCTTATTATTTAACTTATAAAACAACCTACAAAAGCATAAATAATAAAAACAGAACTGACGCAGTTTATCGCTTAGTTAATGCATTAAAAGATCCCGATGCCGGAAATGTTGGTAATGTTGCCGATTGGCTCACTAATTTTAAAACCATCGATTTTACTTCTGTGTCAAAAGATAGTTTAATAACGGTATTGCATAATCCGGCTTCGAACTCCGATAAAATAATTAAGCATGTTGCATTCGCAGGAATGATTGATCAGGTTGACTACCTGCAACATTGTTTAACAAACAAAACTTACAAAAAGAGCAAAGATACATGGGCTGCCCATTTAGCACTGGCACGTTTTGGAGTAGAATCAGAAATAGATTATTGTGTTAACCAGGTAAAGAACCAAGCAGTAAACGACGATATGATTTATGAATTGATTCCCGACTTAATTTATACCCGACAAAGAAAAGCCTTCGATTACATTTTAACCATATTAAACAGTACGCAAAAAAATTGTTGTTCTGCAAATCCCGAAAATCCACAAAAAATTGAGTGCGGTTATCGTGTAATGGAATATCTGGCACCAGTTATTAAAAACTTCCCTCTAGAAATTGATTCTACTGGCGAACTATTAACCAACGACTATGTAAACGCATTGAAAACACTACGTAATTGGTTTAAAGAAAACGAACAAACCTACGAAATAATTACCGATACGTATTAAAGTACAATATATCCTGGAAATTGCCAACATGTTTTTTCTGCGAAAGGAAACTCAATTTGTTTGGACTTAATGCAGATATGACAAACCAAACGAATTGTCACTACGAAAGAGGACTGAAAGGGCGATCCGAAAGCTTTCGGATGAAGCAGTCTTATTATTTTGTCTATGGATTGCTTCACTTCGCCAATTGGCTATGTTCGCAATGACCTTTTGTATAGGCTGTCATTTTGAGCTTGTCGAAAAACAGACAACAACCCTCTTTTGATCCATGCTCATATCAATAGAAAATAGTTTTATTACAGTTTCTACACTCCCGTAAGAGTTGAACAATCTGCATATAACCACACGTTTTTCTAACTTTTAAAAAGATTTATTATATTTAGCTTTTGTAAGCTATGGAAAACCTGAATAAAATATTTAAAGCACTTGAATTTGCTGCAAACCGACATAAATACCAAACACGCAAAGGTGTTGGTAAAATTCCGTATATAAATCATCCAATTAAAGTTGCCAAATTATTAATTGATTTTGATGAGGATGATACTGATTTAATTGTTGCAGCTTTATTGCACGATGTTGTTGAAGATACGGCGCAAGGTGAAAAACAAATCAAGAGTTTGTCGGATCTGATTCTGCAAATGTTTGGAGAAAACGTCTTGCTGGCAGTTTTGGAAGTAACAGATAATAAATCACTCTCGGTTGAAGATCGCAAAAAAATGCAGATTCAGTTAACACCCAAATTATCTGATAGAGCGAAAAAACTTAAAATTGCCGATAAAATATGTAATATTCAGGA
>JAVEZW010000014.1:0-32680 GCA_034002805.1 Bacteroidales bacterium | reverse complement strand
AAAAGCCGAAGCATTTTCGGGAGTTGAAAAAATCTTTTCGTATAAAGATATTCCTGGCAGAAACCAGATTGGAGGAATTATTGAAGACGAAACCTTGTTTGCCGAAACCGAAGTTCATTTTCAGGGACAACCAATTCTTTTAATTGTGGCTAAAAGTGAATATATCGCACGAAAAGCATTAGAACTGATTGAAATAAGTTATGAAGAATATGAAGTAATTACTGATCCCCGAATAGCCAAGGAAAAAGGACAGTTGCTTATTCCTCCTCGTTCATTTAAAATGGGTAACGTTGATGAAACGTGGAGTAAGTGTGAGTATATTTTTGAAGGTAATGTAGAAAGCGGAGGTCAGGAGCATTTGTATATCGAAACTCAGGGTTCGTATGCCTATCCAATTGATAATGGAAGCTTACGTGTGCATTCATCAACGCAGGGAGCTACACTGGTGCAAAAAATGATTGCCCGTGTTCTTGGGTTATCGATGCATAGAATAGAAATTGATGTGGCACGATTGGGTGGAGGTTTTGGAGGAAAAGAAGATCAGGCAACAGCTTTTGCCTGTATGGTTTCTCTTGCAGCATTTGTACTTCAGAAACCAGTTAAAATAGCTTTAAACAGGCACGATGATATGCGAATGACTGGCAAACGTCATCCGTACAGTTCGGATTTTAAAATAGGATTGAGCAAAGATTTAAAAATACTGGCGTATAAAACAGTGATGTATCAAAATGGAGGAGCAGCTTCAGATTTGTCACCTGCCATTATGGAGCGTACGTTATTTCACTCGACTAATGCGTATTTTATTCCGAATACCGAAGTAACGGTTTATAGTTGCAAAACAAATTTACCACCAAATACTGCATTCAGAGGATTTGGTGCACCGCAGGGTATGTTTGCTATCGAATCTGCCATTGCAAAAGCAGCCTGCCAGCTAAAAATTTCACCTAACGAAATACAGCAGAAGAATTTTCTTAAAGAGAAGGATGTTTTCCAGTATGGTCAGATTGCTGAAAATGTAAATATTGGATCATGTTATGAACTTGCAAAAAAATCATACGATATTGATTCAATAGAAAAACAGATACTTGATTTTAATGATAAAAATCAGAACAGAAAAAAGGGAGTAGGAATAATGCCTATCTGTTTTGGAATTTCATTTACTAATACAACAATGAATCAGGCCCGGGCATTGGTTCATATTTATCAGGATGGAAGTATAGGAGTGAGTACCGGTGCAATTGAAATGGGGCAGGCTGTAAATACCAAAATGATTCAGGTTGCGTCCTCTGTTTTTTCTGTAGAAGCACAACGAATAAAACTCGAATCGACTAATACAAGTCGTGTAGCAAATACATCGCCTACAGCAGCCAGCTCTGGAGCTGACTTAAATGGTAATGCATTACGGATAGCTTGTTCGGCCTTACTAATCAGATTAAAAAATGTTGCTGCAGACTTGCTGAATTGTACCAGCGATGAAATTGAAATTAGAAATGAAGATGTATTTAAAGGTGCTCAAAAAACTGAAATTACATGGGAAAAGTTGATAACAACGGCATTCTTAAAAAGAGTTTCTTTAACTGAAAATGGTCATTATGCCACACCAACTATTCATTTTGATAAAACAAAAGAAAAAGGTCATCCTTTTGCCTATCATGTTTATGGTGTAGCAGTTATTACTGTAACACTCGATTGTATCAGAGGAACTTATGAGGTTGATGATGTTAAAATTGTGCATGATTTTGGTAAAAGCATAAATCCAACTCTCGATCGTGGTCAGGTGGAAGGAGCTGTTGTTCAGGGTATTGGGTGGGTAACTATGGAAGAATTGGCATATGATAAAAAAGGTAAATTACTTTCTAATAGCTTATCAACCTACAAAATTCCTGACATCTACTCAGCACCAAAAAATATTGAAATTAATGCACTCGAAACAGATGGACCGGAGTTAGCTATTCTACAATCAAAAGCGGTAGGCGAACCTCCTTTTAATTATGGTATTGGAGCATTTTTTGCTTTGCAAAAAGCTATTAAAGCATTCAATCCAACCTACAAAATAGATTTTGACGCTCCTTTAACACCTGAAAAAGTGTTACTACGATTATATGAAAAATAAGCGTTTGAAAAGCGAAGCCTAATAAAAGCTTCGCTTTTTTGTTTAAGTTTTGTACTTTTAGAATATAAATTTATACTATGAAATCAATTAAAATCTTTCAAGTCGATGCATTTACCGATAAACTTTTTTCAGGTAATCCAGCTGCAGTTTGTATTTTAGAGAACTGGATTGCCGATGACATAATGCAATCTGTTGCTGCAGAAAATAATCTTGCCGAAACAGCTTTTGTTGTCGCTATGGGCAACCAATTCGAAATTCGATAGTTTACACCTACCGTTGAAGTTGATTTGTGTGGTCATGCAACATTGGCCTCTGCATTTGTTTTATTTAACTGCCTTGGGTATAAAGAAAAAGAAATTGTGTTCAATTCGCCCCGAAGTGGTGAGTTAAATGTTATTAAGCAAAACGAAGTGTTATTTTTAGATTTTCCCACAGATACCTTAAAACCTGAAAATAACTTCGACCAGATTCAAAATTGTATTGGTATAAGACCAATGGAAATACTTAAAGGAAAAACAGATTATATTGCAATAATTAATAATGAAACTGAAGTTAAAAATCTCAAACCCAATTTAATAGAAACAAATATATTGCCTGGAAGAGGACTAATAGTAACCGCAAAAGGTGATAAAGTAGATTTTGTATCTCGGTTTTTTGCTCCGAAGGTAGGAATTGATGAAGATCCGGTAACTGGTTCTGCACATACCTCATTAATTCCATTATGGTCTAAAAAACTTGGAAAAGATAAAATGGAGGCCAGGCAATTATCAAAACGGGGAGGAAGACTGATTTGCATAAATCAAGGAGATAGATGCCTCATTGGTGGTGAGGCAAAGTTATATTTGACAGGAGAAATAGCATTGGAATAAAACTTAAAATCTAGACATTACCCAGATTTTAAAATAATAGCTGTTTTCAACCATCTTCAATTATTAGAATTATTTCATAAACCACTTGATTTATCGATAAAATATAGTAATTTGGTTTATTAATTTAAAAAATAATTATTATGTTACTAACTATTTCAGAATCATGGCAATCACTTTTGCTAATACAAAAGATTTATTGGTGTATTGCAATTCCCTTCTCTGTTATTTTTATAATTCAGATTTTCCTTACCTTTTTTGGAGGAGTTGATGGCGCTGAAGCTCATGGAGACTCCGATGTATCTGTAGATGGAGACACAGGTATTGATTTTCAGTTTATTACTCTAAAGAATCTTGTTGCTTTTTTTACCATTTTTGGTTGGACCGGTATTGCCTGCATCGATGGAGGGTTGGGAGTTGGAACTGCAATAATAATTTCTGTTTTAGCAGGATTGCTCATGATGGTAATAATGGCCTCTATCATTTATTTTATGGGCAAGCTAACCGATAGTGGTACACTAAATTTAAAAAATGCGATTGGTAAAGTAGGAACTGTTTATTTAACAATACCACCCAAGAGATCAGGCTTAGGACAAGTACAAATTAAGGTGCAAGGCTTGCAGACTTTAGATGCCATGACTGATAACGACGAAGAAATTAAAACAGGCATGGTTATTAAGGTTACTGATGTTCTGAATAATGAAATTTTACTTGTAAAACTTACAAATCAATAATAATAACTTTTAATTTAACTTAAAATTATGGGACAATACATTGTTTTAATTGTTATTGCAGCTATTGTTTTTATATTTATTCTGATCGTTTCATTTTTCAGAAGATATAAAAGATGTCCATCCGACAGAATACTTGTAATATATGGTAAGGTAGGAAAAGGTTCTGAAGCAGAATCGCGCTCGGCCAAATGTATTCATGGTGGCGCTGCTTTTATCTGGCCAATTATTCAGGATTACTCTTTCCTTGATCTTACGCCGTTTTCAATCGAAATTAATTTAACAAGCGCATTAAGTAAGCAGAATATACGTGTTGATGTACCTTCAAGGTTTACCGTAGGTATTTCTACCGAACCTGGAATTATGATTAACGCTGCTGAACGTTTACTAGGCTTATCGCAGGTTGATATAAGTAATCTGGCTAAGGATATCATTTTCGGCCAGTTACGTTTGGTTGTGGCGACAATGGATATTGAAGAGATTAACAGCAATCGGGACAAATTTTTGGCTGCTGTTTCATCGAATGTTGAGGCTGAACTTAAAAAGATCGGTTTAAAACTGATTAACGTTAACGTAACCGATATTAACGATGAATCAGGTTATATCGAAGCGTTAGGAAAAGAAGCTGCTGCCAAGGCAATTAACGATGCCAAGAAAACGGTTGCTGAGAAAAACAGAGACGGTGAGATTGGACAAGCTATAGCCCATCAGGAACAAAGAGTAAAAGTTGCAGATGCAAATGCAGATGCAAAGGTTGGTGAAGCTGCTGCAAACCAAAAGGAACGAATAAGTGTTGCTGCAGCTCAGGCTGAAGCAAAAATTGGAGAAGCAGATGCAAATCAAAAAGAAAGAGTCTTGGTTTCACAGGCTGTTGCTCAGGCAAAAATAGGTGAAGCAGAAGCTGCAAAACAAGAAAGGATAAAAGTTGCAGAGGCCGACTCGGTTGCTGTTGAAGGCGAGAATACGGCTAAAATTACTATCGCAAATTCAAATGCTCTTCGTCGAGAAAAAGAAGCTGAAGCTGAAAGATTAGCCGTTGCAGCTGAAAAAGTTAAGCAGGCAAAAGCATTGGAAGAAGCATATTCCGCTGAACAAGTAGCAGAAATGGCAAGAGCTGAAAGAGATAGAGCATCTCAAACAGCTGATATAGTTGTTCCTGCGCAGATTGATAAGGAGAAGGTTGAGATAGATGCCGAAGCTATTGCAGAACAAACTCGTCGTCGTGCAAAAGGTGATGCTGATGCTATTTTTATGAAAATGCAAGCCGAGGCAAAAGGTATTTATGAAGTATTGAGTAAACAAGCCGAAGGTTTTGAGAAATTGGTAAATGCTGCCGGTAACAATCCTAATAGTGCCGTTATGCTAATGATTGCAGACAAACTTCCAGAGTTAGTTAAAACGCAGGTGGAAGCAATTAAGAACCTTAAAATTGATAAGATTACCGTTTGGGATACGATGGGAAGTGGAAAAGATGGTAAATCTCCAACTACCGCTAATTTCCTTTCCGGAATGCTTGGTTCAATTCCTCCTTTTGAAGAGTTATTTAAAATGGCTGGAATGGAATTACCAGATTATTTAAAAGGAACACAGAAAAAGGAAGAGAAGATTTCTGATGCTGAAATTATACCAGAAGAAAAGAAAAGTCATAAGGGATCGGAAAAATAACTTTATAGCATATTGCAAAATTCAAAGGCCATCAATTTTATATTGGTGGCCTTTATGATTACTTCCTAATTGAGTAGTTTAAGAAGTGATAATATTATTCATTCTAATATTTAATTTTCGTTATTTAAGAATTACACCCCATTCGGTTACAGCAAAACCATTCCTTTCGAAACTTTCAATAGTTGGTTCTATTATATTATCAGGCTTTTGATTATGTCCTTTAATAACATAAAATAACCGTAACATCGAATCAGGTTGTTTTGAAAAATCAAGCTTAATTACATTATTAATAGTTCTTTCTGTTTGTGGGTATATAGAATAGAATGAGTAAATATCAAGACGAGGAATCCAATATTCAATAAAATCATCAATTTCTCTGCCTTCGAATCCATATTCAGACATATTCTGTCTGAAAAATGATTCTAACTGATCACTTTTAGTAATCCAACCATAATTTACTTGCCAAATATCAGGTTGAATACTTTCGTAAAATAGGTAAGAATAATAATTATCAATTATTCCATTTGTATCAACTGCAATATTCCATCCTTGGCCATATTCAGGAATTGAAGTTATAATATTTCCGCCCATAGGGAAATTTATTTTTACCTCTAATTGTGTTTTCTCTGTTGGATATATATAAATATTGGGTTTGTAAACCACATTGCAGCTATCACAGTCATCATCATCCGGATCGCAACTCTGACATGGTACTGCAATTATCAAATACATGATGAATAATAATGGGATTGCCATAAAACTACTTGTTTTCATAATTTAATTTGTTATTATTTATTGAAAGATGGTTAAACGAATTGCGGGGTTGCGTTATTATTCAGACTAGTTAATAATAGCTATAAAAAAACAAATACTCTCTTTAATCGATAATTTTCTTTATTAAAACCTCTTCACCCAACCAAACGAGCTGTTGGGTTTCGCAATTAATCAATTCTACCTTTACCTTGTATTGAATGTTTTTTTCGCGTCTTTTAATTTCCTGAGTTGTATAAACCGAAGAGTTTACAACAAAATCAGCACCCATTCGTTTTGCCCACGAAGTAATTGTATTTAACGTATCCGATTGAGAAAGTCCTGAAAGTAAAGATGCTTTTTTATTTCCCGATTGCACAAATCGAGCAAGATCGCCTTTGATAATCGATCGCTCAATATCCTTTAAAAACAGACTGGTATCAATTTTTTCGGTACCGTAATTAACTACAATGCCTACAATTAAAATCGGACGTGCATTTTTGTGTACATTCAAATACTCGGTGCGCCAGCGATCTGCAAGCATCTTTTTAACAAGTTTTTCGGCTATAACCCTTGAATCTTCAGCATTCCAAATTCCTGTAGCAATTGGTGGTCCTTTTTTTTCAGTCGTACTTTTTACTGGTTCCTTTGATTTACATGCTATCAAAGAAGTACAAATCACAAATCCAATAAAAAAAAGAGTTTGCTTCATTAGAATTTACAAGTAATGAATAATCAATTTTTACAGGTATTGCTATGATCTTATGATTTAATCTTCGAAATTAACTGATTAATCTTATTATTGGTATTTTCGCTAACAGGAACTAGGGGCAAACGAAGATTGTTTTCCATAATTCCAAGTATTGAAAGTGCTGCTTTTACGCCCGAAGGATTACCTTCGACAAACATATGATCTGTAAATTCGAGGATTTTGTAATGGATATTTTTTGCATCACCATAATTATTTGCCAGAGCTAACCTAACCATATCCGAAAATTCTTTAGGCATGGCATTTGCAACAACAGAAATCACACCAGAGAACCCGAGCATGATTAATGGAAGTGTTAGTGCATCTTCACCAGAAATTACGTGAAAACCAGCTGGTTTGTCTTTTACAAGGTACATGGCTTGTGACATATCGCCTGCAGCTTCTTTTACAGCAATAACATTTTTATAATCATGTGCTAACCGAAGTGTTGTCTCGGCTTTCATGTTTACGCTAGTTCTGCCAGGTACGTTATATAAAATTATGGGTTTGCTAGTTGACTGGGCAATAGCTTTGTAATGTTCGTACAATCCAGCCTGTGATGGTTTATTGTAATATGGGGTTACAGACAAAATAGCATCAATATTGCTCAAATCGGTGGTTTGAATTTTACTGATTACTGCTGTAGTATTATTTCCGCCAATACCTAATACAAGCGGTAAACGTTTATTAACTTTTTGTATAACAAACGATGTAACCTGGTTTTTCTCTTCATCCGAAAGAGTGGCTGATTCTCCTGTGGTTCCTAAAACTACAAGATAATCAACACCGTTATTTATAAGAAATTCAATATGTTTTTCGAGAGCAGTAAAGTCAATGCTTTTGTCTTTTTTAAATGGAGTAACTATAGCAACTCCTGTGCCTGTAAAATTTGCAGGTTTCATATATTTATGATTTATTAATTAATGCCAGGTAATGTTTTATTTGTTCTATTAAATAGCTTACAGTCTTGTTTTTATCAATATTGATCATTAAATCCATATCTGTATTTTCTTTTTTCTCCATACCTATTTTAAAACTCCCGTTTGATAAATTACTAACAAATCGGGCAGGGAAGTACTCATTTATATTTAAATCAAAAAACAGGTCGAACCGTTTATCAATAAACTGATTAATAGATGCACTTTTAGGTCTGTAATACCAGTTTAGATCTTCATCAGAAAAAAACTCCAGGTGATTATGAAAAAGAAATTTATCCGGAATTTTCTTGCCCGGGTAATAACATAAGGCATTTACATCAATATTCTTTGCCTTGAGAAATGATATAAATTCTTTTATAGCTTCAAAAGCGTCATCATCAGGGCAACAGAATAATATTCCGGCAGTTTTGGCATTTTCAAAATTATAAAAGTTTGATTTCCTCCTAAAAGCCTTGAGCCTTGATTTTAAATGATTTTTGCCAAGTGAAATTTTAAATTGTTCAATTTTGCTCACAATAAAAGAGTATTAGGTAATAATTTGTTAAAGGTAAAAATTAATCTTTAATCATATTCAAAAAATCATCTTCAGTTATTATCTGAATATTTAATTCCTTTACTTTTTCGAGTTTCGATGGGCCAATGTTTTCTCCTGCTAATAAAAAACTGGTATTTTTTGATATTGATCCTGAATTCTTGCCGCCATATTTTTCAATTAACTCTTTTAATTCATCACGCGAATGTTTCTCAAACGTACCCGAAATAACAAATATTTTACCATCCAGTTTATTAATCACACTGGTTTCTTCAGATTGACTTAATTCCAATTGAACTCCTGCTTGCTTTAGTTTTTCAACTATTATTCTGTTATTTTCATCAGCAAAATATTCAACTATACTTGATGCAATGCGTTCACCAATCTCATTTACCTGAGTAAGTTGTTCAATACTTGCATTTTTGATGTTTTCAATTGATTTAAAATGATTTGCAAGAGTTTTGGCTACTGTTTCGCCGACAAATCTTATTCCCAGAGCAAACAAAACCCGCTGAAAAGGAACAGTCTTTGAATTATTAATGCTGTCGATCAGGTTTGTTGCAGATTTTTCAGCAAACCTGTCCATGGTAAGAATTTGTTCTTTTGTCAGATAATAAAGATCGGCAATATTTTGTATTAATCCATTTTCGAAAAGAGCATCAACAGTTGCCTCGGCTCCTGCAATATTCATGGCTTTACGACTTACAAAATGCTCAATACGTCCTTTTATCTGCGGTGGGCAGCCATAAAAATTAGGACAATAATGCTTGGCTTCGCCTTCAACACGAATTAGTTCAGATTTACATTCCGGGCAATGTGTAATAAACTCAATAGGTTTTGTATTAACAGATCTTGCATATTGATCAACACCAACGATTTTTGGAATAATTTCACCACCTTTTTCAACATAAACAAACTCATTTTCATGTAGATCGAGCAATTTTATCTGATCCGAATTATGCAACGATGCTCTTTTAACGGTGGTTCCTGCAAGTAACACTGGGTCGAGATTTGCCACCGGTGTAACTGCTCCGGTTCTTCCTACCTGATAATCAACACTTAATAATTTTGTTCGGGCTTGCTCAGCTTTAAACTTATAAGCAATAGCCCATCGCGGTGTTTTGGCTGTAAATCCTAATTCTTCTTGTTGTTGGTATGAGTTAACCTTTATTACAACCCCATCAATATCAAAAGGCAGGTTGTGTCTCTCTTTATCCCACTTATTAATAAATTTGAAAATATCCTCAATATTATGGCATTTTGTAATATGCTCAGGAATTTTAAATCCCCAAGATTTAGTAGCCATTAAGTTCTCATAATGGGAGTTGTACGGTAACTTATTGCCTAAAACAAAATATAAAAAACAATCCAAAGGCCGTTTGGCAACAATCGATGATTTTTGAAGTTTTAAAGTTCCTGCCGCTGCATTTCGAGGATTTGCAAATAATTGCTCACCTGCAGCCGCTTTTTCAGCGTTCATTTTTTCGAAACTGCTATGCGGAAGAAAAATCTCACCTCTTATCTCAAATTCATCAGGGAAATTATTTCCTTGCAGCGTTAAAGGTATTGATTTAATGGTTTTTACATTATTGGTAACATCATCTCCCTGAGTTCCATCACCTCTGGTAACCGCCTGAATTAATGTTCCACTTTTGTAAGTTAACCCAATTGCAACGCCATCGTATTTTAATTCGCAAACAAACTCAATGGTATCATCCGGAAGAGCTTTTTTAATTCTGTTCTCAAAATCAGCAACCTCTTCGAAATTATAAGTGTTGCCAAGCGATAACATCGGGTATTTATGCTTTACCTGAACAAATTCTTTGTTAATATCACTCCCGACACGTTGTGATGGTGAGTTTGGATCGAAAAATTCCGGGTTTTTACTTTCAAGCGTCAGAAGCTCTTGCAATAAAGTATCATATTCATAATCAGTGATTGCTGGCTGGGCAAGAACATAATAATTATAATTGTGATGATGAAGTTGTTCCCGCAATTGCTTAATTTTCTCACCGATTTGTTGTTTATCCATCTTAAAAGAATTTGACTAAAAACAAAAATACAAATGTTATTCGATTAATTTTAAAGATGTATTCTCCAGTTAAATCTTTTTACCAAGATTTATTGTGGATAAAATTAAATTGAAAATTGTAAAAAGCTTATTTTTGTTTAGTTAATAAACCAAATTATAGGCATTATGATAAAGTCAGTTCAAATTCGTCTTTTTCTCCTCGTAGTTATTTTTGGATTATTATCTTGTGATGATGAAGATCATTTTAAAACGGATATGGCTGATTTTGAAGATTATAAACTCGTTAAAAATTATTATTGGAATGGTTCTGATGGAGCCGGAGATTTGACCTACCGAAATAAAGTTTTTTCAAATACTTATCATTCAGATTTAGGAACTTATAGTGGTTTTGCTTATTCTAATTTAATAAATGATATTTTATTTACCGATTCGTCTGTTTATGCGTCATACCCTAGCGGAGGTGCGGATGAATCGAAAAATTATGCTGTGGCTCACCAACTTGAAAAAATTATAATTACCTATAGTGATACAATAAAAGGCGAAGAACCTGTTTATGTTATGCTGGCAAATACGACTTATACAGCAATGGCCATAAAATATGGATTGGGTAATGCTAAAAAATTTGGCGGTTACAGTGGTGATGATCCTGACTGGTTAAAGGTTTCAATTTATGGTTATCCAACCTGGGGTGGAATTACAGGGCCAGTGGAGTTCTATCTGGCCGATTACCGCAGTTTTGATAACTCATCGGATTATATTGCAAAAGCATGGAATTACATAAATTTATCGAGCCTTGGGAATGTAAAAAGATTAGAGTTTCAAATCACTGCTTCTGATCCGAGTACTCCGCTTTATTTTTGCCTCGATAATCTTAAAGGCAGAATTCATAATTAATAATGAAAATTATTTATTCATTTCGCAACCAATATGCATTAGGTCTGCATCTTAAATTAGCAAAAAATAGCTAATACGATAATTTCTAAAAGATGATTAGTTGAGAATTTTGACATTTTTAGAATGTGAATAAATTAACTAATATTCTTAATAACTTTTAATTAAATCAGAAACTGCAATTTTAAAAAGAAGTAATTTCATGGTTGGGAATTTGTTGAAAACATCAATAAATTAAAAGCATTAATATTTGATTAAAACTAGATTGTTTACGAAGAAAACATTAGTTTTGCAGCCGTATTATTTTAGAACAGATGAAAGAGGAATTTGAAGATATTTTTCAGAACGATGAGTATGATGAGTTGTTGAACCGTTGGGAAGATATGCTCAAAAATAAAAAGAAGTATTTTTTTGATGTTTTTGAGTTCGAAAATATTATTGATTATTACATTGATACCGATAAGGCAAATAATGCCTTAAAAGCAATAACACTTGCCGCAGAGCAACATCCAACATCAATTATTATTCAGTTAAAAAAAGCACAGGTTTTTATCGATAAAGGTCAGTCGGCACAAGCATTAAAAATAATTGAACAACTCGAGCTTATCGAATCATCAAATGTTGATGTTTATCTGGTTAAAGGAGCAGCATTAAACGCCTTAAACAGATACAGCGAAGCCGAAAGAGCTTTTGATCTGGCAATAAGTTTATCTTTTGACGAGAAAGCTGAAGTTATTCAAAGCGTTGCAAATGCATTTGAGCAGATTGGCAAATACCAGGTTTCGCTTAAATATCTGCTCGAGGCTTATAAACTTGATCCTACCAATCTGTTGATTCTTTTTGATATTGGTTATTGTTACGAAAAACTAGGCCAAATAAAGAAAAGCATTGATTATTACCTTCGATATCTCGATCGTGAGCCATTTTCTGAGAACGCCTGGTATAATCTGGGTATTCTTTATACAAAAGCCGAGATGTTCGATAAAGCTGTTGAAGCTTATGAATTTGCCTTAGCAATTAATCCTGAGTTTTCGTTGGCTTATTTTAACCTGGCGAATGCCTACTCAAATAACGAAGATTTTCTGAAAGCCATTGAAAATTATCAGGAGTATCTTAACTATGATGGCAATAGTGTTGAAGTTTTAAGCTATATGGGCGATTGCTATGAGAGTTTAAAGGACTATGACCACGCTTTTGAATATTACGATAGCGCTATTAAGGAAGATGAGTTTTTTGCCGATGCTTATTTCGGGAAAGCAAATATTTTATATCAGCAGAATAAATATAACGAATCGCTTGAGTTTGTTAATAAAGCATTATCAATTGATGATTTAAATGCAGAATATCATTATTTATTAGGAAGCATTTTCTCAGATCTTAAAGATTATGATTCTGCCAGTAAATCCTATAAAAAAGCATTTGAAATTGATGCAACTGAATCAGATTTTGTGCTTGCACTCAACGAGTCGCTAGTTAAGATAAATAAGTTTATTGAGGCAAAAGATATTCTTATTGGATTTTTAAAGGAAAACAGAAAAAATGCATCTGTATTTTACAGATTAGCAGGTTGTTTCTTACTTTTAAAAGATAAAAATCAGGCTATTGATGCATTCGAAAATGGATTAAGGATCGATCCAACCGACCATAACGAAGTTTTAACCATTTATCCTGATGCATTTATTAAAAACGAAGAGTTTTTGATGCTTATTGAAAGCTACTTGCTAAAGGACTTAAACTAATAGTATAAAAACCATAACATAACGAAAACTAGTTGGGTTTTCGTTTCCTTTTTTAATCAAAATGAAAAACAAATTTAAAGAAATGATGCTCGTTGTCCTTAAAGGAATTGGAATGGGTGCCGCCAATGTTATTCCAGGTGTTTCGGGCGGAACAATTGCCTTGATTACCGGAATCTTTGAACGATTAATTAATTCTTTAAAATCACTCGATTCTACTGCTGTTAAATTGCTTTTCAAAGGTAAGATTAAAGAACTTATTGAGTATATTGATTTTTATTTTCTTGTAGCCGTTTTTACTGGTATGCTTATTAGTGTTTTTTCTCTGGCAAGATTATTTGAATATCTGTTTAATAATTATCCTGTATATATCTGGTCCTATTTCTTTGGGCTTATACTAGCTTCGGTTTATTTTGTTGGCAAAACAATTGAAAAGTGGAAAACAAGCGTAATTATTGCTTTTATTATCGGAACTGCAATTGCAGTAACGCTTTCATTTTTAAATCCAGCTGTGCAAAATGATTCTTTTTTGTATCTTATCATTTGCGGAGTAGTTGCTATCTGTAGTATGATTCTTCCTGGATTATCAGGATCTTTTGTATTGGTATTGATGGGTAACTATGAACTGGTTATGATTCATGCAATTAATGATTTAAATCTTAAAATTATTATTCCTGTTGGAATAGGAGCTATTGCTGGATTAATTGCTTTTTCACATTTTTTATCATGGATATTAAAGAAATTTAAAGACCAGACCATTGCTGTGCTTACAGGATTTATTTTAGGCTCATTAAGCGTTATTTGGCCATGGAAAAATACAATTTACAAAACAAATGAAGCTGGCGAATTCGTTTTAAAAGGTACAGAGAAAATCGTTCAAGGTTATAAAATGGTTATTCCCGATACATTTAATACTGAGGTATTATATGCAATTCTTTTTATGGTTATTGGTATTGTAACCATCATTGTTGTCGAAAAGCTGGCAACTCATAAAAACATAGAAAAATAATTCTGTGAAAACCTTTGGTCTAATTGGTAAAAGCTTACAACATTCATTTTCTCCTGGATATTTTAAAAAGAAATTTGACAAGGAGAAAATAACCGATTGTGATTATAAGCTTTTCCAAATAGATACAATTGAAAAGTTTCCTCAAATTATTCTCGAGAATAAAAATCTCGCAGGATTGAATGTTACAATACCTTATAAGCAATTAATAATGCCCTATTTGAATAGCCTGGATGAACATGCAAAAAAAATTGGGGCAGTTAATACCATTAAATTTACTTATAACAAAAATAAAACGATTTTAACCGGGTTTAATACTGATTTTCTGGGATTTAAGGATAGTATAAAACCTTTGATTCCGAATTTTAATTTAAATGCCTTGATTTTAGGTACTGGTGGAAGTTCTTTAGCAGTTGCATATTCGCTTGATCTTATGGGGATTAAATACAAATTCGTTTCGCAAAGTCCCATAAACAAGGAAATTCTTTCATATAATGATTTGAGTGAAGAAACAATTAAATCTAATCAGTTAATAATAAATACAACTCCTCTGGGAATGTTTCCAAATCTCGAAAATCAACCAGATATTCCATATCAGCACATTACTTCAAACCATATATTATTCGATTTAATTTATAATCCATTAGAAACCAATTTTTTAAAACTTGGCCGAAATGCGGGAGCGCAAACTAAAAATGGATTAGAAATGCTTGGTCTTCAGGCTGAATATTCATGGAAAATCTGGAATGATCTTTACTAATTCCCAAAAAATCCTTACCTTATCATTCTTACTGTTTTAAAAACTTGTTGTGAAACACATTTTTAATGATCGATTTCACATTGATTTTTAAAGCAAAATCTGCAATTTTGTGTGAGAAAAAAATAATAATTCCATAACCAAATAATCGAAAAAACGATGAATTTACTTGATCAAATCAAAGAAAAAGCCAAGAAAAACAAAAAAAGAATTGTTTTACCCGAAGGCACATCAGAGAGAACCATAAAAGCTGCTGATATTATTCTAAAAGAAGGTATTGCCGATTTAATCCTTTTAGGCAACTTAAAAGAAATTGCTGATCTGGAGAAAAAATTTGGATTAGATCTTTCAAAAGCAGAGATTATTGATCCGGTAAACTCACCAAATAAAAAGTTATATATCGAAAAACTTGTTGAGCTTAGAAAATCGAAAGGACTTACACCACAGCAAGCCGAAGATCTATTAAATCAAGATATTTATTATGGCCCAATGATGATTTTTATGGGCGACGCTGATGGCGAAGTTAGTGGAGCTGAACACACAACTGCCGATACTGTTCGTCCGGCTTTACAAATTGTAAAAACGGCTCCTGGAATATCGGTTGTTTCTGGCGCCATGGTACTTGTTACTAAAAAACCTGAATTAGGACACCATGGTGTATTTATCTGCGCTGATGTGGCTATTACTCCAAATCCAACAGCACAGCAGTTAGCAGAAATCGCAATTTGTAGTGCTGAAACAGCAAAATCAATTGCAGGGATTGAAAAACCAAAAGTGGCAATGTTGTCATTCTCAACCAAGGGATCAGCTGATCATGAATTGGCTTCTAAAGTTGTTGAAGCAACAAAAATAGCAAAAGCCACAAGACCAGATCTCGAAATTGATGGCGAATTGCAGGCAGACGCTGCTCTTATAGCCAGTGTTGGACAGAAAAAATCACCAGGATCGACTGTAGCTGGTTTTGCCAATGTTCTAGTTTTTCCAGATTTACAAGCTGGCAATATTGGTTATAAATTAGTTGAACGCCTTGGTGATGCAGAAGCTATCGGACCTGTTTTACAAGGATTAGGTGCGCCAATTAACGACTTGTCAAGAGGTTGTTCAGTTAGCGATATCGTTAATCTTGTTGCTATAACTGCAAACCAAGCAGCCGGTGTTAAAAAATAGAACTATATATAAGACTACAATAAAATGAAAATACTTGTTTTAAATTGCGGAAGTTCATCAATAAAATACCAGTTATTAAGTATGAATAATTCCGATAATGCTGAAATTCTTGCAAAAGGAATTATCGAAAGAATTGGTATAAAAAATGGCGAACTAACCCATAAAACAATCGATGATAAAAAGTATAGTTTTGTTACCGATATTCCTGATCATACAAAAGGCATTGACCTAATACTTGCTGCATTATTATCCTCTTATCATGGTGTAATTAAAAGCATTGACGAAATTGCTGCTGTTGGGCATCGCGTTGCTCATGGCGGACAATATTTTGCCGAAAGCGCCTTTATTACTAAAGATGTTATTGATAAGATTGAAGAATGTATTGAACTTGCTCCATTGCATAATCCTGCAAACCTCAAAGGTATACTGGCAATGGAAAAACTTATTCCTTCAGTTCCTCAGGTAGCAGTTTTTGATACATCTTTTCATCAAACAATGGAACCTAAAGTGTTTTTATATGGTTTACCATACGAATATTATCAAAAATACAAGGTTCGTCGTTATGGATTTCATGGAACAAGCCATAAATATGTAGCAGAAAAAGCTTGTAAATTAGTTGGTTGGGATTGGAATGATAAAAAAGTAATATCATGCCATTTAGGAAATGGAGCATCAGTTGCAGCAATAAAAAATGGCAAATCTGTTGATACATCTATGGGATTTACACCTGTTGAGGGATTAATGATGGGAACACGTGCCGGAGACCTGGATCTTGGGGCGCTGTTATTTATAGCCGAAAAAGAAGATCTTACCATTAAAGATACCAATGATACGATAAATAAACGAAGTGGTTTAGTTGGAGTTTCAGGTATTTCATCTGATATGCGCGACATTGAAAAAGCATCTGCAGAGGGTAACGAAAGAGCAAAAATTGCTTTCGAGATGTTTGCATATCGTGTTAAGAAATACATTGGTGCTTATTCTGCTGCAATGGGTGGCGTTGACCTTATTTTATTTACCGGTGGAATAGGTGAGAATGGTTGTGATATGAGAAGATTGGTATGTACCGACCTAGAGTATTTGGGCATTGATTTTGATGCAGAAAAAAATAAAGGAAAACGTGGCGTTGACCTCGAATTGACAAAACCAAACTCAAAAACAAAAGTGGTTGTTGTAACTACGAATGAAGAGTTGGTAATTGCAAGAGATACTCAGCGAATTGTAGGTAATTTGTAACATTAAAAGCGATTTTTTAAATCGCTTTTTTAATTATATATTCGCAAAAAATTGATATTTAATTATACTTTAAATACTTAGTCCATGATTTTAAAATCATTAAATGATATAGTTGATCTGGCAAAAGGTAAAGAAAAAAGACGCTTAGCTGTCGCAGCCGCTGCCGATCGTCCTGTTCTCGAGGCCGTTAAAAACGCTTACGAAGCAGGTATTATTGTTCCAATTTTGGTTGGTAACAAAAACGAAATTGTAAAGATAAGTAACGATATAAAATTCGATTTAAAAAATATTGATATTTACGAAGAGGATGATCCGGCAAAAGCTTCGGTACTTGCTGTATCACTTATAAAAGAGAATAAAGCAGATATCCTGATGAAAGGATTAGTCAGCACTGCACCCTTGTTAAAAGCCGTACTCGATAAAGATAATGGATTACGCAAAGGTGCTACCTTAAGTCATTTTGCTCTTATTGAATCTCCTTACTATCATAAACTATTAGGCGTTACTGATGCTGCTATGAATATAGCTCCTGAGTTTGCTGAGAAAGTGGATATCGTTAATAATGCTGTTGAAGTTTTTCATCGTTTAGGAAATAAAAATCCAAAAGTTGCAATTATCGGCCCACTGGAGATTGTGAATCCTAAAATCGAATCTACCAGTCATGCTGCTATGCTTACAGTTATGAATAACAGAGGTCAGATTAAAGGCTGTGTTATTGATGGACCATTTGCAATAGACAATGCTGTATCAAAAGAAGCTGCTGAGCACAAAGGGATTCATAGTGAAGTGGCAGGTGATGCAGATATTTTAGTTACACCCGAACTAAACAGCGGTAACATTTTGTATAAAACACTTATGTTTTTAGGTGGATGTACATCTGCAGCTGTTATAATGGGAGCAAGGGTTCCAATTGTGTTAACATCACGCGCCGATACTGATAAAAGCAAAATGATGTCGATTGCACTTGCTGCCGCAATGTAGAATTATATATAAACAATTAAATATTTTATGGAAGAATCAAGAATTTTAGCAATTAATCCGGGATCTACATCAACAAAGATTGCTGTTTATCAAGGATCAAAATCAATTTTTTTAAAAAACATCAAGCATACTGCTGAAGAACTACAACCTTTTAAGAAAATTGTTGATCAGTTTCATTTCAGAAAGGAAATCATCTTAAAAGAATTAAAAGAAGCAGATATCAATGTAAATCAGATTGTTGCTATTGTTGGGAGAGGTGGACTTGTTAAGCCAATTGAATCAGGTGTTTACGAGGTAAACGATCAATTAATGGCTGATTTACATGAAAGCAAATTAGGCGAACACGCTAGTAATTTGGGTGGTTTAATCGCTCATGATATGATTAAATCAATCAACGGAGCACGTGCATTTATCGCTGATCCGGTTGTTGTTGATGAATTAGAAGATGTGGCTCGATATACCGGTCATCCTAAATTTGTTCGACATTCAATTTTTCATGCACTTAACCAAAAAGCAATAGCCAGAAAACATGCTAAAGCTGTTGATAAACCTTATGAAGAGTTAAATCTTATCATTGCTCACCTGGGTGGAGGTATTTCAGTTGGTGCACATCGTAAAGGTAGAATTATTGATGTTAACAATGCGCTTGATGGTGATGGACCATTTTCACCAGAAAGAACAGGCACATTGCCTTGCGGACAAGTTGCCGCACTATGTTTTAGTGGCGAATATACTCACGATCAGATTAAAAAGATGATCAAGGGAGAAGGTGGTTTTGTTGCCTATTTAGGAACTAATGATGCTTACGAAGTTGAAAAAAGAGTTAAAGCAGGCGATAAAGAAGCTAAGAAAATTCATGATGCTATTGGTTATCAGCTAGGAAAAGAAATTGGCTCACTTAGCGCTGTTCTTAAAGGCCAGGTTGATGCAATTATTTTAACCGGAGGAATGGCTTACGATCAGATTTTAGTTGAATATATAAAACAAATGGTTTCATTTATTTCTCCTGTGTATATTTACCCAGGTGAGGACGAAATGGAAGCCTTAGCCATGAACGGGTATATGGTTTTGAAAGGTGAAATAAAACCAAAGATTTATAAGTAGTAAAAAAGAAGTATGATTTTTAAAAAGCAGACCTAACAGTCTGCTTTTTTTATGGGGTGGTTAAACTTACCGGGATAATTTTGCCATTAAAATATCGATGGCCGTTTACAGCAAAATCGCAAATAAATTCAGCCATTTCTAAGGGATTTACAGGAGCTTTATATTTTGGAAAAGCCTGTTGAAGCATATCTGTATTAACTGATCCCAATGCCAAACAGTTAAATTTTATACCTGATTCTTTATATTCCTCAGCCAGACATTCGGTTAAATTAGCTAAAGCAGCTTTACTGGCACTGTAATAGGATAAACCCGGAAATTTTGAACTTCCCTGAAAGCCTCCCATACTTGATATGTTTACCACATGTTTTGGATTACCGCAATTTAAATACGGCATAAGTTCTTTTATAAATGCAGCCTGGCTAAAAAAATTAATATCAAAAATTTGTTTAATCTCACTCGGATCGAACTGCTCAAAACCTTTATTAATTAATACTCCTGCATTATTTACCAATATGTCAACCGTTTTTATATGCTTTAATATTTCAGGAATTAAAACAGATTTTATTTCAGTAGTTTTTTCAAGATCAAACGGTATAGTTTTTAGCTTATTTCTAAGATCTTGCTTAATACATGCATTCTTAAGTTCATTTAGCAGATTCTCACTTCGGGCAATTGCAACGATAGTGTTATTTTCGTTCTTTGCAAATAACTTAGCTAACTCAAATCCAATACCTTTACTCGCACCGGTAATTATTATGTTCATTTTTTCAGCTTTTATTCTAAATAATTGTAAAATTGATTTATCGAACCATAAATTTATTAGATTTAACCCTAAATTTCTAATTAATTTTGAGTTATGAACCAGTTAACCATAAAAAATCTTTTAACTACAACAATAATAGTACTTTCTACAATGCACTCAATGGGTCAAAAAAACGATAGTACTCTTGTTAAACAAGATTTTAAAAAAGAGTTTAATCCACCATTCTTTTATGTTGGTTTATCGGTTGGAGCTTCAGCATATCTTGATATGAATATTTTAACCGGAGTTCAGGTTACAGAGCGCATAAACATTGGTTTATCGGGTAAATATCAGTATTATTCATCTGGAGGCAATCCTGAAATTGGATTTAGTACTCATATTTATGGCGGAAGCGTATTTGTGCAAACAGCTATCATCAAAGATTTTAGAAACTTAATAAAGAAACTTAAAACGCATAATGGAATTTATATTCATGCCGAATACGAATTATTAAACATTAACGAGTCGTATTTTAATTCAGATTTAACCGAAACAAATCTAGAGAATAGATTTTGGCTTAAGAATATTTTAGTTGGTCCAGGTTATATTAATCGGTTCAACAAATCAAGTATTTTTGCAATGATTCTATGGAATGTTGATAAAACTAAAGATAATCCTTATGAGTATCCGCAATTTAAAGTTGGATTTACTTACGGTTTCTAAACGTCAAGGAATTTTGACATGATAGTAAGAAGATTGTCGGGCCTAATAGGTTTTGAAATATAATCATCGCAACCAGCCTTTATGCTGGCTTCTTCATCCTCCTCCATAACATAGGCGGTTTGTGCAATAATCGGTATTTTGGGATTTAATTTTTTAATTTCAATGGTTGCTTCCAATCCATTCAAATCAGGCATTTTTATATCCATAAGAACGATATCAATTTTTTCTGAGATACAATAGTTAATTGTTTCTCTGCCTGTTTTTGCCCAGATTAAATGTGCTTTAGTAGGTTTTAATACTGCTTTTAAAAACAAATAATTAATTTGTTCATCTTCAGCAATAAGTACAACTTTATTTTCCCAATTTTTACCCATCCTTCAAAAAAAAATCTGGCCAATATTAATAATGTAAATTCATTATTGCAAATATATTATAACTATTGATATAAATAATTGTTATCCGAATAAAACAAAAAACTTCCAAAAGATTATTCTTAGTGGAAGTTAAATGATTAAAAATAAAATCAATAATGTTCTGAAAATTTATTATTTATTAAGTACCTCAAACATCTTTTTGCCTATTTCTGCAGGAGAATCTACAACATGAATACCACATTCACTCATGATTTTCATTTTGGCAGCTGCTGTATCGTCAGCTCCACCTATAATAGCTCCAGCATGACCCATTCTACGGCCTTTGGGTGCTGTTTTACCAGCAATAAAACCAACAACGGGTTTGGTACCATGCTCTTTTATCCAATAAGCGGCTTCAGCTTCCATGCTTCCACCAATTTCTCCGATCAGAATAATTCCTTTTGTTTCATTATCAGCCATTAATAATTTAATAGCTTCAAGCGTAGTTGTACCAATAATTGGATCACCGCCAATGCCAATACAGGTTGATTGTCCAAGTCCGATTTTTGTTACCTGATCAACGGCTTCGTAAGTTAGTGTGCCAGAACGCGATACAATGCCAATCGATCCTTTCTTGTGAATAAATCCAGGCATAATACCGATCTTTGCTTCGCCTGGTGTAATTATCCCAGGGCAGTTAGGACCTATCATGCGGCAGTCTTTATCTTTTAAATACTCTTTTACTTTTATCATATCTGATGTAGGAATCCCTTCGGTAATGGTTACAATAACTTTTATACCTGCTTCTGCAGCTTCCATTATTGCATCTGCAGCAAAGTTATGCGGAACAAATATTACAGATACATCTGCTTTGGTTTCAGTTACTGCATCTTTAACAGTATTAAATACAGGCTTACCCAAATGAGTTTGTCCTCCTTTTCCAGGTGTTATGCCTCCTACAACATTTGTTCCATACTCAATCATCTGTTGCGCATGAAATGTTCCTTCGCTACCTGTAAATCCCTGAACAATCACCCTTGAGTTTTTATTTACCAGCACGCTCATAGTTTATAATTTTGGTTGAATCAAAAATACATTAAATCTTTTTTATCGCAAATACACCTGGTTAATTCTGTTATTTTTTTTGAGTTATTTCTGATGAATCCTAATTAAGTTTTATTTTTACACTTTACATGTTAAAAATGATAGATAAACTTAACAACCTAAAATCTGAATTAAAGGGAGACCTTTATACAGATTATAAAACCAGAGTATTATATTCTACTGATGCTTCGGCTTATCGGGAAATTCCTTTGGCTGTTGCTAGACCAAAAGATAAATCAGATTTAATTAAATTAATTCAATTTGCTAATCGTTATAAAACTGCTATAATTCCAAGAACAGCAGGTACTTCGCTTGCTGGGCAAGTTGTTGGAAATGGAATTGTTGTTGATATTTCGAAATATTTTACAGAAATCATTGAGTTTAATAAATCTGAACGTTGGATAATTGTTCAACCCGGGGTAATTCTTGATGAGTTAAATATGTTTTTAAAACCGCACGGACTCTATTTTGGTCCCGAAACTTCCACATCAAACCGATGTATGATTGGTGGAATGGTGGGCAACAATGCTTGCGGATCACATTCAATAATTTATGGAACAACCAGAGATCATACCATCTCAACCAAAGTTTTGCTTAGCTCTGGCGACGAAGTTGAGTTTAAACCTTTGAGTAAAGATGAATTTTTAAAAAAATGTGCAGGAGAGAATCTTGAGAATAAGATATATCAACAAATAAATCAATTATTATCTAATAAAGAAAATCAGCAGGAAATTAGGGACCAATATCCTGATCCTACGATTTACAGAAGAAATACAGGATATGCTATCGATTTACTTTTGGAAACAGAACCATTTACTGAGGGTAAAGAACAATTTAATTTTTCAAAACTGATTTGCGGCTCCGAAGGTACACTCGGAATTGTGACTGAAATAAAGCTAAACCTAGTTGATATTCCACCTCAGCATGTTGGTGTTGTTGCTGTTCATCTTAAAACCAAAGAAGAAGCTTTTAAAGCTAATCTGGTGGCATTAAAACATAATCCTGGAGCAGTTGAGATGATGGATGATACTATCCTTGAGCTTACTAAAGGGAACAGAGATCAGTTTAAAAACAGGTTTTTTATTTCAGGTAATCCAGGAGCATTATTAATTATTGAATTTGCCAGAGATACCATCGAAGAAATAAACGTCAGTTGTAATGCTTTAATTGATGATTTTAAAAAATCCGGATTTGGATATCATTTTCCAGTAATTTACGATAATGATAATAAAAAAGTATGGGCATTGCGAAAGGCTGGATTAGGAGTTTTATCGAATATGGAAGGCGATGCAAAACCTGTAAGTGTTATTGAAGATACTTCGGTAAATGTTGAGTTACTGCCCGATTACATGGATGATGTTAAAAATTTACTCGAAAAGCATCATTTGGAGTGTGTTTATCATGCTCATATTGGTTCTGGTGAGTTACACCTACGACCGGTTTTAAATCTTAAGGATTCGAAAGATGTGGCAATGTTCAGAACAATTGGTCATGATATTGCTCATCTGGTTAAAAAATACAGAGGTTCTTTAAGTGGCGAGCATGGCGATGGCAGAGTTCGTGGTGAGTTTATACCTATAATACTTGGTGAGAAGAATTATAAAATTTTACAAGAGATAAAATCGGTATGGGATCCGAATCATATTTTTAATCCTGGTAAAATTACTGATGTTCCATCGATGATTTCATCCTTGCGGTATGAGCCAGACAGACATGAACCTGAAATAGAAACTGTTTTTGATTTTTCTGAAGTTGGCGGAATACTTCGGGCTGCAGAGAAATGTAATGGGAGTGGGGATTGTCGTAAAACTGAAAAAACAGGTGGAACCATGTGTCCCAGTTATATGGCAACCCGAAACGAAAATGATGTAACACGTGCAAGAGCAAATATTTTACGCGAATTCTTAACACATTCAACCAAAAAAAATCCATTTGATCATACCGAAATAAAGGAAGTAATGGATCTGTGTTTGTCATGTAAAGCATGTAAGTCCGAATGTCCATCAAGTGTTGATGTTGCCAAACTGAAAGCTGAATTTCTGCAGCATTATTACGATTCGCATGGTATTCCATTACGAACAAGACTTATAGCTTATATTACCGAGATTAATAAAATAGCATCTGTTTGGCCATGGATTTATAATGTTCTGATGAGTAATAAATTTATCTCATCGCTTATAATGAGAATCGTTGGTTTTGCGCCGCAACGCAGTATGCCATTGCTTTCGGACCAAACCATGAATAAATGGATGAAGAAGTACATTGCCGAATTGAACCCTAAAAAGGTAAAAAAGAGTAAAGTTTATTTATTTAATGATGAGTTTACTAATTATAACGATTCGCATATTGGAATTAAAGCAGTTCAATTGCTAAGCCGATTAGGGTATGAAGTAGTTATTCCAAAACATATTGATAGCGGACGTACCTATTTATCAAAGGGATTAATCCGAAAAGCAAAGAAAATAGCTATAAAGAATGTAAATTATTTAAAAGATATTATTACAGATAATTCGCCATTGTTGGGTATTGAACCATCAGCAATTCTGGCTTTTCGTGACGAATATCCCGATTTGGTTGGAAAAGAACTAAAGGAAACAGCCAAAAAACTTGAAGCTAATGCTATAATGATTGATGAGTTTCTAAAACGCGAGATGGAAAAAGGAAATATCACAAAAGATCAATTTACAAGCGAATCAAAGAAAATCAAGTTGCATGGCCATTGCCAGCAAAAGGCAGTAGCCTCGACTGATCCGACAAAATATATTTTATCATTTCCCGAAAACTATAAAGTCGAAGAAATTCCGTCCGGTTGTTGCGGAATGGCAGGTTCATTTGGATATGAAAAAGAACATTACGAAGTATCATTAAAAATAGGAGAGATGGTATTGTTTCCTGCTGTTCGAAATGCTGATAAGGATACTCTAATAGCTGCACCCGGTACAAGTTGTCGTCATCAGATAAAAGACGGAACAGGTCGTAAAGCTTTACATCCTGTTGAGATTTTGTACGATGCTTTGTTGTTATAACAGCATTATTCTAAGCAAGCTTAAAACCATTTTAATAATTCATTTTTTCTACATTAATATTTTTTGAAAGAATTAAAGTATTTATTTGTTAATTTCTTATCTTTAAAACACTTTGGGAAATAAGAACTTCAATAAAGGAAATACGAAAAAAAGAATTTTTACAGATGAAGACGAGACTAGTTTGGAAAGAGAGTTGGATTAATGAAAATAAAGACTCATTTTGGATTGAATGTACTGACCAAGAGGTAATTGATAATATTTTGCCTCTAAAATGTGATTCAAATTTTCTTAAAGAAATTGAGCAAAACAAGGGTTCTTCAAAAATTAATAAGAATAAGAATGACATTAAGTATTGTAATTTTTTCTTGATTTCCGTTGATTTGAAGGATATTCAAAGTTATAAATGGCATTATCCATTTTCTGGTATGTGGAATGCTATAAATCCATTCGAAGAAATAGATGAATTTGATTTTAGTAATCTTGAACAATTAAGCGAGTTTAACATAAAAAGTTTAAAAAGAAAGAACTAACAGGATCAAAAAAAATATAAAATTTATGGGTTCAATACATTATTTTCAGAGATACTCACAACCAGAAAATGTTGCTACAAATAATACATTGCTTCTCTTTTCAAGATTTTATCATTATTCTCCTGAAAAATTTAAAGGATTTATCAATGATCTTTTAAATGATTATGACTTTGAAGTTGGAATTCAATTTAATCAACAACAGAAAAATGAAAGCTCTGTACCTGATGGAAGTATAAGTCAAACAAGCTTTAAAATTGTTATTGAAACTAAATTGCATAAATTTTTTCAATTAGAGCAACTTTTAGAACATCTAAAAAGTTTTGGAGCTGAAAAAAACCAAGTTTTATTGTCCTTAAGTCCAAATGAGCCTAATGCTTCATTTAAAGAAAAATTATTTACTGAAGTTGAAAATTTTAATAATAAGAATAAAACTAAAATAAAATATATTGCTACAACTTTTGAGGCAATAGTTGATAAGTTTAATAATAGTATTGAATATAATGATTATGAATTATTAGAAATAATAAATGATTATGAACAATATTGCCTACAATCTAAATTGATAATAGATTTTAGATCCAAGATGAGAGTTGTTACTTGTGGTTGGACTCTAGATGAAAATTTAAAATATGATTTATATTATGCTCCAGCGGATAGAAGTTATTCAGATCATAATTATATAGGTATTTACTCCAAAAAAGAAGTTGTAGCTATTGGTAAAATTGAGAATATAATAAAAGCAGATCTTATAAAAGAAACTCAAGAGTTGAATATTATCGAGAAAATTTCAGAAATAACCGTAAAACAAAGAAACAATATAGTTAATGTTATTTCTGAAGCATTTATTAATAATAAATGGGATATAACCAATGGACATAGGTTCTTTTGTGTGGAAAAATTTTACCTAACCAAATTTAAAAAGACCACAAAGTATCCTTTACAAGGAACTAAACTATTTGATTTAAAAAAAGTGCTTAATGTTGATACTCTCCCAGATACGAAAGAAATAGCACATCAACTTGAAAAATATACATGGCCTGAATATAGATTAAATGAGCCATAGTTAATTTTTTTACAATTTTATAATTAATCTATTATGGAAAAGTTTTCAGCTCGAATAAAATGTATAGTTCCAAATCCTGACAAAGGATTTGATGTAACTATTACAGTTTGTAATGAAAGCGAATTTGATTTATTATTAGACAAAACTAGAGATAATACATTCATTGTAAAAGATAAGACATATACTTTTACAATTAATGGAAATGAAATGAATCATCCGGGTAATTGTGAAATAAATGAAATTATGAATGTATATCACAAATATGAGTTTTCTGATAATTTAAATCCAACATTAAGAAGAATGTGGAAAACAGGTTCTTTAATTGATAATATAGTATATAAGCTTATTAATACTGGGATTTTAAGAAAAATTAATGAAAATGAAATTTAATAAGATTTTTATTAATTCTTAGAAAACATCTTTTATTGTAAATCTATTTCCATTGAAAACAAAAGAATCCCCGGATTTTTTATCCTTCATAGCCTGATAAACCGGAACCTGAGTCGAGATTGCATAGTAAACATCATCTTTATTCTGAATTTTACCTAGCGCAATGGCAATAAACATTTTTTGCTTGTCAGTAATTACAACAGATCCGAATCCTATTTGATCAGTAATTTTAGTTTTATCAACCTTATTAAGCAAAGCAAGCTCATCACTATACTTTTTTAGGAGATCAACCTGCATATCCTTTTTCTTCATCATTTCCTCTTTAAAAGGATCAAACATATCATGATCTCCTTCATACTCACTTGCTGTTTCAAGTATTTCATCAATGGCATTACGTACTGTTTTAATGCTATTTTCAAGCGAGTCAGAACAGGTTTTAATGATTTCCTTTTTCAATTTTAGTTTGTCCATAACAATAGCTTATTCTCAAAAATACAAAATTAATAGATGAAACAATAGTTTTTATATTTTATACACACTTTTTTTGTTAAACCTTTCCTTTAAAGAATAATCAAACCGATAATTCAATAATTTTAGTAAATTAGTCCACTAATCAAAATCTTGTTGCCATGAAAATTCTTCGTTTTTTAAGTGTGATTTTTTCAATTCTACTGTTTTTTTGTAATCCAACTACAATTTATTCGCAGGATAAAAGCGATTGGGAAGGCGGTTTTCCCGATGGCTGCACATCTATTACTGTTGGTAAATTAGCATCAGCCGATGGTTCAGTGATGACATCACATACAGATGACAGTCATCGTACCCGTTCTGAAATTGATATTAAGCTAGCGATGGATCATAAAGCTGGTTCAACAACTCCAATGTTCCGCCGCGAAGCTGATAACAGTCTTGCTATGCCAGCTTATAAAAATATCAAAATAGGAGAAATCCCCCAAGTTGCTCATACCTATAAATTTGTTAACTCGGCTTATCCATGTATGAATGAAAAACAATTAGGGATTGGCGAATCGACTTTTGGAGGTCGCGATGAATTGCAGTCTGATTTGGGATTAATTGATTGCCAAAGACTTTGCCAGTTAATGGTTGAACGATGTACAACAGCTCGCGATGCAATTCGTATGGCTGATGAATTAACAAAAAAATATGGATGGAATGATTTTGGTGAGTGCTTAACTATTGCAGATACAAAAGAGGTTTGGCATTTTGAAATTGTTGGACCCGGAAAAGGCAAAATTGGTGCTGTTTGGGTTGCACAACGTGTTCCTGATGATCATATTTCAGTTAATGCAAATGCAAGCACAATAAAAGAAATTGATTTAACAAATACTGATTACTTTTTGGCTTCTGAGAATATTTTTTCTGTAGCGAAAGAAAATGGCTGGTGGAATGAAAAAGAAACCTTTAGCTTTTGTTATGTATATGCTCCAGAAAGCCGTCAGGCAATTGGATCGCGCAGAAGAGAATGGCGCATATTCGATTTGTTGGCTCCATCGTTAAAACTAGATCCTAACGCTGAGAACTATCCGTTTTCAGTAAAACCTGACAAAAAAGTAACACTTAACGATATGGTAATGGCTTTTAAGGATTACTACGAAGGTACTCCATACGATATGACCCGAAGCATAAAATCTACTGACAAGGATGGAAAAACAATAATTTCTCCTTTGGCAAACCCTTTTATGCCTTATGATCAACTTGATATTTCAAATGTAAGTGGCGGTTGGTATGATGTAGATAAGAAAACAGGTAAAATTAGTTTTCTTGGCGAACGTACAATTGCACGATGGTACACCATGTATGCCACTATTATTCAGTGTCGTGATTGGTTACCTAACGAAATTGGTGGAGTTGTTTGGTTAGCAATGGATAATGTCGCTACATCGATATATATTCCAGTATATTGCAGTGTAACTGACTTACCAAAATCTTACGAAACCCCTGGAAGACCAAAAGGATATACAACGGAATCTGCCTGGTGGGCATTTAACAGATTAGGAACATTAACAGCTCAGCGATGGGGCGATATGCGTCATGATGTGGATGCTGTTTGGGTGCCTTGGCAGACTGAATTGTTTGAAAATCAAAAGCAATTTGAGGAACAAGCTTTACAACTTTATAATCCCAAAAAGCCAGAAAAAACAATTGAATTTGTAACAAAATACACCAACGATTGGGGAAATAAAGTAGTTTCCAAAGCATGGGAATTGGGAGATTTTCTGTGGACTAAATACGACGAAAAATTTTAATTAAATTAGTATCAAGAATTGAGATATGAGATATGAGACTTTTTCTTGATACTAAAATCTTGATACTTGATACTAATAATAAAGTAATGATGATAAACAAGCGAGGTTTTGCCAGCGACAACAATTCAGGCGTTCATCCTGAAATACTAAAAGCAATTGCCGAAGCCAATAATGGCCATACCATTGCTTATGGCGATGATATTTATACTAGAAATGCAAAAGCTAGATTTTACGGACATTTTGGAAACGATATTGAAATCTATTTTGTTTTTATTGGTACTGCAGCAAATGTGTTAGGTTTAAATGCTGCTACAAGGTCTTGGAATTCTGTTATTTGTGCCGAAACAGCTCACATTAATACTGATGAATGTGGTGCTCCGGAACGATTTAATGGATTTAAACTGCTAACCATCGAAACTACAAATGGAAAAATAACTGTCGATCAGGTTAAAAAGCACATGCATGGATTTGATTTTGAACATCATTCGCAACCTAAAATTATTTCTATAACCCAGGCAACCGAATTAGGAACGGTTTATACTGTTGAAGAGATAAAGTCGTTGGCAAGTTATGCTCATTCAAATAATATGTACCTGCATATGGATGGCGCACGTATAGCAAATGCAGCTGTTACCTTGAATAAATCATTTAAAGAATTTACTAAAGATGCCGGAGTTGATATTCTTTCGTTTGGTGGTACAAAGAATGGTATGATGTATGGCGAAGCAATCTTGTTCTTTAACAAAGAGTTAGGTCAAAATTTTAAATATATTCGAAAGCAGGGAATGCAATTAGCCTCTAAAATGCGTTTTATATCTGCTCAATTTGATCGCTATCTTTCTGATAATCTGTGGTATAATAATGCCTTGCATTCAAATAAAATGGCACAATTGTTAGCCTCAAAAATTAAAGAAATATCACAGATAAAAATTACCCAAAAGGTGGAAGCAAATGGTGTATTTGCTATTGTACCAAAAGAAATAATTGAACCATTGCAAAAAGAGTATTTCTTTTATGAGTGGGATGAATTTGAATCAGAAGTGCGTTGGATGGCCTCTTTTGATACAACTGAAGAAGATATTTTAAATTTTGTAAATCTTATTAAAAAACTACTAAAGTGATTTGTGTGGTATCGCAATGATAATAAATAGTTTAGTAATTATTAACCACTATTAAGATTACAAAGTTACTTGCGAATAGATCTGTTTAAAATAATAGCAAGTAATATTTGCAAGTAGGTTATCGTCTTTTTCGTTTTATGGTTGCCTCTTTTTGAGAAATACTTTTTCCGAAAAGCTGATCAATAAGCTCTGTTTTACCCGCTTTTTTTAGATCGGCAATAATTTCTTTTTTATATTCCTGCCTGTACCAGAAAAAGAATTTACGTTGCGAAAGCTTTTCATCTTTAGTTTTGGCTACCGGTACTTTTTTCATGGTATAAGGATTAATTCCCGAATAGTACATAACTGTAGCAAGAGTCATAGGTGTTGGGGTGAAATCCTGAACCTGCTCGAGTTTAAAATCAAGGTTTTTGGTTACAATGGCCAAATTAGCCATGTCAATATCTGCACATCCAGGATGGCTTGAAATAAAATAAGGGATGAGTTGTTGATTTAGTCCGTATTTCTTATTAATTCGTTCAAAGAGAAGTTTAAACTCATTAAATTGCTTAAAATCTGATTTCCGCATGATTTTTAAAACTCCCTCGGAAGTATGTTCAGGTGCTACTTTTAAACGTCCTGAAATATGGTTTTTTACAAGCTCATCAACGTACTCCTGATAATCCCTCTCAGCTATCTTATTCAGAAATAAATCGTAACGAATGCCACTACCTATAAATGATTTTTTAACTTGAGGAAAAGCATTTGCTTTTTTATAAATCGATGTAAGTTTTTTAGGATTAGTATTTAAATTAGTACAAACCGATGGAAAAATGCATGATGGTCGTTTACACTTTTTACAAATCTCAAGATCAACTCCTTGCATGTTAAACATGTTTGCCGAAGGGCCTCCCAAATCAGAAATATAACCCTTAAAATCAGGCATCTGGGTCACTTTTTCAACCTCATTTAATATTGATTTTTCTGACCGGCTACTTATAAATTTGCCCTGATGAGCCGAAATTGTACAAAACGAACATCCCCCAAAGCATCCACGGTGCAATGTTATTGAATGCCTTATCATTTCATAAGCTGGAATACTTTCTTTATTGTTATATTTGGGATGGGGCAGCCTTGTGTATGGTAAATCATAGATGAGGTCCATTTCAAGCTCAGATATTGGAGCATGCGATGGATTAATAATTACGGATTTGTCTCCATTTAGTTGAATTAACCTTTCATTACTTTCTAGTTTGTTCGATTCCTCTTCAATTATTTTAAAATTTAGTGCATAGTTAACCTTATCGGCAAGACATTCCTGATGTGATTTTAATACCTTATCTTCAAACTGATTAACTATTGGAATTTTATTTTTATCAGCAACAAAAGCTGTTTGCCGTATATTTTTTAATGAACTTAATGGTGTTCCTTTCTCGAGAAGGGTAACGATCTCCTTCAATGATTTTTCTGCCATTCCGTAGAGAAGCATTTCGGCTTTACTCTCAATTAAGATCGATGGTTTAAGTTGATCTGACCAGTAGTCATAATGAGTTACCCGGCGCAGGGATGCTTCAACTCCTCCTAGAACAATTGGTACTTCGGGAAAAAGATTTTTGAGAATATTGCTATAAACAACCGATGCATAGTCGGGTCTGAATCCTGATTTGCCTCCGGGGGAATATGCATCATCTGACCGTAATCGTTTATTCGCAGTATAATGATTTACCATCGAATCCATATTTCCAGCGGTAACTCCAAAAAACAATCTGGGTTGCCCAAGTTTCTTAAAGTCACGCAAATCATCACGCCAGTTAGGTTGTGGGATAATGGCTACTTTAAGGTGCATTGATTCCAGCAATCGCCCAATAACAGCTGCACCAAATGATGGGTGATCGACATAGGCATCACCGCTAAAGATAATTACATCGAGCTCATCCCAGCCTCGTGCAAAAACCTCTTTTTTAGTTGTAGGCAGCCAATTGCTCAAATTATATTTAGTGCTGGTTTGGTTCATAATTTTCGGTATAAAAATACGCTATTTATGATTTCGATTATATTGCCTTGATCATAAAGTGGATTTTATTAGAGTTATTTGTAACAAATTTTTATATTAATTAAATTTTTATTAT
>JAVEZW010000013.1:0-34305 GCA_034002805.1 Bacteroidales bacterium | reverse complement strand
CGCTCAAACAATCGGATTGCGGTGAAACAAGCTCTGTAACCGACAAATCAGGAGTTACATCGAAACTTACAAGAACCGAATCGGTTGTTGAACAACTTAAAGCATTAGTAACCGTTACCGAATAATAAAAATTCGGTGTTTGGTTGTTTACATTTACTGTATAAGTTTGCTGCGTTGATCCGTCAAACCACAGGTATGATGTATATCCCGCACCGGCATCCAGCGTTACCTGATCTTCGGTGGTATTTATATCGTCTCCCAGGTCCAAATCTGGTTTTTGCACATCTACTGTTCTGGTTAATGTATCATTATCAAAAACATCTATACTGGCTAATTCTGCGTACAATTTTAAGGTATGCAGCTGGTTAGCCTGCATGTTAGCTGTTTGCACAAACTGGTAGTTTACAACTTCATCAGGATGCAACGAATCGGTTAAATTAAATGATTCGTTAACCAATGCCCCTGCATTTAATTTATAGCTTACATTTATCGTTTCGCCGGCTAATAAAGTATCACTGCTATTATTGATTACTCCAATCATAATCTGTTCGGCATTTGTTAATTCGCATTCACTAACAGGTGTAATCAATGACCCGGCAGCCACATTATAGGTATAAACCATTAGGCTATCGGATGCTTCACAGCCATATTCGTTAGCCACAGTTACTTTGTACTCAGCTGATGCAGGATAACTTACAGTAAACGAACTATTTGTTGATCCATCCTGCCATAGGTACGAATCGAATCCTGATGGTGCGGTTATTATTGTACCTACCGGATTTACAATCATAATATCATCACCCAAATCGATTACAGGGTAACCTGATTCGATTATATTTACTGATGTAGTATCATCAAGATAAACATCCACCGCTGATTTTGCAAAAACTTTAAATTCATAGTTTGCAGCTGTGGTTAAATCAAGTGTAACGGTAAACGTATGTTGTACTGTACCATTAGGCAATAAATCAGCCAGAAGTATATGATTTTCGGTAACTAAACTGCCCGTTCCTAATTTATAGCCAACCACAATTGCCTGACCTGCAGGTATTACATCTGAACAGGTATTTAATACCTCTACAATTACAGGCTCAGAATCAGTCCATTCGCATGTGCTGGCTGGTGAAATTAGCTCTGTAGCAGCCACGTTTGTTGTGAACACAGTTGCGCTGTCTTTTGTTGCGCAACCGTTAATATCGGTAACTGTAACAATGTATTTAAAGCTTTCGGGTTTAGTTACGTTCAATACATTTGTCTTAGTTCCTTCGTTCCATGTATAGTTATTGTATCCGGGATTTGCCACCAATGTTACTGTATCAGGTTGGTGCGTGTATATATCCGGCCCTATTTCAACAGTTGGAAATCCAAAGGTTCTGATACCCTCATAAATTGTATCATTCTCTCGGTTAATATCAAGAGGAAAATCAACAAATACCTTTAAGGTATAGGTTCCAATAGCTGAGAAATCAACCTTTTGATTGAAAGTATAGGTGACGGTCTCAGACGAAAACAGGTAATCAGTAAGTGTGATCGTCTCCTTAACCGGAGCTCCCCCATTAAAGATATACCCAACATCAATATTATCGCCAGCTACAAAATAATCGTTTGTAACATTTTCGATAACAATTCTAACTGACTCAGTTGCAGTATGCGAACATGCATTTTTAGGTAATAAAAGCGATTTCAGACCTAAATTATAGGTTATAATTTGAGTAGAATCCATATCATCACCACAACCATGAATATCAGTAACGGTAACTATATATTTTTGTGAAAAATTATCAATTACCGCCAGCGAATCGTCAGTGCTTCCATCACTCCAATCGTAGGTAGCAAAACCCGGATTAGCAACCAAAACAACCGTGTCGGCCTGAGATGTGAAAATTGTATCGTATGCCAGTTCTACATCAGGTAATCCCCATGTATTAAAAGTTTTATAAGCAGTATCGTTTGCATGATTTGCATCACGGTTTGCCTGTGTAAACACCGATAAGGTGTGTTCCCCTTTAGCCGAAGCATCTATTGTACTGCCAATAGTTACTGTTTTTGCACTGTTTGCCCCAAAAACAGACGCAAGCGGATAGTTCTCGTACTGCCATCCTAAATTATCCAACTTATAAGCAATACGAATAATCTCTCCTATTGCATAACTATTATCGCTATAGTTATATAAATTCAGAGATATTGGTGTTGTTGCAGAATGAGAACATGCATCTACAGGAGCTGCAATACTGGTAACTCCAAAATCATAGGTGTTAATATAGGTTGAGTCTTTAACCTCATCGCATCCATGAATATCGGTGACTGTTACAACATACCAGCGGCTCACTTTATTTGGAACTTCAAGTGTGTCATTAGTAACTACTGGAGTTGTGTTCCAACTATATAAAAACCCCGGATCAGCAACCAGAATTAGTGTATCAGCCTGCGCAGATGTTATTGAGTCGTAGGCCAAATCGACATACGGCAGTTGCCAGGTATTAACCACACGAGTAATGGTATCGTCAGTTGGTACAAGGTCTCTGCCAAAATTTGTAAACATTTTGATGGTATATTGACCAGGTGCACGTAAATCTGCTTTCTGAGCAAATGTAAACGAGATGGTATCAAGATCATTGATGGCCGTGTTCTCTAAATTACGAGATAAAAATAAGGTGTCGTAAACAATCGGGTTGGTATTGATCTGGTAACCAAAGAATATTGAATCATTAACACCATCTACAAAGTCTGACAATCCTTTATTTTTAACTCTTACTTTAAGTTCAGTAAGGTTATTACGTAAGCAAGAATCACCAAACAAAGTGAATAAATGCTCCATTTTAAGATCGATAAGCGATGGTACCACCCAAACCGAATCGGTAGCAGTGCAACCCACCCCATTGGTAACAGTTACCTTGTACCAGCCTTCAGTATCAACATATAAGGTATCTCTAGGCAAAATTAAGTCAGGATTTCCTCCCCCAACCCAATTATAATTTGCATAACCAGTACCTGCAGCAATAAATGTATCAACAGGGAATGGCACACCCATAATATTACCAATATCGTATCGAGGCATTCCGGTAACTGAAATCGTTTGTGTAATGGTGTCGTTGCAGGTTGCAGCATACAAATACGGATTGCTCTCGAGTGTTGTAAATACCTCAAAATCATAATCGCCGGCATACGACATATCAATAGTGGTGCTGAACATAAAATTCGTTTCGGCATTTGGGATTAGATTGGCCAACAGCACCAGCGTATCGCGTTTTGTAGATCCGCCATTCACTTTATAGCCAACAGGAATTTTTGATCCTGTTTTTAAGGTATTCAATCCAAAGTTTTTAATCTTAACATTTAAATGAGTAGTATCGCTTAACTCACATTTGGTATAAGGATAATTAATAGCAGTAACACCCACATCTCCAGGAGCATCGTAAATGCGGACATCATCGATGCCAAAGCCTTCGAGTTGAGAAAATTCATTACTTTTAAATACAAACCTGAATTTTACACCGGTTTTATTTTTTACCGCAGCTGGTAATAACTGACGGTAGGTTTTCCATTCGCCCGCGGTAAGATCTAATCCGGGTCCTCCTAATGAAGATATAGAGGCTTTATTGTACCAATTCCAGATAAAATCGTTATTGTTTGGCACTAAAACCCAGCTAACACCATCATTAATTGAATAATAAAGAGCCATTCCATCGATATCAGCTTCGGACATTCCTTTTGCTTTAAACTCAAAAACTGGATAATCAATACCTGTAAAATTAAAACAAGGTGTTTCGAGGTATGAATTCTCGTTATTATTATAGGTAGATGCTAAAGAAGTTACCCATGCTTTAGTACCTGAGGCTGCTGAGTTAATAAGTGTTCCTGCCGGAGTACCATAAGCCCAGCTCGAATTGGCTCCACCAGTGCGGTAATAGCCATAGTTGGTTTCGAAATTCTGCGAATAGGGCACGGTATAAGTTGGAGAAATAAACAAAACGGTGTCAAAACGATTGTTCGTAGCATCCTCATCAAGCGGAAGATTCGTAGTAACATAAATATTATTATACCAACCAGGAACACTTAAATCAACTGGCTTTGTAATCTGATAAGTTAGAGATCCTTCTACAGCTAGATTTGGTGATTGAATTGTATCCTTATAAATAGTCGTTCCTCCATTAAATGAAAAACTTAGTGGTAAAGGATCAATTAATGGATCACCTGCAAAGTTTTTAATAGTAACGGTAACATATTCTTCGTTGGTATGGCCACAACCACTTGTTGGAGCAATCCAACCTGTTATACCAACGTCTTTAGATATATAATTCCCAATAATTACAACATCATCAATGTTCCATCCAGTGTAACGGTTTATATCATTAGTAGGACCAAGGGTAAACTTAACATACGCCTTATCTTTCCTTGTAAAATAAGAAGAAAGGTTATACTGAAAACGAGTCCAAATATCATCGGTATAAAATGATGGAAAACTTGTCCAAAGCGTGTTCCAGTTTATATTGTCCGTTGATACCATAATACGTGCATGATCACTAAAATCAACATTTAGCCAACGATAAAAGGTAAAATATATATCTTTATAATATTTAAAATTTAACGTAGGAGCTTCAGCAACCGATGAAGTATCAGGAATGCTGTTTTCATAGTTTCCTTCAGTAGTTAAATCTGTTCCAATTACATAAGATCCACTATAAGCTGAAGAGGGGTCTGGTTTTCCTTTTTCACCTAAAGCTCCATTTGGGGATCCTCTCTGAAAATCCCCTTTCAAACGCCATCCTTGATTAGTTTCAAAATTATCATAAAGTATTGATTCATAAATCGTTCTGTTTCCGTTTGGAGATTTATCAATATATGGATAAAGATTTCCATTTATACTAATCGAATTTACATTTATTTTGGCATCTGCGATATGTCCGTGAATATCATGTTCAACATCGGATCTTATACTATAAGTTATCCAAAGATGTGAATATCCACGAGGTATATCGTAATTCAAATTATCAAAAACTAAAACTCCACTGTTAAAGTTGCCAGAGGCTAACAAATTTGCATCAGAAAATGCAGTACTTGATGTAGCAAAGAGTTTTACCCCATTTGTTACAATATCGTTATCGTTTGTATTTAACGATGAAACAACAAGAGAATCGAGAAATAATGATCCATCGTTTCCAACTACACTTAAGTCGAGTCTTAAAACAGGATTATTTTCAGTACCTGTAGCAATAAAAGCAGTAGTTGGTTGAATATAATCAATAGATCCAAGGTATTTAGGTATAACCCCTGTTTCGACAATTCTTACAGTATCAATACATACTCCATGCCCATATCCTGTAATCCCTTCAAAAGCAATATAATAGGTTGCTGACAAACTACTATCTGGTAACAGGATGCTTTGTGTTGTCCAATCATTAATGGGCGTAAGATACTCCTGTAAAAGAACCCATGAACTATCTAACCCTCTTTTATAATATACTCTTAGTTTATCCCACCAATCATTACCGCTCGCGAACCAAATATCCTGAGCATGTGCAAATCGCAATTCAGGTTTTAAAACAGTATCGGGATAAATTAAATTTAAAGGAGGAGAAATAAGCTTTGTAGTTTCTCCATTATAACTTTGGTATTGAAAAAATGCATTTCTTGTTCCTTGAAAGGCTGCTGGCGGATTCCCTTGATGCCCCCCTGATTGAATTGTCCAAGGAACTAAAGAGGTACCCACTACTTTTTGCTGAACCCAACCATTTGGTATAGAGACACTTTCAAAATTCTCGCTAAAAACAACCCTCTGGGCCTGTGATAGTTGTATTGTAAAACTAAATAAGCTTACAAATAAAATAATCAGATTTTTTTTCATATTGAGTATATTTTATAAAAACCTTGGGTTACATTTTCCGTATAAATTTTTGTGAACACTACTTTTTTATACGTAAATTTAATAAAATTGTTTATAAATGATAATTTTACCATTAAAATATAAAATATGAAACGAATTTATATAATTTCCATTGTTTTAATTCTAATTACTAATTTTATTACTGCTCAGACAGACCGGCAGTTTTGGTTCGTTGCCCCTGAAGTAACCTATAGCCATACAGGAGCAGATACTCCGATATATTTTAGAATTACTGCCGGCTCTTTAGGTGCAAATGTAACCATTTCAATGCCAGCTAATACCGCTAACTTTCCAACCCAAAACCATACTATTTTACCTAATACTACAGTAACAGTAAATTTATCAGCATTTAAGAGTCAAATTGAAAACACATATGATAATCTTGATGGGGTTTCTGGTAAAAGCAATAAAGGTATTTATATTGAATCAACAAACCCTATTACTGTTTACTACGAAGTTAGTATGACCAATAACTGTGATATTTTTCCATTAAAAGGAATGAATGCACTTGGAACTGAGTTTTGGTCCATTTTTCAAACCAAAGGGTATAATATGACAGCTTCAGGATGGGCTGTACAAGCTACTTCATCAATAGATATTGTTGCCACAGAAGATGGCACTGTTGTAACAATTGAATCGCCTCTTGCTTCGCAGAATTTGTACTTTTATGGAACTGCCAATTTCTCTATTAATTTGGACAAGGGCGAAACATTTTCTATCACTCCTCGATGGATTTCCAAGGTACCAACAGGAGCTGGGTGTGCTCTGGAAGGACCATTTGCCTGCGATATTTTTGGAAGAGCTGCAGCAGATCATTTAAGCGGTTTACGAATTACATCAAATGCAAATCACCCTATTGCTATTACAAAAAAGGACGATTCAGTCAGACATAGTTGTGTTGATGGTTGGACTGGAGGATGTTACGACTTAATGGGGGAACAATATGTTCCCTTAGATATTTTAGGCCTTGAATACATAGCAATGAAGGGTGGATTAACAACAGCCCCTGAAAATGTTTATATTGTTGCCACAGAAAACACAACAAACATTTATATAAATGGAAATCCTGTAGCAGCAGCTACTATAAATAGAGGCCAAACTTATATTTGCGAAACTTTATGGAACCCGGGTTCCCCCTTTGTTCATATTCGTGCTGATAAAAAAGTTAGTGCTATGCACGTTTCTGGTTTTGGTTGCGAAGTTGGAGCCGCAATTCTCCCTCCAACAGATAAATGCACCGGATCAACAAAAGTATCTGTAACAAGATCCACAAACGAGGGCTTCTTTTTTAATCTAATGGTTTGGAGTGGAGCTGAAGATTCATTTTACATTAATGGCGTTTTACAAGACGATTCACCAGGGACACTATTTGGCCCTGCAGACTTTGTTGCAGTACCAGGTTCAGCAAATTGGAAGATATGGAGATCCCCCAATTTGCCAACAGCTACTTTTCCTGTATTAGGTGTTTTTACATTCGAGAATACAGAAGATGTATTCCACTTAGGATTAATAAACGGAGGCACTGGATCAGGATGCCGCTTTGGATATTTCTCAGACTTCAATGAGTTACGCGTAGATGCACAAGCGACAGGGAGTTTATCCTCATCAATTAGAGCCTGCAGTTACGAAAAAATTCAATTATATGCACAAGGTGGCACTGATTATATGTGGTGGCCAGCTGGCTATCTTGATGACCCTACAAGCTCTACTCCTATTGCAGATCCTCCTGCCGACACAATTATGTTATTTTATGTTGAAGTAAGTGGGGCATGCGATGTAACAGATACTGCAACAGTTAGTGTTGAGAAATTTCCAGAACTCGAAACTCAATTCTCCATTAATCAGGGTTATGGATGTTCTCCACTTGAATTGACACTTCATGAAGTGTCAACTCAAATCAAAGAAAAATATTGGGATTTTAATTTTACCAATATTGCTGGTTTTCCAGATAGAGACACAACCATCTTACCAGGTGCCTTAAACTATAACACAGATGTGACATTTAATCATACTTTTACTAATACCTCGAACGAACCTCTTGATACCGCCCAAACATATCTCATTAGGCTTTTGGCAAAAAATACAAATGACTGCTCCGATACGGCCTGGGCAAGTGTTAATGTTTACCCCGAAGTAACAGCAGATTTTACCATTTCAGCACTTGCCGACACCATTGGATGTAGTCCTCATCTTGTTCAATTTGTAAATAACTCAAATAATGAAGATGCTAATTCATGGCGATTCGGAGATGGCGTTTCTGACTTTACAGCCAATCCAAGCCATGTTTTTACCAACATTTTAAATAACGATACTATTTATACCACAAGGCTTGTAGCACGATCAAGCTTTTTTTGTCGTGACACAGCTTATCTTGATATTACAGTACATCCTTACATTGAAAATGGTTTTACAATAAATAAAGACGAAGGTTGTTCTCCTTTAGATGTAACCTTTACCAATGGATCAGTATTCGCAGATACAATATTTTTAGATTTCGGAGATGGTAAAGATACAATTATGACATCATTTACGACCGTAACCCACAGGTATAGAAATACTGGTACAACCGTTCTTATTCATCCAATTGAAATGCTTGTAAAAAACGAAGAAGGTTGCTTTGAAATGGCCTATGATACAGTAATCGTTTACCCCGAAATAAGGGCAAATTACACTTTGTTACCTAACCAATATACCGGTTGTAACTCACAAAATTTTGCGTTTACCAATGCCTCAAACGCCAGTGCCGATGCCGCAAGCATATATCTGTGGAATTTTGGTGATGGTTCAACCTCTAACCTGGCAAGCCCTACAAAAGGATATAACAATACAACAAGCTCTGACCAAACTTATACACTTAATATGCGGGCCCAATCAAAATATGGTTGCTGGGACGATACTACAAATTACATAACAATTTACAGGGCAGATGCTGATTTTAATGTTAATACCGACGAAGGATGCTCTGTATTGGCTGTGAGTATAACCAACACATCTGAAGGCGATAATATTCCAGTAGTTGGAGGTTGGCTCTGGAGTTATGGTGATGGAGCAAATGTAAATACAGAACAACCTGGAACACATATACATAATTACACAAATACAGAAAATCCTGCTGTTGACCAACCATTTAATTTGAGTTTAACAGTAACACGTAATGCCAGTTGTTTTGACACAAAAACTACAACAATAACTGTTAACCCAAGTATCGTGGCAAGTTTTACCACAAATCCAGCTGCACCGGTTCGAATATGCGATTCAATACTTGTTACTTTTACCGCAGCTTTAACAGTACCTACCCCGGGCACAACGTATAGCTGGGATTTTGGAGATGGAACATCTGCTACAGGCAACCCTGTTACCCATATTTACAGAAACTTAATTTATTCTACCTCTCATACATATACTGCTACGCTAACGGCAACAACTGCCAGTGGGTGCACAAGTATTTCTTCAGCTCCAATTGTTGTTTACCCAAAGGTAAAGGCTGAATATACTATAGATAATATTGCTGGCTGTTCTCCGCTAACAATAAATGCGATTGCAAATCAGTACTTAGGTATTCCGGCAACTAACTATCAATGGACACTGAATGGCGCACCGATACATACAGGTTATGATCCTGCAGCTTATACATTGCCAGCAAATCCTCCGGGAGATAATGATATTTACACATTAAGACTAAATGTTTCTGATCTGAGTGGTACTTGTAATAGTTTTATGGAAAAAACAATTACGGTATATGATGCAGCCTTAGCAGATTTTAATCCTAAAAATTCATTTTGGTGTAATCCCGATACAGTTACCTTTGATAATCTTTCACTAAATGCATCAACTTATGCATGGGATTTCGGTAATGGATCAACTTCATCTGTTTTTGAGCCTACCCAGATATTTACAAATAGCAATCCAACATCCAACCAGACTTTCCCTGTAAAACTGGATGTTACCTCCAATGAGGGATGCACAAGTTCAACCACAACAAATCTTACTGTTTATCCTTTTATCAAAGCAGATTTTTATACTGATAAATCAGAAGGGTGCTCGCCATTAAGAGTTACATTTACAAATTCTTCTACTGGCCCAGTTACTTTATCCTACAACTGGACATTTGAGAACGGAGATCCAGCTACAAGCTCGTTAGAAAACCCTGGCACTGTTGAATTTGTCAATAATTCTGGAATAACAGTTACAAGAAGAATAACTCTTACCATTACTGGCCCCGGTGGATGTACTTCTGTAAAAACCATGGATATCGATGTATTCTCGTCCGTTGTGGTTAATTTTACAAGTGCTCCGGCCGATCCTGTAATCATCTGCGACTCAACCAATGTAGTATTTACTCCAACGCTCATCCCTTTAGTTGCAAGTACAACTTACTCATGGAGTTTCGGCGATGGAACATCGGCTACATCAACGGGTATAGCAAATCAAAACCACTTGTACCGCAATTTAAACAATACTACTTCGGCAACATACCCTGTTAGCGTGTTAGCTGAAACTCCTGAAGGTTGCATTAGTATGATTACGAAAAACGTAGTGGTTAGACCGTATGTAAAATCAACCTTTACTATTGATAAAACTGGTGGTTGTTCACCCGATTTTGCGGTAAATCCGGTGGCTGTTTATTGGCCGGGGATTACTACTTACAACTGGACTTTTGGTGATGGATTTACAGCTACAGGACAGGATCCTGCAGCCCATACCTATCCGGTTAATACAACTGGTGGCGATGTACCATACACAATAACGCTAACCGTAAGGGATCATAGCAACCAATGTAGCAGTACATCAACAAAAAAAGTTAATTCATATTCTGAAAATACAGCTAACTTCAGTCCTCAGGGCTCATTCGGATGTAACCCATATACGGTAAACTTTGTTAATACTTCGTTTAACTCTACTAACTATTTATGGGAATTTGACGATGGATCTACATCAAATTTAGCAACTCCACCGGCAAAAACATTTTTAAACGCTACCAATGCAACTGAAACATACAATGTAAAACTATCAGCAACATCAAATCGTGGTTGTACACACGATACCACAGCTACTGTTAATGTTTACCGATATAACGATGCCGACTTTGCAGTGGATAAAATAGCTGGTTGTTCACCATTAACCATTTCTGTAATAAACAACTCTCGTGGTGGCCAATATTACTGGTTCTGGGATGATGATGATTTAACCCTTGCTTCACGAGATAGATACTCAACAAATGATTTAGACCCATTTAGTGTTACTTACACAAACACAACTGGTGTAACCGAAAAACATAATCTAACAGTTATTGCGTTTAATGGCAATTGTTACGACACCCTAAAACGCGAAATAACTGTGTATTCATCCATAACTGCCGATTTTGATTTCGTTCAAAATAATGCATGTGATTCTTCGCAAGTAATTTTTACAAACACTTCAATAGGTGGTGGTTCTTATGTCACAAACTGGAACTTTGGGGATGGTACTTCAAAGGCTAATCCTTCAACCCCTTTCTCAAAGTATTTTAAAAATAACGATACGTTTGATAAAACATACACCGTAACACTTTCAGCTATGTCTGAAAATGGATGTCCCGATACTCATCAGGAAAATATAACCGTGTGGTCAAGAGTGGAAGCCAACTTTAATATTCCTATAAGTCAGGGTTGTCCTGATGCGGCTACTCAACTGTTTCCCGCTACCATCCAAAATACATCCATAGGTAATGCTGCAAATACTTATCAGTGGTTTATTGATGAGAATCCTGTTGCTACTTCTACTAATTTAGTGTACGATTATTTTAACGATCAGCCAACACCTCGTAATTACAACATCAGGCTGATTGCCACAAATCCTCACGGTTGTATTTCTGAAAAAACAGGTACAATCACCGTTTTTGAATATGTAGATGCGCTGTTTAGCATTACAAACCCGGCAGGTTGCACACCATGGGATGTTGAACTGGTAAATCAATCAACAGCACCAGTTACCAATACCAACTATTTGTGGGATTATGGGGATAATACCAGTTCCGGTATTTCGGATCCTGTTCATACACATCTTTTTTACAACGAAAGCCGTCAAACTGATAGACCTTATACAATTAGCCTTAAGGTTACATCTCAGAACTATTGTTCTGATGTATTTACGGCTGCTCCTGTAACTATTTATCATCAACCATTAGCTAAGCTTTACGTTGATCCTAAATCATCGTGTCCTCCACTTATTGCTACCATGGATAATTTGGGCTCACGCGGATACAGCATGTATCGATGGGAATTTGGCGATGGAACCACATCTCCTGATATTATTAGCACTGTTGGGGAGACCAGGAGCTATACTTATCCAAATACATCGATTGATGTTACTCAGAACTACTGGCTTAAACTTTATGTGGAATCAAATCAGGGTTGCTGGCACATGGATTCCACCATGTTAAATGTATTCCCCGATGTAATTGCAGACTTTTCATATGATCTGGCGGGATGTAGCCCATTTGTTGCTAACTTTACAAACAACTCTACATCGCCTGCAACTCAATTCTACTGGGATTTTAAAGATGGAAGTAATAGTAATCAGGAAGATGTGCTTCATCGTTTTGTTAACGACACCTATTTTGATAAAGTGTTTAATGTCAAGCTTACAGCTACGTCAGATTATAATTGCTGGGATACCATTTCAAAACCGGTAATGGTTTATGCACAGCCAGTGGCTATGTTTAATCCAACACCTACTGTTCAAACATTCCCCGAAGCACAAGTTCAGCTCAACAGTGTTTCAAATGGACAACCTTGGAATTATTTATGGACTTTTGATGATGGACAAACATCTTCTTCATCAACTGAGATTTTCCATGATTATGCTCATTGGGGCGAACGAAACATTCGGTTAGAGTTGCAAAGCACTACCAGCAATTGTGCTGATACGATTACCAGAACAATAATGATTTATCCACCAGCAGTGAATGCCGCATTTACTGTTGATACCGATCGTGGTTGTGAACCGCTGGATGTTCAGTTTACTGCTGTTGCTTCAGCTTATACTGAGATTTATACATATGAGTGGGATTTTGGCGATGGTTCAACAGTTACCGGATCAACACCTTACCACAGGTACGAAACCGCAGGAACATACTATGTTAAGATGACTGCCCGTGGCGAAGGAGGCGAAGACTACGAATACAGAACCATTCGTGTGTACAATAATCCGAAAGCCAATTTTGTGCTGGTACCCGATTCTACAACTCTCAATACTAATTTACAAGCTCGTGTTGAGTTCTTTAATACCTCTATATGTGCTGATACTTCAGGATGTTCTTATTTATGGAAATTTGGGGATGGAAATACATCTACAGAAAGGCAACTGGTATATAACTATACTGCGCTTGGAATTTACGATGTTACTTTAATTGCAACAACACTTTCTAATGGATGTACCGACTCAATGGTTGTAGAAAAGGCTGTTACAGTTGTAGGAGAAGGAAAAATTCAATTCCCGAATGCATTTGTTCCTAATCAGGAGGAAAAACCCGACTGCCACTACGAATTAAAAGTAGGAAATGATTTAAAAGGATGGATTTTCCATCCATACTATGAGGGAGTTCTTGAATATGAGCTATGGATTTACAACCGCTGGGGCGAACTTATCTTTAAATCGGATAATATTAACTGTGGATGGAATGGCTATGTAGATGGTAAACTTGCTAAACAAGATGTTTATGTTTGGAAAGCCCAGGGTAAGTTTACCAATGGTAAAGCATTTGAATTAGCCGGTGATGTTACATTAATCAGATAATTTAACTCCAGAAATAATTATAAGGGGATGGAAAGAAATCTAATTTCCATCCCCTTTCTTTAGTTCAGGAAGTTATCTGAAAAAAGGAGGATATGGCTTTCTCCCCCCTTGAGGGGGGCTCAGGGGGGGGTGAGTATTTAATTAACTTTTATTTTTACTTAAAAAAAACATAACAAAAGAGTATCTTCCACCCCCTTTATCCCCCTCGTAGGGGGAGAAAAAAGAAAGATTTATTATTTTCCCCTTTGAAGGGGGATGACAGAAAATCCAAGACCGAGAATTTCCCCCTTCGAAGGGGGACCAAGGGGGATGAAAAAAACTAATTTAGAAATATAAATATGGAACCAGCATCAAAAAATAATAATTTTTATTACAACAAAGAGCTTAAAGACAGAGCCAATGAGCTTAGGAATAATATGACAAAAGCTGAGTGTTGTTTATGGAAATATTTATTAAAAGCTAAAAAAATGCATGGTTATCAATTCAACAGACAAAGACCTGTACTTAATTACATTGTTGATTTTATTTGTAAGGAATTAATGCTAGTTATTGAGGTCGATGGAATAACCCATACTTTTAATGAAGTTGAAATTAAAGATTTTAAGAAACAAAAAGATCTGGAAGAAATTGGTTTTACAGTGTTAAGATTTAAGGATGGCGAAATACTTAGGAATATGGGTGATATTGAAAAAACTTTAGAGAACTATATCTCGCAAATGGAAAAAAAGTAATTTCCACCCCCTTTATCCCCCTCATAGGGGGAAAAGAGACTGGAAAGTCAAAAATCTCCCCCTTTGAAGGGGGTCAGGGGGATGAAGAAAACAAAACTTCCACCCCCATTATCCCCTGCCAGCGGGGGACAGAAAACCCAAAGCAGAAGCTTTCCCCCTTTGAAGCTTGCCTGCAGCAGGCAGGGCGGAAAGGGGGATGAAAAAAACAAAACTTCCACCCCCTTTATCCCCCGCCAGCGGGGGACAGGAAAAACGATGCAATATTTCCCCCTTTGAAGGGGGACCAAGTGGGATGAAAAAGACGTAATAGATAAAACATAAAATATACGTACCAACTGAACCGTTATATAAATAATGGTTGTAAAAACTAAAATTAAAAGTTATTAACAACTCATTTTAAAAAAAAGAGCCTAAACTTGATGAATTAACATATTCATTTCCAAACAAAATGACAACTACTAACGTAAACTGTATAAATTTGTAAAGAAATATTTATATTTTTAACATCGTTTTAACATCGGATACAAACTGTGAAACGTATTATTATTCTATTCATTTTAGCAATAAACCTGAACCTTGCTTTCGGGCAGGATTCGCAGTTTTCGCAGTTTTATGCTACACCATTGTATCTTGCACCATCATTTGCCGGAGCTACGGACGGTGATCGGTTAGCCGTTAGTTACCGAAATCAATGGCCTTCCATTCCAAATTCATTTCAAACCTTCACATTCTCCTACGATCATTATTATCCAAAGCTTAAAAGTGGATTAGGTGTATTAATACTGCGCGATCAGGCCGGTTCGGGCTATCTTGCAACAACCAATTTTGGTATTGTTTATTCATACAATATTAAGTTTAGAAATAAATGGAGTTTTCGCCCTGGGATTAATTTTATGTACACTCAGCGGGATATTGATTACAGCAAGCTTACGACTATTGATGAAATATATGATCCCAATTCACCAGGATCTATAATCGATGACAAATTTGTTGAACGCAAAGCAGATATTGACGCTTCCGTATCAGGGTTAGCATATAATAAAAACTATTGGATTGGTTTTACCATGGATCATTTGCTTAAACCAAACCGTTCGTTAACAGGCGATGTTAGTCAGGATCCATTTAAATACACCCTCTTTGGTGGAGCCAAATTTTCCATCTTCGAAAAATATAATTTACTGAGCGGACAAAGTATTTCGCCTGCCTTTTTATTTAAGTATCAGGAAAAATATACACAGCTCGATCTTGGGTTATATTGGTACCAAATGCCTTTGGTTATTGGGGTATGGTACAGAGGAATACCTATATTTAAGAATATGCCAAGCAGTGATGCGTTGGTTTTTCTTATCGGCATGAAATTAGACCAGATCAGTATTGGCTACAGCTACGACCTTACCATTTCTCAACTCGTTGGACATACTGGTGGAGCTCATGAGATATCGATAAATTATACCTTTAACCAGGGTGTTACTCAGCGTATGAAACGAAAAGGATTACCTTGTCCAACATTTTAGTTAAACAATACTTCTCTTTTAGATAAAAGCTCCATAGGAGCTAAATGACTTGCCTGACGGCAGTCAGGTTTGTAGCAAAAAGGGATTAATGATAAATGCGCACCAACTAGAAAACTTTAACAATGCAATTCTGTTATTTGGTGCGTAAAGTACAAATCATTATTTAAAATCGAAAAAACAATGTAAGATTGCGTGTCCTAGCTAGATTAATTCATTGTTCATCATGCTTTCTGACACGCATACTCATCTCCTAATTATATGCTACAAACATTTAATCCCTCTGGGATTATAAAAACAAGTGTCGCCTTTATTAACCAGATTATCATTGTAATAAATATTGAGACCAATTATGATATCGCAACTACGTTGCTTAAAGACTATTTGAATATTCTTATTTACAAAGATATAGCAACTATGTTGCTAGTTCAATTACTGCATAGCACCAGCCTGCCGCAGGCAGGGTAAAATCTTAGTAATATTAAATGGCAAATAAAAATGAAACCACTTAGTGGCGAAATCTTATAAAAGCCTGAATATTTTTCATATTACAAGATCTACAAAATCTTTAATCAGGTACGAATGATAAAATTTTTACAAAACTTTTTCGGCTTGAATTTTATTCATTTATATTTGCTTTCAATTAAAAATCGAAAAACTTAAATTAATGAATATGAAAAATTTTTCTACATGGTTAAATATCGTGTTGGTTCTTGCAGTAATAGGATTGTATGTACTTTATTTTACAGGTAAAGGAACAAAGAGTCAATCGCACGAAGCAGTGAATGAGGAAACTGGCCAAGCAATTAACAGAGATTACCCGATTGCTTATGTAAATATCGATACGCTTATATCTAAATACGATTTATTTGCTGATTTAAGAGATGAGCTTATTCAGAAAAGAGACGAAAAACAAGCCGAACTTCAATTAAAATTCAGTGATCTTGAAAAAGAAGCACGCAATCTGCAGGATCAATTAAACAAAGGCCTTATTACCAGAGCTAAAGCTCAAATGGTGCAACAAGAGCTTGGACAAAAAGAACAACAGTTTTATGTTACCCGCGATAATCTGGCAATGCAACTTTCAGAAGAAGAAGCTGTAATGAATCGTCAGATTTTAAATAGCATCCTTGAATATTTAAAAGAGTACAATAATCAATACAACTACCGATACATTTTAAGCAGTCAGTTTGGTGGACCTGTATTATACAGCGACAACTCACTTAACATTACTTACGATGTACTTAAAGGATTAAACGAAAAATACGCTCAGGAAAAAGGTAAAAAGTAGTTCTTCCTACCTTTTTAAAGATTGGAATAATGGAATATGGATTTAACGTAAACATCCGATTCTGTTATTCCAATTTCATTTTTCAAAATATTGATTTACAATACTTTTAACTCCAGAATGGGATTTGCAGCAACATATCTTAATAAACAAAAGGAAATCAAGCAATTAATTTCCGAAGGTCCTGCTGAAAACCTTCGAATGAGCATTATTATTCCCTGTTACGATGAACCTGATATTATTACTACACTAAACTCATTATGGAGTTGCGAGAGACCAGAATTTGCGGTTGAAGTCATAATCATAATAAACTCAAGAACAACAACACTCCAAAAAATAATTGAACAGAACAAAAAAACATTTATCGAAATTACTGAATGGATAAAGAATCATCATGATTTGTTTTACAGATTTTTTGTAATTAACCAGGCTGATATTCCCGAAAAAAATGCAGGAGCAGGATATGCACGCAAACTAGCAATGGATGAAGCCATTAGCCGCTTTGATGAAATCAACCGCGAAGATGGTATCATTATTTCGCTTGATGCTGATGTAACCTTAGAACCAAACTACCTGATAGAAATAGAGAAGTTATTTTGCCAAAAGCCACAATCTAACGCTGCGGTAATTTATTATGAACATCCCGCTACAGGCAACGATTTTGAAAACTCCGTTTATAAAGCCATTGCCCAATATGAGCTTTATTTAAGATATTATAAAAAAACACTTGAGTATTGTGGGTTTCCGTATCCATACTATACCATTGGGTCATGCTTTGCTGTTTCTGCTTTAGCTTATATAAAACAAGGAGGCATGAGTCGCAAACAAGCCGGTGAGGATTTCTACTTTTTACAGAAAATATTTACACTAGGCAATACCGAGGAACTAAATACTACCTGTGTTTATCCATCCCCCCGCCCATCCGACCGGGTAATTTTTGGAACGGGTCCCGTAGTAAAATCAATTGTTGAGAATCCTGACTTGCCTTATTTAACCTACAATTTCGAATCCTTTGAGAGCTTACGATCTTTTTTTAAATCCATTGATCAGTTATATAAAATAAACTCAACCGATTTGAATGATTACTTTTACCAACTACCTCTTCCGGTTGCTGATTTTCTGCTGCAACATGATTTTTTTAATAATGTTGAAGAGATTAATAAAAACAGCTCGAACCTAAAAACTTTCAGAAAGCGATTTTTTGATTGGTTTAATGCTTTTAAAATAATTAAATACCTTAATTACACACACGAAAAATTCTACCAAAAGCAGGAACTAATTGGTGAATGCAATAGTTTGCTGGAAAAGTTGAAAATTGAAAAACCCATAAAAGAGGATTATTTTAGCTATCTGGATTATTTCCGCAAAACAGAGAAGAACTTCTAACCTGTTTAATTATAACCCTTTGTGTTTTTTCAGTGTCTTAGACATTTAGTGAATAGAGAGTATCTGCCACAAAGACTCCAAATCACAAATTTTTACTTAGATGGAAAATTTACAAACTACCTAAGCCCAAATTACTTTTATCTTTTTACTTTAATCTTTGATCTTAATCGCTAATCTTCAATAATCACAAAAATCTCTTCGTTAGATTTTTTCATGTAGTATTGTTCGCGGGCAAATTTTTCGAGATTTCTATTACTAGTCTTTAGTTGTCTTAATCGTTTTGAATCGATCTCAATACGTTCGGTAAAGTAAACCCTGTCTTTTTCGAACTGATGTAGTTTTCTTATCTCTTTATATCTATCTATCAGATTATTACTGTCAAAAAACAACAACCAAAAGAAAAATATGATGAGCGTAAGAACATATTTATTCTTTAATTTGGGAAGGAGCTTAAAAAATAATCGAGACAGGATATTCATTTTGATTTATTTAAAGGCAAATTAAACTAAAAAACAGGCTCAAATCAAAGATTAAATAAGGAAAGTATTAACAAATTATTTAACAGCACTAATTACAGCAATGGTTATCTGTTAACTTGTTTATTTATGATAAAGAATCAACCCCCAGACATCAGATGGATGACTTCAACATGATCTCCATCGCTGATATTAAAAGACTCATACTTATCTTTTTTTACCAGTTCGTTGTTCACTTTAATGATTAGCAATTTATACGAATACTTCATGATAAGTAACAATTGCGCCACAGTCAGGTTACTTTGTTCGAATGATTGAGCTCTGTTATTTAAAATAATATTCATTGTTACTTTTCCTCTAATAAAATTTCTAAAACAGTATTTGCCTGCATATTAGCCACAATGCCTACTCTTGGGGCTAATGGCGGGTTATGATCCGAAACTTCAGTTTTTTCGTCGCCACAAATATATAAATTTTCGATTCTTCTAACTTTTATTGAATTGCTATCACCAAAACCTGCCATCCCCGACCCTATAACTATTGGGATATTAGGTAATTGGGTAATACACGTTTCTATTAGCATTTTTTTCATCTCTGCCAAATCAAAAGCCTCAACAACAATATTGCAGTCCTTAAAAAGTGGAACAATATTTTGCTCATTAAGTTTAATATCATGGATTTCGATCTTAACTTCCGGGTTTATTCTATTTATATTTTCTTTTAAAGCATCCACTTTTTTTATGCCAATCTGATCGCGAAAAAAATACTGTCTGTTAAGATTTGATTCAGAAACCACATCAAAATCAGCAACAACCAATTTACCAATACCAACGCGTGCCAAAGCTACAGCACAATTAGAACCTAACCCTCCTGCTCCGGCAATGCCTACAGTGTAGTTTTTAAGCTTGTTTTTAATTTCCTCAATTGTCATAGGTAATTTGTTTTATTTACCACTTTGCGAAACATAGAAAAATACGTAGATTTTCTTCCTGAATTTTTTACCACTAAGAATCACAAAGGATTTCGCAAAGTAACTCTAATTTGGTATTATCGATTGTTTTCCAAAAATACTTTTTTCATATAGGGCATAAACTGCTTAGTTCCCCCACCAGCCTGAATTATCTTCAACGTTAGTATATCATTCTGATCGAATACTGATCCAAAAAGCAATTTAACATTCCGATATAAAAACATCTCTTTACTCATTATGGTTGAAGGGCCCAATGTAAAAACATCACAATTATCTTTAGTAACCGTTACCAGCTCTAAAAAAGTATTGTTAAATACAGAGGTGGAAGTAAGTATTAAAGCATCGGCCTGCGACACCATGTTTAGCTGTAATGACATATCTGCAAGCTTAGGATCACTTTCAAATTTATCAAAAATAGTAAGCTTTATATTTTCGCACTCAAACTTTTCGACCAGCGACCTGAAAAATCCCACCATTACAATGGTATTATATTTTTTAAAATTGATCTTCTCAAAAATATCAATTGCAGTATTGTAGTTATTGGTATAATTAAAAACTGCGTTATAGTAAGCATTCAAAACTATCCGGTGCTGAATGTTTTTTATGTCAGGAAACTGTAAGTCGCGGGGTTCAATATTCACAAAAATATTAAGAGTAGCACAAACTCCTATTTGTCCATTTTTTAAAACTACAGCTAAATATTTCTCTCCGCATATAATATTCTTTATATTTTGCAGATCAATACCATACTTTTCAAATAAATACTCAATCGGTTCTGTCATTTTATTGATTAATTTAAACTTTTAATACAACTACAAGCTTATATTTAAAGGACTTAAGTCCTTTTCGAGCCGTGTTCAATAACCCCAGCCTTAAGGCTGGGGTTATAAATATACGCCTAAAAAGGGGCTTTAGCCCAAAATTAATTAGTTAGTTATTTAGACAGCTAATTTTTTTCAATACAAATTTACAAAAACTTAGATTATTTAAGCATCAGATAATTATATGTTAAAATGCTCATATTCACATACGTTTAAATAAAAGCTTTACAAAACACGATATGCACTTTATAACATATTGATTTAAGTCATTTTATACTTATATTGCATATTATATTTTTGTCTCATAATTGCTGTAGTTGGAAATAAACTTAAAGAAAAATAAATATGGACATTCAAAAACTAAAAGCAGAACAAAAACTGTTAAAAGAGTGGTCTTACGATTGGCATCCTATTGAACGAGGATATAACAATCGTACCTTATACGTTAATGTTGGCAGCAACGAAGTAAAAGAAAAACCGGTTTCTCAGGAAATGAAAGACAAATTTGTTGGAGGAAAAGGTTTTGGGTTAAGGTTACTTTGGGATGCCACGACTCCAACTACAAGATGGGATGATCCTGAAAATGAAATCATCATTTCTCCTGGGCCTGTTGGTGGTATTACCCAATACTCTGGTGCCGGAAAATCATTATTAGTAACAATCTCACCACAGACTGATTCTGTTATGGATTCGAACGTAGGTGGATTCTTTGGCCCATTTATGAAGTTTGCCGGTTTTGATGCTCTTGAACTGCAAGGAAAAGCTGAAAAAGACATCATCATTTACCTTGATGGTGTAAATCATAAGGTACAAATTTTTGATGATCCTGGTTTTGCATCCGATTCTCACATTCTTGGCGAAGAACTTACCGAACGATTTGCTGAAGATGAGAAAGATGCAAAAAATATTGGTATTGTTTCTGCCGGAGCGGCTGCCGATAATTCACTTATCGGGATGCTTAATTTTACGTTCTGGGATAACAAACGTAAAATGGTTCGACTGAAACAAGCAGGTAGAGGTGGTATTGGATCAGTTTTCCGCAATAAGAAAATTAAAGCAATAGTTGCAAGAATTGATGGCGTTAAAGGAAATCTGAACAATGTTGCTAACCTGGAAAAAATAACGGAAGTTGGCCGCGACTATGCAGGTGAAATGCGTGATTTGGATGACAAGCAAAATCAGATGAAGAAAAAAGGAACCGCAAATATCGTAAACGTAATGAGCGATTATGATCTGCTTCCTACACACAACTTCAAATTTGGAACACATAAAGATGCTCATAAAATCCACTCTGATTTTCTAAGAGATAAATGGTTTACGTTGGGTATAAACGATGGATGCTGGATTGGTTGTGCTATGCAATGTGCTAAAGGAGCCGACAATTTTGAACTAAAAACTGGTCCTTATAAAGGATCAAAAGTAGTTGTTGACGGACCGGAATATGAATCAGCTGCCGGGTTAGGTTCAAATATTGGCGTTTTCGATTATCAACCTATTATTGAAGCAAATTTCTATTGCGATACATATGGTATTTGCACAATTACCTGGGGAACAATCGTAGCATTTATTATGGAATGCTACGAAAATGGTATCATAAACAAAGAAATTACCGGAGGATTAGAACTTAACTTTGGTAATGCAGAACATGCTTTGGAATTATTACATCAACTTGCCCGTGGCGAAGGTTTCGGTAAAATTGCAGGAACAGGTATTCGCCAAATGAAGAAACTTTTCGTTGAAAAATACGGAGCTGATCCTAAATTCCTTCAGGATATTGGTATGGAAAATAAAGGGCTTGAGTACTCTCAGTATGTTTCAAAAGAATCGCTTGCTCAGCAGGGTGGTTATGCCATGACTAACAAAGGACCACAACACGATGAAGCCTGGCTTATATTTATGGATATGGTAAATAACCAAATTCCTACCTTTGAAAATAAAGCAGATGCTCTGCACTGGTTCCCAATGTTTAGAACATGGTTTGGGCTTCAAGGATTATGCAAAATCGTATGGAATGACGTTACTCCTGCAGATAATAAATTAGAAAAAGAACCACACAAAATACCTAAACACCTTAGAAACTATTTAGCAGTTTACGAAGGCGTTACAGGTAATAAACTTGACGAGGCAGGGTTGATTCGCCAGTCTGAAAGAGTGTATAACTTCCAACGTATTTTTAATATCCGTCGTGGTTATGGTTTACGTAAGCATGATGCTCAACCATATCGTGCAGCAGGTCCTGTAACTGTCGAAGAATACGAATCAAGAGCAGAACGTTATGATAAACAAATGAGGGATAATATTGGTATAGATCCAACAGGAAAATCAACAGAAGAGAAAATAGCGATTACCAGAAAATACAGAGAAGAACAGTATGAAAAATTGCTCGATGCTGTTTACGAAAGAAGAGGATGGACCAACAATGGAGTTCCGAAAATAGAACACCTTAAAAAAATCGGAATGGATCTTCCGGAATTAATAGAAGTAATTGCACCATTACAATAATAACTTAAAAGCCCTGTTAAGAGGGCTTTTTTTACTTCTTAACATGGAATTTCAAGAAATAAAAAGGAAACTGAAAACAAAAACAGTGGGAATTGTCGGCTGTGGAGGATTAGGATCTAACTGTGCAGTTGCATTGGCAAGAGTTGGTGTAGGAAGATTAATTATTGCCGACTTTGATAAAATAGAAGAATCGAACCTTAACCGGCAATATTTCTTTTGGGATCAGATTGGTAAAATAAAATCAGATACCTTAAAGGAAAACATAGAAAGAATTAATCCGGAATTAGAAGTTATTAGCCACCATGTTTTTATTGATGAGTCCAATTTTAAAAATCTATTCAACGAATGTGATTTAATAATTGAAGCATTTGATAGTCCTGAATCCAAAGAAATGATTTTAAGGGCAATGAGTAAGTTTTTCCCCGATAAAACACTCATCATGGGAATAGGAATATCGGGTTGGGGTCAGAATGATTCTCTTAAAGAAACCAGATACCCTAATTTAATTATATGTGGGGATCAAAAATCAGAGGTCTCGGATGAATTACCTCCACTTGCACCGCGCGTTGGTATTGTTGCCAATATGCAGGCTAATGTTGCTTTAGAAATCTTGTTAAAATAAATATGATGCAATGATAATTACTTTAAATAACAGGACCGAATCATTCGAATGCACCAGCATGACAATGGCAGAATTAATGGAAATTAAAAAATTTACTTATAAAAAGATTATCGTTAAGGTTAACCATAAAATTGTTGAACCACACGAGTATGAATCCACCATCATACAAGAAAACGACAATGTTGTTGTTTTACACCTTCTTGCAGGTGGATAACCTGAATAATAGAACAGTACTTTTTTACGAAGTAAACGATATGTATAAATCAACATATTGATTTAATTTGTTTTACACTTTTAAAGCATCGTGTATTTTTATAACTTTGAACAGCAAAATTTGTCATTCAACACTAGGGTAAAATAAAATAAAAGAAAAACAGATATGGACATTACGAAAATGAAAGCAGCTCATAAATTGCTCAACGAGTGGAAATATGAACTACGTGAAATTGAAAAAGGATACAACAACCGAACGTTATATATAAACGTTGGTACCAAAGAAATTAAAGAAAAACCTGTTAGCAAACTAATGAAAGAAAAGTTTGTCGGAGGTAAAGGCTTTGGTTTAAAATTACTTTGGGATGGTACCAAACCAACTACCAAATGGAATGACCCGGAAAACGAAATTGTAATTGCAGGTGGTCCAATTTGTGGTATTACACAATATTCTGGAACAGGTAAATCAATTGTTGTTTCTATATCTCCACAAACAGATTCGATTATTGACTCGAACGTTGGTGGACATTTTGGACCATTCACCAAATTTGCCGGTTTCGATGCTGTTGAAATTCAAGGGAAATCTGACAAAGAAGTCATTATATTTATTGATGGAGTTAATGGTAAAGTTGAAATTTTCGAAGCTCCTGAAGAACCAATCGACAGCCATTTATTAGGCGAAGTTTTGCACAAGATGTTTTCAGAAGACGAGAAAGATGGAAAAAATATATCAGTAGTTTCGGCTGGGACTGCAGCTGACCATACGTTAATAGCTATGTTAAATTTCACTTTCTGGGATCCAAAACGTAAACTAGTTCGTTTAAAGCAAGCCGGACGTGGAGGTATCGGAACTGTTTTCAGAAATAAAAAAATTAAAGCCTTAGTAACCAAAGTACCTGGTGTTAAAGGAAATTTAAACAATGTAGTAGATTTGGAAGCTATTATGGAACGCGGTAAACGTTTTAATAAAGAAATGCGCGACCTTGATGCTTCACAATGCGATATGAGAGGAATCGGAACCGCTCATTTAACCAATATAATGAACGATTACGATTTATTGCCTGTTAACAACTTTAAATACGGCAGCCATAAAGATGCAGATAAAATCCATGCAAACGTTTGGAAATCAAGATTTACTCAAAATATCCCGGATGGTTGCTGGATTGGATGTAACATGTCATGTGCTAAAGGTGTTGATAATTATCTGTTAAGAACAGGACCTTATGCCGGACAATCAGTAATTGTTGATGGGCCTGAATATGAAACAACCTCGTCAAATGGTTCTATTTTAGGTATTTTCAATCCTGATTTTACCATCGAAGCAAACTTTTATTGCGACACTTATGGTATTTGTACTATTACATTTGGTACATTGATGGGATTTGTGATGGAATGTTACGAAGCGGGTATCTTAAACGAAGAACGTACCGGTGGATTAAAACTTAATTTTGGTAATGCTGATGCAGCCATGGAAGTTTTACACCAAATGGGCCGTGGCGAAGGATTCGGATTAATTGCTGGTCAGGGTATCCGTAAAATGAAACAAATTTTTGCAGAAAAAGGATGGGGCGACCCTCAATTTATGCAGGATATTGGGATGGAAAATAAGGGATTGGAATATTCACAGTACGTTTCGAAAGAATCGTTGGCTCAGCAAGGTGGTTATGCCATGACCAACAAAGGTCCTCAACATGATGAAGCATGGTTGATTTTTATGGATATGGTTAATAACCAGATTCCTACTTTCGAAAAGAAAGCCGAAGCGTTGCATTATTTCCCAATGTTCCGTACCTGGTTTGGTTTAATGGGATTATGTAAATTACCATGGAACGATGTTGAACCCGAAAACAACGCCAAAACTGACGAGCCAGCAAAAGTTCCTGAACACGTTGATAATTATGTTGCTATTTATAAAGCAGTTACTGGCAACGAATTTGATAAACACGAATTAATTCGTATGTCGGAACGAGTATATAATTTCCAACGTATATTTAATATTCGTCGTGGTTATGGTTTACGTAAAAACGATGCCCAGCCATACAGAGCTGCTGGCCCTGTTACCATCGAAGAATACGAATCAAGAGCTGAACGTTATGATAAGCAGATGAAAGAAATTATAGGTATTGATCCTGTAGGAAAAACTACTGCCGAAAAAGTGGCTATAACCCGTAAGTATCGCGAAAATAGATACGAACAATTACTCGATGCCGTTTACAAACGTCGTGGCTGGAATCAAAATGGTGTTCCTACAATCCAACATTTAAAAGACTTGGGTATGGATTTACCAGAGGTAATTGAAGTAGTTAAAAATCTACAATAAAACAATAACTGATAATATTATTTAAGGCTGGCAAATCACCAGCCTTATTTTTTTACAACTACCTATACTATATTTAAATAGAAAAACCAAACCGTAAAATTCCTGCCAGCGCATTATTAAGATCCATATCGGTTCCCAATGGATTTAAAACATACTGAATATCTGGCTGAATATAGAAATTACCAAAAAAAGGAATATTACAGTAAAGCTCAAATATTGTTTCGTGTGAATGGTTCGTTTGATTTTTAAAATCAGCAAAAGCTATAGCTGTACCAATCTCCACATCTGGTTTTTGTTTAAATAATCCTTTAATATTAGTGCCTAATCCGATATACAGATGATGAGTATTTATTGATGGCGGACTATAAGCAAGCTGCGAAAAGATTCCAATCGATCTCTTATTGTGCCGAACTAAAGTATGATCGGTAAGTAGGTAAAATCCATAATTTTCAGCAAATACAACGGCCATTTGTTCTGTTTCATAATCCTTTTCTGAATATCCTGTATGATAATAAAATCCAATCTTATAACTACTTACACCATTCATTCTATTTCTGCTATAATTCATTTCGCTAATGAATAAACCTCCATCTTCTTTCTTTAGTTTCCAGCTGGCATTGTATTTATTCTCTGAGAATGAAGTTGGTTTTCCATCGAACAAAGCAAATCCAAAATCTAATGATTCTGATAAACTAAACTTTCCTATTATCCCTAATGTTGTTAAAGGGAAAATAGATGTAGGCACATTAGCCGAAATAACGGAAGCTATTCCGAATGAACTATTAATAAACATACCGCTATTATTGCTCGAAACAAAACTGGCGTTCATATCCTGCAAGCCTAGACTAATATAAAATTTATTGAAACTCTGCTTGTACCAAAACTCCTGAATAAAAACATAATCACCACCGGCATCAATATTTGAGATTACCTGAAAATCGCCTGTTAGTTTCTCTGTTGGTGACTGACCATGCGTGGCTGCTCCATTAAAGTACAACTCTCCTCCTCTCCATAATCCAATATTTTGGGTAGCAAAAGAGAGATCAATATTTGCCATACCTAAAAAAACAGTTCCTTTGCTTTTTCCGCCCATCATGTTGCCTGCAAAATCGCCAATGTAACCTGCATTAAGAATTAAAACCTGATTAATGCTGTAGTTGTCAATTTGATTACCTGCTAATGAGTCGCTATTAGCTTTATGGTTTGATGCTTCTGAATAAATAGCTGATAAAACAAATAGAATTATTGATAATATGGATTTCATATTTTACAGTTAAATTTTATATCTGCAAAAAAAGAAAATCCCCTATCTTGAATCAATACCGTGTTATAGGTATTTTTATTACTTTTAGAATGAATACTTTTTAAAGAATATTATTTGGGTAGAGTAAATGAGAAAGTGCTTCCTTTACCAAACTCGCTGTCAACATATATTGTTCCACCCATAATTGTAAGAAACTCTTTACAAATTAGCAATCCCAAACCAGTACCTGGTTCGTGCGATGTACCTTCTTTACTAACAACATTGGCATCTTTGAACAAAGTTAGCTGCTCATCCTGATTAAGTCCGATACCAAAATCTGAAACATGAATAACAAACGATTTCTTAGTCTCTTCTATTGATGTGATTATCTGGCTATTAATATTCGAAAACTTAATGGCATTCGTTAACAGATTTCTGAAAACGGTATTAAACATCATCTCATCTGTTTCAATAGAAAATTCTTTTGTTTCATCGAAAACTAGCTCTATATCTTTAATAGCAGCCGAATGTTTAAGACTCTGAATTGAATTATTGATAAGGCTAACTATTTCGACCTGGCGAGGCATATACCTAATCTGATTTGATTGTGAGCGCGACCAGTCGAGTAGATTTTTTAATAAATCATACCCGCTGTTAGCTGACGAATTGATTATCTGAATATATTTTTGTTTATCAGCATCCTTTAAAAGACTATAATTATCGAGCAGAACATTTGAAAAACCAATAAGTGTATTAAACGGACTTTTTAAATCGTGAGCAATAACTGATAAAAACTTGTCTTTTGTTTTTACCAGATTTTCAAGTTCAATATTCTTTTGTTTAAGCTCCTGTTCGGCAATAACTTTGCCTGTAACATCGCGGGCAATGCCAAGAGAACCAATAACTTTGTTGTTATCATCAAATAAAGGAGCCACCGAGAACTCGAGATATACTACTTTGCCTGAGGGTGTTATAAATTTATGCCTGAATATTGGCGATTTTAGTCCTTTTAATCGCTCCTGATGTAGTTCGTTGGCATAATTCTTATCTGCCATCGACATAAAATGATCATATTTATGCCGTTGCAGCTCTTCAACTGAGATATCAAAAATCTGCTCTACCACCCGATTATAAAATGTTATACTCGAATCTAGAGAAATTGAATAAATAATATCAGATGCTTTTTCAGCAATAAACCGGTACTTTTTTTCACTTTCTTTCAGGGCCTCTTCAACTTTTCGACTTAAGGTAATATCTTCGACAAAGCATACTACACTTTCCAATTCGTTTTTTGGTGTCCAGTTTAAAATAGAATTTATTTTAACCCATATAACCTCCTGATTCTTCTTATATAATCGCTTTTCGAGGGTAAACTTCTTTAATCTTTTCTGTATAGCTTTATTCAAAATTGCTGAATCATTCTCTATTTCGTCTTTATGTGAGATATCGAATGTACTTAAACAGGTTATCTCATCGAGGTTGTACTCCAACATCGACAGTAATTTATTATTCGCATTAATAAATTTACCATCAGCATTACAAATAGCGATTCCAATAGCCTCGTTATCAAATATCTGATTTAGTAGTTTGTTAATTTCTGCTGATTTGCCATTGGTTTTGGGCTTGTTTTCAACCTCCCTCGAAAGAATTAGTAATGATGATTTACCAGATAAAACAATCTCCATCAATAATGTGCGTACAAAAATTAACTCACCATCAGATTTTCGGTAAGGCAGGTTGTAATACTTTTCCTTTACATGATTTTTTTTTGCTGTAAAGTTCCTGATATGGTCTTCTATATCTTCTATAATATCAGTGTGGCGCTCAATTGATCGAGAAATATTTTTAAAAATATCTAAAAACTCAGAACCAATAGCCTTTTGTTTAGTAATACCTATATATTCTTCTGAGATTATATTCCAGTCTATTATTTTTCCTTCTCTATCAATAATTATAACACTTTCGTGAATGGTATTAATGAATTTTCTTACTATTTCATAGTTATCGCTTAATAGCTGCAATTGCGAAATCCGTTCAGTGAAGTTTATCATATTATGCAAATTTACCAACTCCTAAGATATTAATTTTTATTCAGGGCATAAATCTTTTTAAAGAAATTTAATTACTAACAAGTTCGCAAATCCATAATTAATTTATTTTCTTAAGTAATAATTAATTGATATTTACTAAACATATGTTCTATTATTCGTTTTTTATTAAACAATATACCCCAGACAACCAGAGCCTCACTCAAGTATGATTTCTTTTTTTGTTCAAATTACCATAGGTAAGAAAAAAATATTATAAAAACACAATTCTATATAACTGATTTTGTGATACATAAAAAATTTGTGTTTTAAAATATCGAATTTCGGTAACGAAATATTTAATTAAACGTATATCTTTGCACTATCATTTCGATAGGATTTGTAGGTTTAATTAAATTAATAACAATGAAAAACAGAATAATACTTTTAACTGCAATGATTTTACTGGGATTTGCAGTTACGGCACAAAAAAAATACACATTAAATGAATCGAAAAGCAAATTAACCGTTGATGGTACCTCTACAGTTCATGATTGGACAATAAACTCAACAGTGTTTTCGGGAACTGCTTTTTTTGAAACAGAAGGAGATCATCCTGTAAACATTACTGATGCTCGGTTTACTTGCAAAACCGATAAAATATTGAGCGATAACAGCATAATGGATGGTAAAACCCATAAAGCATTAATGGCTGATAAACATCCTGAAATTACGTTCGTTTTTAATTCAGTAAAATCATATAACCGAACACAGGACAATTTTACTGGTGAGCTAATAGGAACTTTATCAATTGCTGGTAAATCGAAGAAAATTACGGTTCCATTTGCTGGCAATGTTGCTCCATCGGGAACGCTGCAAATTAAAGGCGCTGTTAAGTTTAAAATGACTGATTTTGGAATCGATCCTCCAACAGCAATGCTGGGTACCTTAAAAACCGGCGACGAAGTAAAAATAAATTACGATTTACAGTATGTAAAATCAATTAACTAAATAATAACCATTAAACATTAAAAATTATGAAACGATTATTAGTCTTTTTTTTATTGCTGACATCAGGAACAGCTGTTTTTAGTCAGCAATTCGAAACACAAAAATCAGATCTTCCTGAGTTCGAAAAATTAAAAGTGAAAGTTGGCGGTGATTTTGCTATACAATTTCAGGGTTTAGATCATAGTACCGACAACGACACCATTGCTCTTTACGACTTAGTGTCGAATATTAATTTACCAACAGCAAACTTAAATCTTGATGTTTTATTAGCAGATGGAGTTCAGATGCATTTAAGAACTTATTTATCTGCACGACATCATAACGAGGCTTGGGTAAAAGGTGGTTATGTTAAAATCGATAAACTTGATTTTATCAGCCAGGGATTTTTATCAGGACTTATGAATGTTACAACCTTAAAATTCGGTCTTGATGAAATAAACTATGGCGATGCACATTTTAGAAGAACAGATAATGCGTATGCATTAAACAATCCGTTTGTTGGCAACTACATTATGGATGCATTTACTACCGAGGCTTTTGGTGAAGTACTTATTCAAACATCTGGTTTTATAGGTATGATCGGTATTTCAAATGGTAAATTGAACCAAAATGTTACAGTAACTAACCGATACAACTATGATAATAAAATATCATTTTATGGTAAGTTAGGTTACGACAAACAATTTACTGATGATTTCAGAGGACGATTGACTGGTTCTTGGTATTTAAACCAAGGTACATCAACTGGAACCTATTTGTATAGTGGCGACCGCGCCGGATCAAGATACTATTCTGTTATGGTAATTGATGGTGCTGCTGATAATTTTACAAGCGGCCGTTTTAATCCAGGATTTACACAGATTACATCTGTTCAGATTAATCCATTTATCAAATTTAAAGGACTTGAATTCTTTGGTATTTACGAAATGGCTATGGGTGGAGAAAAAGATAACAATGGAAGTTATACCCAACTTGCAGCTGATTTGTTATATCGATTTGGCGGAAAAGAACAGTTTTATGCAGGTGGAAGATACAACCTGGTAACTGGTACTCAAACATCTGATTCTGAAGATATTAAAATTGACAGAATTAATATTGGTGGAGGTTGGTTTTTAACTGAAAACATTGTAGTTAAAGCCGAATATGTTACACAAAAATATGCTGGCGATGGTATTGTTGCTAAGCTTGGACCTGTTTATAAAGGTGGCGCATTTAACGGATTTATGTTAGAAGCTGCTATTTCATTTTAATTGTTAGTTATTTAATAGCTCACGAACCGTCCCATTTCATTATGGGGCGGTTTACTCTCAAAAATAATCCTGCAATAGATTCAATTATTGGCAAATAGTTAAGAATAAAACCATGAAAAATGCCCTAACTTTGTTACTTATCCTAATGCATTTATCAGTATTTGCACAACCCGCAACTACAACAGGAAGATTATCGGGCAATTATCTTTTAAGCAATGTGGTAATTGAGGGCGAAACCAATATTAATGGGTTTACTTTTTCGTTTGAAAACTCAAAAATCAATATAAATCCTGAGCAGAGCAAACTAATTAAAGAACTAACCCATAATGAAATTGTGGAGTTTTATATTCCTGTCCGTGCCTTTCGCGGAAGTAATTCGCTTATGGAAGAAGATTTTCAATCAATTTTAAAGGCTGATAATTACCCCATGGTTAGAGTAGGAATAGAAAAACAAAAACTGAACTCAATAATTTCGGAGAATAATGATCAAAACCTCAACTTTTATTTAACCATTGCCGGAGTTACAAAAAAAATTGGTGGAAATTACCAAATCAGTGTTTGCAACAAAGATGAATTTATTTTACAAGGTACTACTCATGTTAAATTGACTGATTTTGGTATTACTCCTCCCAAAAAAATGTTGGGTGTTTTATATGTTAAGGATGTAATATTTATTAAATTTGATATTATCATTTCAACATTAAATATCTAATTAATTGAAATTTAACACAAAAGTAAGGTATGGTGTACGGGCGATGATCGAAATAGCCTTAAATGAATCACCTAATGGAATATTTCAAAAAGATATTTCTTCGCATCAGCAAATTTCCAACAGATATCTTGATCATATAATTGCTTCATTAAAAGTAAGCGGGTTAATAAGCACACTTAAAGGTAAAAAGAGTGGTTATGTTCTTACCCGAAAACCATCAGAAATAAGTCTTTACGATATTTATAAGGCATTCGAATCTGATATGCAAATCGTAGAATGTCTTTCGACCAACCAGCATTGTGAACGCAATTCATTATGTGCAGCACAAACAACCTGGACTGAGCTTAACGATTTAATCATTAACTATTTAAAGAGTAAAAGTCTGGCCGATTTGGTTGCAACACATCATCAGATTAACAATCAATCCTTTTAAGAATAAATCAAATCTATATTTTAACAAGAATTTTTTAGTAAAAAAGATTCCCAAATCGATCCTAAATTGTAATTTTACGCCCTAATTAAATTATCAATTATGGGAAGAGCATTTGAATATCGCCGCGCATCGAAAGAAAAAAGATGGGATAAAATGTCACGAATATTTCCAAAACTTGGAAAATCAATTACTGTAGCAGCAAAAGAAGGTGGACCAGACCCTGAGTTAAATGCCAAACTGCGCACAGCGATTTTAAATGCCAAGGCTCAGAATATGCCCAAAGATAATATCGATGCTGCTATTAAAAGAGCTGCAGGTAAAGATGCCGAAACATTTGTTGAGGTTAATTACGAAGGCAAAGGTCCGCATGGAGTACTTGTATTTGTTGAATGTGCAACAGATAACACCACCCGAACAGTAGCGAATGTAAAATCATACTTTAATAAAGTAGGCGGATCAATTGTTCCAACAGGATCGTTAGAATTTATGTTTTCGCGTAAAGCAGTTTTCGAGTTCGAAAAATCTGATGATATTAATATCGAAGAGCTAGAGCTGGAGATGATTGATGCAGGACTTGAAGAAATTGATATTGAAGAAGATATGATTTATGCCTATGGTGATTATACTAACTTTGGCTCTTTATCAAAAGCATTCGAAGAAAAAGGAATTGAAATTAAGAAAGCTTCTTTAAAACGAATCCCTACTACACCGGTTGAATTTACCGAAGAACAACTGGTTGATATTGAAAAACTAATTGATCGTATCGAAGAAGACGAGGATATACAAGCTGTTTACACGAATATTGCATAAAATAATAATCAATCAAACGTTTTAGGAATAGAGAAGAGAAATTCAATGCCTCCCTCCTGTTTGTTTCTTGCAGATATTTCGCCTTTATGAAAAAGTATGGCGTTTTTAACAATTGCAAGACCCAGCCCTGTTCCACCAAACTTACGTGCCCGGCCTGAGTCAACCCTGTAAAAACGTTCAAAAATTCGTGACAGATGTTCTTCGGGCACACCCACACCATTGTCAGAGAATGAAAAATAAAAATATTTATTATCCTGATGATATGCATTTATTACTATTTGCGTTCCTTCGCCGGCATAATTTACCGAATTTCCAATAA
>JAVEZW010000012.1:4362-35322 GCA_034002805.1 Bacteroidales bacterium | reverse complement strand
ACAAAAATTAAAATAGTTCCAATGTTACTATTTGTCTGAAACAATGCAATCAACATAACAAATGAAAACAAACTACTAGCAACAACTAATACATCTCGAAAAAATTTCTTCATGATAAATCTCCTTTAAAGTTAAACTCCTGTATGACCAAAACCACCTAAACCCCTTTTTGTTTCCGACACATTTTCAATGTCACAAAATTTTGCTTGAGTAAAAGGATTGAATACTAATTGGGCAATTCTATCACCATGTTTAACCACAAAATCTTCTTCTCCGTGATTGATAATAATCACACCAACTTCGTTTTTATAATCATTATCAATAGTTCCAATTCCGTTCGCCAACGTGATACCATTTTTCAATGAAAGACCAGACCTAGCACGAACTTGACACTCATACCCATTAGGTAGTTCTAATACAATACCAGTTTTAATCAAAGCCCTATTTTTTCCAGGCACATTTGAAATGATAACATCTTTTCCATCTTCATTGTAGGCATGAACATCACAACCAGAACTAAATTGTGTCTGGTACACTGGTGTTTTTACATCTTCATATAGTTTCTTAATCCCTACCTGAACCATTACAAAATCTTCAAATTGATTCTCAATCATTCTCTTTCTCCTAATTGTTTAATGTTGTCTGGTTTCACAATCCCAAAAAAATCTTCCATGTCGAAGAATGTACATGGTGTAAATATATCAGACTCGAATCCAATTGTCAACCTTCTTTTTTCTCTTAAATCACAATTTATTTCACAAACCAAATGACTAGGAATACCAACTAAAGTATTATGTCTGGTTTTAGTGTAAAACAACATTGGATATTTGTTACCCTTATTTGCTCCCTCACAAGTTTGTTTCCAGAAACTATAAATTTCATCGTTCTTGTTTTTCTTCATGAAACTATTGAAGGATGAATTAGGATAGTTTCTTTTAACTTCAATAGAAAATTTACTTGTTAAAAACAATCCTTCGGATTTTATAGCGATAATATCACCACAAAGATCACCATTACCTTCAAGAATAGTCCCAATCGCACCAGAAGAAGGACAACGCCAGAATACATAATCTTTACTTTGTCCTGTAGCCCATTGAGTTAGATATTTTGCTACTTTTCTCTCTTCTGAATTTCCTATAGCTTTTCCGTTAGCCATTTTGTTCCTTAAATTTCAAATCCACATTCAGGATGAATACATTTTTTCTTCCCAAATAAGAATTTAGTTTTAATCATTGTACTACCACATTTAGGACAGAAACCAACACCACATCCCTCTTTGATGTATCTACACAGTGGTATTTTTGGTTTAATTAGTTTGTTATTTAAATTCATTAGTTAAATTTAATTCTTCTAATGTAGAAAATAACACATAAGGTTTCTTTTGTTTAATAGCTAATTTCATCGAATGTTCAGTTCCCTTTGATTTCATATCCCAAAAAATAGCTAGACAATCACTAGAATCAACAATGTCCTTATTTCTAAGGAACCCTGCTTTCTTTCCTAGATTTTTCCAATCAGGTAGATAAATTAATTTAGGAATGTTAAATTCTTCAGCAAATTTTTCTGCTAACGTATCGGTTCCGATAGCACCACCAGAAACCACAACACTGATTTTATTAACATCAAACGTATTAATAATTTTTTCTCTAAGTTTCCAATAATCTGAAAATGTTCTACTACCTACAATTCCTAATCTCATTACACAATTTCCTTTAGATCAACATAAACATCACGAACACATTTACAAACATTAGGCCAATTCCTAGTTACATTCCAACCCCTATATCCCTTTCCGTCACATTTACTACATTTATTTGGTTTTGCTGAAAGATAAAAAAAGTAAATCGGGCGATTAGGGACTTTAATTTCAAATACAATATCAGTCACTTTTTTCTGTTGGTCGTTAAATGGATTATTACCAATTTCTGTCAACGCATTGTAAACTTCATTTTCTTCAGGATTAAAATAAGACTCATTCATTTGATTCTCCATGTTTTGTTTAAGATTAGTTTAAATTCACTCTTTGGTACGTTATAAAATTTAGCTAAATGGTTTGGTGTGACATGATATTTCGGATGATTTAAAATGTAAGATATAATCTCACTACACCACCACTTTTTAAGCTTTTCTTTTTTTATTGGAAAAATATACCAAAAGAAAATTCCATAATAGTCATATTTTGCGTTTACATACTGAAAACACTTGCTATAAAATTGTTCTTCTTCTACTCTAGTACACGGAATATCTATAACACACCAATGCTTATTTGTCAAGTGAATATTTTTAAAACGACATTTTCCTTCTCTTGGTGAAGAAGAAAAACATAAACTTCCCTTTGAAGTGTCAGTGGAAATTCTATCAAAAACTAATTCTACATGACTATAACCATATCTTCCAGACCACAAATCAATCAAAGTGTCTAACACATCCCCATTTGCTGATTTATAAAATGCTAATTTCATTGTTCATTTATCCTTGAAAATTTATCCTTAGTGACTACAAAATTTCTATCTCCTAATTCTTTAATTCTATTATCATGTGTGATTAAAACAATAGTATAACCTAAACTCTTCAGAATATCAAATATATTTTTAAGCCCACTTAGCCCCTCATTATCCAAATCATGAAATTTTTCATCAAAACAAATAAGATTACATGATACGTTGTTTTTAGATTTTGCTAATTGTAAAAACGAAAAAATTAAAGCTAAATCGCATCGTTGTTTCTCACCAGAAGAAAATCCACCATAATTTAAACTTGTACTTCCATAAGTCAAAATATTTTCATTAAACTCTTCATCAAATTTCAACTGGTAACTTGCTGACAAAATTTCTAAATAATTTCTAATAAACTCATTAATGACTGGAATGTATTTACCAACAATGTAACGACGAATTCCCTTATCTGAAATTAATTTCTGTAAACTCTGAATCAATCTTTTTTGTTTAGCTAATTCTAATTTTTTCTCTAAGAGATTTTCTTTTTCTGTTTTCAATCTCAATAGTTTTTCTTGATTGTCGGATTCATGAATTCCTTGTTTGACTACTTCATTTTTCAAATCAAGAATTCTTTTCTGTTCATTAGAAATTTTCACTTTAGCCGAATTTAACACAAGTTGTAATTTATAAATCTTATTGTCTAACTCATTAATATTTTCTTTGACCTTTTTGAAATTATCAATTTTTTTGTTAAGGACTTCATAGCGATCTTTCCATAAACTTTCTTCTTCAAACAATTTAGTCTTTTTTCGTTCAATAAACATTGAATCCAAATTTTGCTGACAAGTAGGACACTCATTGTTATCAGAAAAAAATTTCAACTGTTTGATTATTTCATTTACATTTTTTTCACATAAGATTAATTTTTTATTATACACATCAAAATTTTTGATTTTATCAGAACAATCTTGTTTTTGTTTAACCAATTCGTTTATTTGACATTCTAACTTTCTTTTGACTTCCATGTGTTCTGAAATTACGTTTTCAGATTCTTTAATTTTATTTTCAATTTCTTGTGTATTATTAATTTTATTCTGAGATTGAATTTGTTCAGTCAAAATATTGACATTAGAATCAATTCGTTCAATGTCTTTTTCGTTAAATTGTTCTGACTGTTTTGCTTCTGATAAACGAATTTTAAGAGAATCATTCATTGAAGTTAGCATATCAAGACCAAACACGGTTTCGATGAATGATCTTTTTTCGGAAGCAGAAAGTTCTAAGAATGGTTTATAAAACCGATTAGAAATAATTAATGTTTGCTCAATAGTTGATTTGGTTAATCCTGTGATTGATTCAAGAACTTCTTGATAATCTCTAACATGAGAACTTTCATCAATTAATTCATTGTTCTTAAAAATTTCAAATAAGTTTGGCTTAATCCCTCTTTTCACTAAATAAGAATCTTGCCCTACACTAAATTCAATTTCCACCAAACAATCTTTTTTGTTCTTAGTGTTTACTAATTCGTTCTTATTAACTGACCTAAACGGTTTTCCTGTTAATCCAAAATACAAAGCGTCTGTCAAACAACTTTTACCTCGGCCATTTTCCCCTGTAATAACAGATACTTGCGAATTATTTAATTTAAATTCCGTGATGTTGTTACCATAACTAAGAAAGTTTTTCAATCTCACAACATTAAAAATCATCAGAAAGCCTTTCTGCTAACAAAATTTGAAAGAGAGTCATTAACATTTTTTTTAAGATAGTCTTTCAATTCATTAAGAATATTTTGTTTTATCGGTGATTCAAATTCAGACCAATGTTTTTCTAAAACATTGAGCATGGTATTCATTAACATAGGAGAATGAGAGTCGAGAACAAAACAAATACCTGAAGCAATCATAATTTGACATTCAACAGATAACATAATTTCACCTTTTATTAGATTTTAAAGATTCTCTAATACCAACAGCACATTCAAATGATGTTAAACAATCTGTCATGAATTTCGCCAGAACATAATCTGGTGTATCTGAAATTCCATTTCTTTTATGTTTTTCTAATAAAATTTCTAATTCTTCTCGGAATGTCATTGTTCAGTTCCTTTTGATTGATTTTCATAACAAGAAATGATAGATTCTAAACTTTTAACATAATCTTCCATAAATGTCAAATTTTCAAGAAGAATGTTAACATTGTAAGCACTTCCGATATGACTATTTGGTTCTAGTTTTTTATATGTTGGATGCACACTTTTCACACATTTTTCATATACATATACTTTTTCAATTACAATTTTTTCTGGTGGTTTAATTTCTTTTGTAGCACAACCACTAAAAACCAAAGATGTTATTAATAGAACTAATGACAGTAAAATTCGTTTCATCGTTTATAATCCCCTGTGTAGGTTTGACTACTTCTTGATCATTATTCACGCATTGTTTATTAGCATATAATTTTTTCCAATATTCTACTCTATCTCCTTGTTTAGCCAATTCTTCGTTTTTTTGTTTTATTACATTTTTTAGATTTTCAACTTCTGATTGTAATTCTGAAAACGCATCTTTAACAACTTCAATGTTATGATCGTATAACTCTTTTTCAACTTTCCTAGAATGTTCTACTTGCTCAATTTCTTGTTTTAAAGATTCTATTTCATTGTTTAATGACTTAATTTTAATTCCTTTGAATTGTGAATTAATAAAACATAACATCAAGAGAACACTCAAAGTAACAATAATTATGTTACTCGGTTTCTTGATAAATTCAAGAAAGACTAGGTACATTTTCATTTCCTTTCTCTTTGTTGTTTTTATGTATTACATGAACCTTTTCGCGACAATATTGTTTTTTCTTTTTGCTATTTCTATTTGTATTTTTTCTGAAAAAGAATAATGAGGATTCTTTTTCGTCATCCTCTTTATTCTATCAATTTCTTGTTTTAAAGATTCTATTTCATTGTTTAATGACTTAATTTTAATTCCTTTGAATTGTGAATTAATAAAACATAACATCAAGAGAACACTCAAAACAATAATTATGTTATTCGGTTTATTGATAAATTCAAGAAAGACTAGGTACATTTTCATTTCCTTTCTCTTTGTAAACTTCCTTGGCTAATTTCATGTTTTTATTGCAAACTGGACATTTTGGTGTAGCATACAATCGTTCTTCGTTCTTTTCAACAAATATCATTTCTCCACAACAATGATAAACAATTAGATCTTGCATAATTTTTGATATTCCTCCATAAACAAATCGTTTAGTTCTTCCTTGTCTTCTATTCCTTCCTCTAAAAAATCTTTCCACATATCTAAAAAATTTTCTGTCTTCACGTTTACATTTTTTTCATTAACACTAATGAAACTAAAATTGTCATTAATCTTAACATCATTATTTACTTCAATGAGTTTAGCTAACCATTTTTCTATCTTAATGGTTCTTTCACAGTTTATATCCAATTTCACCTTTTTGTCAATTAGAAAATCAATATCAGGCAAAACATCTTCTGATTCAATCTTTTCATTAACAAAATATACATAAGGATTTTCAATGAACTCTAAATTAGAATTTTCTAATGTTGCTACAAATTTCTTCACTCCTAAATCAGAAAAATTGATCTGGTAAGGTGAACCAATGTAAATAATATTCTCTTTCCTAGAAAAGTTATGATAATGTCCAGAAATCACTTGATCAAATTTTCTTAACAAATCTCTTGAAATAGAATCTTGTTTTGATGTTACACCTTTAATCATGTCAAAACCAGAAATATCAAAATGTCCAAAACAAATCTTAGCTTTTGTTTTTTTCAAGGCAATAGTAAAATCTTCTTGATTTTCTTTATTTACCCAAGGGACATAAACTCTATCATTCACTTCAATGATTTCATGGTCTGCCAAAAAATATTTTTGATTTAACAAGGAAACACTATTGTTCTTATTGGTGTTTTTATATGGACAATCGTGATTCCCTACAATAATAATTCCTACCTTTGAACCAATTTCATCAAAAAACCAATTAAACAAATCAATAGAAGAATGAGATAAATGATTTCTATTATCAAATATATCTCCTAAAAAATCTACACTGTAAATATCTGGATCTTTTGAAAGTTCAATAATCCATTGTAAACTTTTCTTTTGATAATCAAGAAATTTTTTATTTCCTTCATTTACACCAAAATGCAAATCCCCAACTATTAGTCTTTTCATATAAACCCTTTTTAATTTTTAATGATAAATTTCATACAAAAAATTTCTGAAAGTTTCTTATAGTGAAATGTTTCACCGAACATTCTAAAATAATTGAAAAGTAATTTATCACAAAATTCTTTGTGATACCTATTTTTAGATTTACTAGATTTGATTACCTTAAAACATTTGTCATAAGCTATTATTTCTTCTTTACAAGAAAATTTTTCATCAAAGAAATAGACTATTGTTCCCGTAGTAGCAGCAAAAGGTTTACTCACTTTGTTCCTCCAACGTATCATCAAAAGTAGAACCAGAAGAATAAACTTTTTCCTTAATGTTATCTGGCATAGCTAAAGTAATATTAAACTCATGTTCCATTTTAGTAACAAGATTTGATAAGGCTATCCATTTTTTATTCTGATAGTCCATTTCCTTAGTTCTATATGCCCAATAAGTATGATAGATTATTGTAGTAAAATATGCAAATGGATTTTTCTTGGTCAGATCATAACTTTTTAAATACTTGATGCATCTTAGATAACCATCCACTACCATATCTTCCCGCCAAGTGTAACCATGAAACCTACCCTTAGTCGCAATCCTTTTTGCCATGTCAAAAATCATTAAATGTAAGTGATCAGATACAATTCCATCATCAAAATACTTGACAATTTCATTATATAGATCTTCCTTGCTAACATAATTTTTACTACTCATTACTAATTCCTTTCTAAATAAGTTCATTAAAATATATTGTACTACAAGGAATCTTACAAGTCAAGTAATAAATACGAAGTGAGGCGCAGCCGAACGAAGTTCCCTGTAGCGTAGCGAAAGGGAATAGAAATAAATTGGTAACAAATAGAAGACATAGTTATTCATTGAGATTTAGATAGTGACTAGGAATGTTTTGTAATTGATTAGGAAGAATTTGATAGTTATTAGGAATGTTTTGCTATTGAATAGTAAGAACAAGATTATTTCAAGATATTACTTGATAGTAACATTGTTCCCCTACGGGGAAACTCGCTTACGCTCGTAGAATTTTTTAGAACTGATAGATGATAAATTTGAAAAATCAATAAAATCAATTAGTTACTGATATTGTTTTTTGGTCGCAACTGCCCTAACCCAGAGGCTAGTTGCTTAAAAAGCAAGCAATCGGAATAGCAGAGACACAAAGACCTCATAAATCTTTGGTAGAAGGGAAGTTCGGCTCCGTTTTTATTCTGCCGCTGCACAACTTCGGGGGGAAATCTAAGCCTTCCGACGACTATAGATTTCCGTGGTCTTTTTCACCCGTCTGGTCGATAGTTTTTTTAGTTGGCCTTTGTTCTCCTTTGCCAACCCCCAATCACCGGGGAGATTTCTAAATGAACCAGAAATCATGGTTGCTCTAGCCTAACTCCAGACGTTGAACGAATGTCAACCTCATTTTTAGGCGCACCTTATGCTCAAGAGACTACAAATTGTTCATATCAAATAAACTGAATTATCTTATCAAACCCTTTTTCTTACAATCGTTTTAAGTTTAATTTCCTCCGTAGGTTTATTCTTATTTATCAAACTGTCTTTTTCTAATTCCTTCTTTATTTTGTTCAATGTTTTATTTGATGTAAAATCTATTTTCCCTAACTTATGCACTATAGAATGACATTTTTTACAAAGTTGACTTAACTCTTCAACTCTCTCTTTCCCTATATTTTTATATGTTTTATGATGTAAATGTAATTCGACATTTTTCTCTTTACAAATTTCACAACAACCTTTATAGAATTTACTTTCTCTATACTCTTGTTTTTTAAGTTTCCAATGTTCAGATAATAAATAGTCTTTGTAGGAAGAAATTTTCTCATTTGTATCTTCACAAATCATTTCAGTGAATTTTTTCTGTTCTTCTACTTTTTCTGATGGTGGAACTTTCTTTTTATTGATCTCCTTTTTATTGGAAGAAAGTTTTACTGAATCTGTTCCACCCAAACCTTTTCTTTTTTCTATTTCAGCTTGAACTTTTTCTGAAAAAGATAGATGTGGATTCTTTTTAGCCATCCTTTGTATTCTATCTATCTCTTTTTTAATTTTTTCTGAAACAGAAGTTAGACCTTTTTTCTTTGTCTCTTCCATTTCTTCTTGTAACATTTCTATGTAATATTTAATATGAGATTTCACAATAACACCTTAAGTTAAACGAATTCTGTAACACCTTCAGTCCAAGCTATCGAATCTTGCTTATACTCTTCTTTAGCAATTTTTGCTATTTGATTTTTTATTGTGTCAAGTACATAATCTTCAATTTCAGTGTTGATCTTTCGAAATACCCAACAATAATTCTGCCAAGGTGCGTAAGAATAAGAACCACCAGAAAGATGAATAGTTATATATTTACACATAGTACCATTCAAATGTTGATTTACATCTCTTACAAAACGTGACCATTCTTGTTGTGTTAATTTGTTATCGCTGTTATCAATTTGTAGTGTAATCGTTTTCATTATTTAATCTCCTTTGGAATAACTGGGCTACCATAGCGATCAAGTTTAATCGTTCTATGATTTTCCAAAATATAATTCAATTCTTTACGACACTTTTCAGCATAATCTTTCAGTCCATCACGTTCAGCGCAACGAATGTCCACAAGCAAATCAGCAACAATATCCCTAATTTTCTTGTCCATATCATTCTCCATTTTCAACTTGATTTTACAAGATAAATAGATTATAATAGCTTTGTAAACATTTGTCAAGGAAAAAAATTAATGGCTAACCCAAATGTAAATTTATCTTCCCAAAATCGTTTTCGATTGATTCTTAGTGGTGAAAGATTTCGTCATAACCCATTGGAATTAATGTGTAATGGAGTAACTTTACCCGGAATGAGTGGGGGTGTAATGGAAATTCCTAGCCCTGCTAGACCATTACCACAACCGGGAGGGTCAATTATGTTTGATGATTTATATATCAATTTCATCATATCAGAAGATTTAAGAGAATGGATTTACTTATTCAATTGGATTAGAGAAATTAATTTTGGTTCCACTGTAGCACAATATCCTTACTATAGTCAAGCAGAATTAATCATTCTTAGCAATAAATTTAATCCTCTTTTAAGTTTCACATTTCATAATTGTTTCCCTTATGTTTTAGGTGTTGTCGATTATAGTACAGAAAACACAACAACAGATACTATTTATAGTAATTGTAGTTTCAAATTTACAGATTACACTTTAAATTCAAATATTTAGGAAAGGTGAAAAATGACTTTAGATGAATTGTTTGAAGAAATTGATAATGATTTCAATATTACGTTTGAAAATTTAGCTGAAAAAATTTACAAAGTTCCGGCTTTACATTCTAAATACCTCAGATTGTTTTTTACACACAAGACTAAACTTAATAAATACAACGAAGAACTAAACAAGTTGTATAAACAAAAATATTACTATTTCACTGAAGAATATGAATACAAACTTGATAACGCTAAAGAAATAAACTTTCATATTTATAGTGATGAAGAATATTGTAAATTAAACACAAGAGTAGAAAATCAAAAAGTATTAGTCGATTGTCTTGATAGAACATTGAAGAAAGTTCAGTATCTAACTCAGGACATTAAGAACATTCAGAACCATCTAAATTATGTTAATGGTGTTTAATGAAATCCTACACAGAATTCTTATATGAAAATTTTAGTAAACATAAATTATATAGAGGAAGTTCTTCTATAAATCCCTTTGATAAAAGTGAAGGTAGAAATGCAGGTTCACATCCTTCTCATTGGTTAGGAGTTTTTTGTACTCCTGATAAAAAAGTAGCAGAAAGTTATGGTTCTGGAGGTTTTGTTTTTACTTTTTTATATAACATAAAAAATGGATATAAAATGGCTTATAATGAATTAGTCAACATAAAAAATAAAACAGAAGCTATTTCTATAAGAAGAAAATTAATTAGAAATGGATATGATTCTATTAAATTGATGCCAATTACAGATGAACCTTGGCCAACTGAGTATGTATTTTTTTATCCAGAGACACAACTTAAATTAATAAAAAAAGAAGAAGTTAATGTTAATAACAAAAGTAAATGAATCTTATTTAAAAATTACTGATATTGAATATGATACTGCCTTGTTCCTTAATGAACAATTTAGTTTCTTTGCTGATGGCTACAGGTGGAATCCAAAATTCAAAACTAAAAAATGGGATGGTCGTATTAGACTTTTCAATATGCGTAACTCTACTCTCCCCATTGGTTGTTTTGATAAACTAATCAACCTCTGTAATAATAGCGGAATCAAATACAAACTAGATAATTATGAATTGATTCAAGTTGATTCAAGTATTGAAAAAATAAACAATTTTCTTAAAAACGACATAAATTGTGAATTGATTCTAAGAGATTATCAGACAAACGCTGTATTAGGTTGTTTTAATAAGAACAAGTGTATTTCTTTACTTCCGACTTCATCAGGCAAAAGTCTTATTCAATTTACAGTTATAAATTATTTGTTACAAAAAGGATATATCAAAAAAGCACTATTGATTGTCCCAACTGTTTCCCTAGTAGATCAGATGGAATATGATTTTTTAGATTATGCTAAAAACATAAAAGATTACAAGGATAATATTCATTGTATCTATAGTGGAAAAAGTAAACGATCTGAAAAACCAATTATCATTTCTACTTGGCAATCACTCATTAATATTGAAGATAGTGAATGGTTTTCCCAATTTGATTTAATTGCATGTGACGAAGTACATCTAGCTACGGGAAAATGTTTATCAGATATTATTTCCTTATGTAGTAATGCAAAATTTAAATTAGGATTTTCTGGTACATTACAAGATTCAAAAGTTGCAAAAGAACAATTAGAATCTTTATTTGGTTCTGTTAATGAATTTGTTACAACTAAAGAATTAATGGATGAAGGCACATTAACAAAAATTAAAATTTACAATCTTGTTCTAAATTATTCAGACGAAGACAAGAAGAAGTTCAAGGAAAAAATTAAATTAGAGTATAAAAAAGAACGTGATGGTGCTGCTAAAAAATATCAAATTGAAAGTGAATTTGTTCAAAAAAACAAATCAAGAATGAAGTTCATTCTACAAACTATTAAGAAATGTCAAGGTAACACCTTAATTCTTTTCAAGAACATAAGTTATGGTGAAAAGTTAACAGAACTAATTAATAAATATATAGAAGATAGAAATGTTTATTTTATTTGTGGTGATATAAGTCCAACTGAACGTGAACGAGTACGTTTGATTATGGAAGAAGAAACTAATGCTATTATTATTGCCACCCTTAATATTTTTAGTACAGGAATTAACATTAAGAAACTTAAATACTTAATGTTTGTTCAAAGTGTGAAAAGTAAGATTAAGGTTTTGCAAAGCATTGGGCGTGTGTTGAGAAAACATAAAAGTAAGAATGAAGCTATTTTTATTGATATAATTGATAGCATTGATAGGAAAAATTTCAGTGTTAAACATGGTCTGAATAAATTAGAATTATATGATGCAGAAGGATTTGATTATAAGGTTAAGGAAATCAAATTAGGATAAGGAATACTATGTTATCGTTCAGAGAATATCTCATAGAAAAAGTTTTGAGTGATAATGAATATGAAAATTTGTTATCAAAATTCAAAAAAGTATGGGATGATTTTGATTCAGTTCGTTCTAAATATCGTGATGGGAAAATTGATAGAAACGAATATATGAAACAGAAACAAAATTTTGACAATTTTCAACAACATTATAATTCATTAGTCGCTTGAAAAAGAAATGTGATATTTGTGGTGAATTATCTTATTTAGATAAACATCACATACAAAGTAAATCTAAATGTGGAACTAATAAAAATTACAACTTGATTCGTGTTTGTCCAAATTGTCATAGATTGATTCATGTTGGTGATATTATCATTGAAGGTAAATTTATGACTACTTCCGGTATTGTATTATTTTGGCACAAAAAAGATCAAGAGTCAATAACTAATTTCAAACCAGATTGTTTTATTTTAGGAAAATAAAGGAATTACAATTTTGTTACCAATAGAATTTAAATTTTTATTAGAAAATATTGATGAACCTACTCCAAAAATAAAAGTGGGCGATATTTTATTCTTTGGTTACAATTCATTGGAATCCTTTTATGATAGATTTCCTTTAGCCTTGGTTGTTAATATTAGAAAAAGAACTGATGAATACAATATTTTAGCGTTGAATCTTCATTACATTCCACCTGATTATAGATTGTTATTTCTTGATATATTGAAAAATAATACTTATGAAACTTCTAAAAGAATAGCAAATGAAAATATTCCTAGAAGATATTTGAGTGGGGCAATGAAAAGTTACAATGTGAGTAACATTTTAACAAACATAAAAGTATTCAAAGACAATGAAATAAATAGATTAGTTAATACAATGATTCCTTCTTATTCACCAGAACAAGAAGTAGAAATTATAAAATATCTTGATAAAATTTTAATTAAAAGGAAATACTAATGAATGGTCTTGAGTTCATTCGTCGCTTATTCAATTCTGAAAGAGAAGAAGACCTTAATAAGCCTATTATACCAGAACAAGGACAAGTAAATCTATCAGTTTTTGAAAAAGAACCTGAGAACACACAAATTTATGATATTACAAATGCCATTGGTGGTTATATGGCATTTGGTCTTGGTACTGGTAATAATGACGCTGAAGGTATTAAATCTTTAATTAGAAAATATCGTGAAATGTCTTTAGTAGCAGACATTAATGATGCCATTGATGAAATTGTTCATGAAGCTATCATTAAAACTGATGGAGATGTTGTAGAAATTTCATTAGAAGATACTGAACTTTCTGACAACATCAAAGACGAAATTCAGAAAGAATTTAAATATCTCATCAATCTAATGGATTTTCAATACAAAGGGGATGAATATTTTCGTCAATGGTATATAGATGGTCGTCTATATTCTCAAAACATTTTTAATGTAAATGATAAAAATGATGGGATTATTGGTTTTGAACCATTAAGTCCTTTTAATCTTGAACGAGTGAAAACCAAAGAAGGTAAACAATATTATATTTATAAAATTGACCAATTAGGTATGTATAACAATTTTAATATGTTTGGTTATGATTATAGTCGTCAACATTCAGGCTTTATTATTCCAGAAGAACATATCAATTTCACTCCTTCTGGTTTAAAAGATGCCAATGATGATTATTATATTAGCTATCTACACAAAGCCATTGTACCCTACAATCAATTAAAATTGTTAGAGGATGGTGCTGTCATATATACGATGACAAGAGCCGTAGAACGCCGACATTTTAAAGTTAAAACTGGTAAATTATCACAATCAAAAAGTGAAGCACTTGTACGAGATATGATGGACAAATTTAAAAATCGTATCGTGTATGATAGATCAACAGGAAGTGTATTACAACGTAAAGATGTAATGACTATCACTGAAGATTTTTGGTCTGCTGCTTCTGATGATGGGCGTGGTATTGATATTGATCCTATTCAGGGTGGTACTCAATTGCGTGATATGGTTGAAAATATGGAATATTATAAACGTAATATGTTACGTTCATTGAAAGTTCCTTATGGAAGATTTGATTTGGCCGGGTCTACAATCAATTTTGGTGATAATGCTAAAGAAATTAATCGCGAAGAACTAAGATTTGCTAAATTTATTAACGGTCTTCGTGATAAATTTGCGCGTGGTTTATTTGTTCCCATGTTGAAAAAACATTTATATCTAAAAGGTGTTCTTGATTTAGATGAATTTGATAAAATTTATAATAAAATTCAATTCGATTGGGCTAAAGATCAATACTTTGAAGAAATTGCAGCACAAGAAAGAATAAGAAGTAAGGTAGAAATTTTAGGCGCAATTGATGGATATATAGGTAAAGGAAAATATTTTAGTAAAAAATACGCTTATGACGTTGTTCTTAACATGACAGAAGAAGAAATTGAATCAATACAAAAAGAAATGGAATTGGAAGATAAATTAGGAATTGTATCTACTGACAATGATGAATTTGGTGGTGGAATGGAAGAACCTTTTGGTGATCCAGAAGTTCCTACTGACGGAGCAATTGATATGACAACAAATGAACCAATCGAAGAACCTGAAACACCAGAAGAAACTACACCAGAAACAGAGGAACAACCATGATTAAATTTGTTTCTTTATTAGAAAATATTAATGAAATTAATTGGTCAACAAAAACATGGCGTGAAGATGACAAATTTTATGAGCCATTAGGTTATGTTCCAATGCAGGGCGAAGTTGATTATAGAGGATTAACAGCTAAAGTTACACCAAGAAATTTTCATAGATTAGCAAAAATGAGAAGTTATAAAGATTCTAATCTTGAATTTATAATTCAAAAAATGAAGGAAGGATTTCCAATTGCTCCACCATTTTTACAAATTGAAATTAAAGGTGACAAAATTTCTGTTTATGGTCATGAAGGTAGAACGAGAACACAAGCAGCAAAAACAATAAATGGAAACGAATTAATTCCAGTCCATTTATTTGTTTATGTTGATGGAAACAAACTAGTAAATAGAAATAAAGAAATGGTTGATAAGGTTCTATTTGATTTAAAATTTGGTTTGTGGTCTGAAAATGGTTATGATTTTGTTGACAAACCATTTGTCGATTTGAAAGCAGGAACATAAAAGATAAATAACTTATATAGGAGATAAAACATGAAAACTGAAGAACTAATTAAGTATGTAATTAAAGAAGAACCAATGAAAGTAAAAGAAACATTAGGAGTAATTTTGAAACAAAAAATTGCTGATGAATTTAAAAAGAATGTAAACAAAAAGGATTAATATAAATGTTAACTTTTCCTACTCTACTAAATAAAGTAGATTTAAGAAAATATAATAATTCGTTAGCTAGTGCTATTGCTGATAGTGATTTAGTTGGAAAAACATTAGTAGTCACTGAATCAGTGACTTGTGGTGACATTACTATTCCAGATACTATTTCATTAGAAATTGTTAATGGTGGTAGCGTTAGTGTAAATTCTGGTGCTACTCTAAGTATCAACGGTTCATTTGATAGTTATTTAGGTGATGTATTTACAGGTGATGGAGATGTAGTTATTAATGGTGTTACTAAAACACATTCAGTTAATACTATTGCAGAACTAAGAAATTATACTGGTTATACTAATGCTACCATTCAGGTGAAAGGTTATTATGAATCTGGTGATGGTGGTGGTGGACCAGTAAGAGTATGGAAAGATAGTGGTGTTGCTGGTACTTATGTTGATGATGGTGGTAGTATCATTGTACCTACTGGTGGTGATGGTAGTAGTGCTTGGTTGTGGGAACATAGTGGACCTGTCAATGTAAAATGGTTTGGTGCTAAGGGTGACGGAGTAAGTGACGATACTGTTGCTATTCAGAGTGCTATTGATTATTGTTCTGATTCTGACACTATAAGTTCTTTGAATTTTGCTTGTTCATCTGGTGAATATTTGTGTGGAGAAATAGAGATTAGCGGAGAATTAGACATTTTTGGTGACGGTGTTTATGCCACAAGAATAAGACCAACACAAGAAGCTGGAAATCCTTGTTTTTTCCTAACATCTACAGCCGGTAAATCCACAATAAAAAATTTGACATTTTCAAGAGAATTTGGTGATATTAACATAGGAACGGCTATTAAAATTGAAGCATCAAATATTCAAATTGAAAATGTTGAATTCGTACATAATGAATTTGGAATAGAAGTCACTAATAATTTCTTTTATCATAAATACACCAATGTATATTTTAAAAACAATAGTGCCTTTTCCGCTACGGCTGTTTCAAACAATAATAATTGTCTAATTAATTGTTATTTTGGAAATAAAGCGACTATAACAAATGGCAACAATTTAAGTTTTTATAATTGTGATTTTTCATCTAATCCTTCTATTGGAAACAAACCCTTCATCTTTATTGATCCTGTAGTTGTTAATTTTTTTGGGTGTTATTCTGAAGTATTAAATACAGCCGACACAGGAACATTCGATTTGTTTGAATTTAAAGAAGTGACGAATACAGGAATTATTAGATCAGTACAAATACACGGAATTTTTGGTAAGGGATATAGTGGGAAATACAAGAGTCTTTTTGTCTTCGATAAAGTTAGGGCTTCCATTTATGGTGGTTACATAACAGGATATGTCAATATAGCTGAAACCTTAAATGGTGGGGAAGTTACGTTTTTTAACACTCAAAAACAAAGTGGGGTTTTATTTTTCCCAACAACTTCTTCTGGTTCTGTTTTTGATAATGGCGCAGTAAAACTAGATACTTCTGTGAGTACACCAATATCTTCTGGCGATACGGGATATAGTTTATATCCTAGTGGGTCTGAGGTTAATGCATCATCTTCTACAGACGCAACCCCTATACATAAAACGTCTAAGGCTGCTTCTGCTGGTTCTTCAAAACACTATGAGTTTTATTCTGGAACTACTTTGGCGGGGTCGATAATTATTGATAGCAACAACGAAGTCAGACTCATGGCCAATAATACTTCTGGAAGGGTTTGTTTGGTTGAGCCGGGAGGACAAAGATTAGATGTTTTATCTGGTTTTGTTAGACCTTCTACAGACAATACGGTATCGTTGGGGTCTACAGGAAACAGATGGGCAAACATATATGCAGCACAGTATTATGCAGGTTCTAATGTTTCTGGTAAAAGTGGAACTTTTACCACAACAGATGGTAAAACGATAACAGTGACCAATGGAATCATCACTGGTATAGCGTAAATAATCAAAAGGTCAATAAATGTTATCTTAAAAAGAATACCTAAAAGAAGAATACATAACTTCTTCTTGGGGGTCTGCAACTTCGTGGTAGAAAGAGAATATTTAAATTAATAAAAATAAAGGAAAATAAAATGCAATTATTAAAAGAAACATTTTCAGAAGTGTTAACAGAAAGTGTTTTAGATGAATCAACCAACACTAAAAACTGGTTTGTTGAAGGTATTACTTTACAATCAGAAGTGAAAAATGGTAATGGAAGAATTTATCCAATGCCAGTTTTAGAGAAAGCTATTAGTATTCACGTTGATAAATATTTGAATAATAAACGTGCGGTAGGTGAACTTGATCATCCAGAAAATAATGCTGCTTCAATCAAACCAGAAAACATTTCCCATGTTTTTGAATCAGTAATCAAAGAGGGAAATAATTTTAGAACAAGAGCAAGACTATTAAATACTCCTAAAGGCAGAATTGGTCAAAATTTACTTGAAGCAGGAATCACTCTAGGTATTAGTTCAAGAGGATTAGGTTCTATTAAAGAATCAAATGGTGCTAAAGTAGTTCAAGAATTACAATTAGTAAGTTTAGGGGATTTAGTCTTTGAACCAAGTGCGCCTGATGCTTTTTTAACAGCTATACAAGAAAATTGTGAATGGGTTTATGATAATGGTGTTTTAGTTAAAAAAGATTTATCAGAGGAAATTGATAAATATAAGAAGACAATTCAAGAAGCTAAAGCTAAAGATATTCAAAATGTAGTCAAAAAAATTTTTAGCGACTATATTAATAAACTCAAATAATAAATACTTAATAAGGAGTTAACAATGTTTAAAAAATTTCTCATGGAAAGTCTTAATGATATTAAGGAGTCTGTTGTTGCTCCTTATGTCGGACAAATGATCAACACTATTGGCAAAGAAAAAGGTATTGGTTTTCAAGTAACCTTTGTCAATGACAAAATTGTAAAATTAAAAATGCCTAATGGTTCTGAAAAAACTTTTACCCGTAAAGATTTTGAAAATGAATTTAGTCTTGGTGGTGAAACTGCTAATGAATCTCTTATTCGTGAAGAATATGGTGATTTAGTGAAACAACTTCGTGACATTGCTGACCAACTTGATAACCAAAAATGGGTTGATGGTCTAAATGAAATCGCTAATGAGATGGATGGAATTTTTGACGAAGAAGATTTTGGCGAAATCGAAGATATGGAACCTTATGAAGAAGAGGAAGAAGAGCCAGAAATGAAAGAATCAAAATGCAAAACCAAGAAAAAGAATAAATAATTATAAAAGATAAATACTTATACACAAAAGGAGAAACAAGATGGAATTTCTAAAAATTCTTGAGGAAAAACTTGGTGAAGAAGTTTTCACTGAGCAACTTCAAAATGACATTAAAGCACAAATTGATGTGCTAGTCAATGAAAAGGTGCAAATTAAAGTTGCTGAACAATTAACTGAAAAACAAAAAGAACTGGAAGAAAAACAAGCTATTCTTGAAGAATCTCTTCGCAAAGAAGCCGATGAATACAAGTCTGAACTTGTAGAATCAGTTGATGGTTATCTTGACTATGCTGTTAAAGAATTTTTCACTGAAAACAAAGTAGCTATTGAAAACGAATACACTGTAAAGGCTGCTAAAGAATTAATTGAAAAATTTGCCGACATTCTTGAGTCAAATCATTTCACCGTTGATATTGATCAAGAAAAACGTATCGAAGCACTTGAAGGAAAAATTAGTAAACTTCAAGAAAAGACTAATAAGGTTATTAAGGAAAACATTGAATATAAGAGTGACATTGAAGAATATAAGAAATCTCTTAAATTCAAGAAACTAACTGAAGGTCTTTCCAAAGCTAAGGTTGAAAAAGTTTTTGCTCTAACTGAAGGTCTTGAGTTTAAAGATATGGCAGACTTTGAGCGCAAAATCAAACTTTGTATTGAGCGTGTAGCTGACAAACCTGTTATGGAAAAGAAAGAAGTTGAAAAAGAGGAACTAACTGAAAAAGTTAAAGAAACTCAATTTGAAATTGATAAATACCTATAAGCATTAAAAAACACTAATTAAAACTTAGTAATTAACAAAAGGAGAAACAAAATGGCTGAAAAAGAAATTCAATTTGGTGGCACTGAACAACTCCTAGAAAAATGGGAGCCTGTTCTTGAACTAAAGGGTAAATGGTCTGATAAAATCGGTGATGCCCCTAAGTTCCAAAGCGAATCACAAAAACTTCTAACTGCTCAAATGCTAGAATCTCTTGAGCAAACTGTTCTTAATGAGAAAACTGTTGCAGGTGATGTTGCAGTTGTAAACCCCGTTCTAATTCCTCTAGTTCGTCGTATTACTCCTGCTCTAATTGGACCAGAACTTTTTGGTACTCAACCGATGAAGTCTAGTTCTGGTCTAATTTTCTATCTCCGTTCACTTTACAGTGGAACTGATAGCTATGACCTAAAATATGGTACTACTTCTGCTGTACTAACTCTTACTTCTGGTACTTCCTTCGCTGTTGGTGATCCTATTGCCAATTCCGATAATAGTGCTACTGGTACTGTTGCTTATGTAGAAGGTAACAACGTTCTAATCAGTGTTGGTACTGGTACTTTTGAAGTTGGTGATCTGGTTGACGATGCAGCTTCTTATTCTGCTCCTGCTGCTACTGTCAGTGTTGTTTACACCAATGAAGCTGGTTATCAGTTTATTTTCCAGAATTATTCTGGTCCTTGGAATACTTCATTAACTTCACCAGCAACTACTATTACCTCAACTACTTATGAGATTTTCTCTTCTCATCAAGAAATGGGATTCACGATTGAATCTGATGTAATGGTTGCTAAAAAACGTGCCCTCAAAGCTCGTTTCAGCAAGGAACTTGAAGAAGACCTTCGTAACGCTCATGGTCTAAATGCTGAACAACTTCTAATTCAAATGAGTTCTGATGAAATTGTTCGCGAAATGAACCGTGAATTTATTGGTACTGTAAATGATGTTTGTACCTCTGGTAACGGTAACGTTTACACCCTTGCATATGCTACCCTAGATGGTCGCTATGAGATGGAAAAATACCAGAACGTTGTTGCTGCTATTGACCGCATTGCCTTCAATATGGCTCTACGCAACCGTCGTGGTCCTGCTAATATCCTAGTTGCTAACGCCAAAGCACTTTCCATCCTTCGTGCTACTGGTAAACTAGAAGGTGGTGGTGTTGCTGGTGTAACTAATGTTAATGCTGGTACTTTCAATGGTATGAAGGTTCTATTTGACCTCTTTGCTGACAATACCAATCCTACTCTTTGGGTTGCTTACAAAGGTGGCGAGGCCGATGCCGGTTACTTCTACGGTCCTTACGTTCCTCTCCGTGTAGATAAAGGTATCGGTCCTGAAGATAACGTTCCTCGTATGTTCTTCACCACTCGTTACGGTCTACAAGCCAATAAGTTTGGTGCTGAGAATTACTATGGTAAGATTACCATGACTGGTTTCCCCGGCTACACTTGGCAATAACCAGTAATTAATAAGTGATAAAGAGGGATGCTATTTCTAGCATCCCTCTTTTTATTTTAACATTCAATCCCAAGAAGTTTCTTAAAAGGTGCTTGAGAACGTTTGTTTAGTTTAGCTTCTTCAAGTTCAATCCTGATAGACGCTACCAGTTCATTATATTTCTGTTGGTAATCTACCTTATCAGTTTTGCGTCCTTTTTTCATCTTCACAACACGATCATTTTCTTTACAAAGACGATACCAGTAAATCCTTGCAGTCGATTCCTTCAGGGCGCAAACTTCCACAAACTCGTTCACATCCTTACAATCCCAAAACAATTTTACCATGTTTTCTTTTGCTTCTTCGTTCACTTTACGACCACGTTTAGTTTCGCTCATATCAAATCTCCTTCTCAGTGGGTTATGGTTAGACTATATACTGTTCATATTATTTTGTCAATTAAAAAATTTCAGTTTTAACTTTTTCTGTCAATTCAAAAACCTTTTTACCATTAGGGTAAAATAACATAGTTGTTTCTGAAAAGTTCATGTTTTTGCTTCCACTATACCAAGACACAGGAAATTCTTCGTTCAATAGATAATTGATAAATTTCTTAGCTTGAATTTGTTTCACAAAACTCATCACTTTAAAACCAGTAGGTATGTGAGTCACATCATAATTTTTATATTCGTTTTTGTGAACACCAAACAACACACATTTCAATCCATTAACATATTCGCACCCTTGATTGTTCAAACGAATTTCAAATTCACCCTTTTCAAATTTCATCTTAAATCTCCTTTTTTTAGTTAGTGTTGTTCGTTCAAGGTAAATATACTATACCATTATCAGATTTAATTGTCAACATAATTTTAAAAGATAAATACGAATTATAAACCAAAAGGAAATTTTTATGGCATATACATCTAATAAAATTGATGAAACGTATCTTATCTATCCTCAATACCCCGAAAGTTTGGCCTCTAGTGAGGCTTTCATTAAACTTACTTCATATTCTTATGATAGAACACTTTATGGTCAAACTAATGTAACAACTGATGAAAATCAAATCAATCTCGTAAAAGATTTAAAAAATTTAATCTATCTTCCTATCCCAAGTGAAGGATTAAACGTTACGGATTCTATTGATTATGAGGGTGTTAAAGGTGGCGCAACACCATTAAAGAAATTCTTCACCCTAGTTGCTGAAGGTCTTAGAACAAACTTCGGCCCTATTGCTGCTTACGAAGATGTAATGAAAATGATGACAGGCAATGCTATAAATAATTTTATGGCTAACTTGTTCAATGGTATGACACTTAGGGAATATAATTTCTCTTGGGATTTCATACCATATTCACAAGAAGATGCTAACACTTTAAAAAGTATAATTAATGCTATTAGAAAAAGGGCATTACCAACTTACAACAATAACAAATATAGAATTCAATTTCCTGACTTTTGGATTGTAGAACCTTATGTTAATGGAAATTTGTTATATGAACTTAACTATCTTGTATTAACAGATGTTAGTCTTAGTTATGATAATCCAAATGGAACTTCGTTCTTTTATGATGGGAACCCTGTAACTACCAAGTTAAGTTTGAAATTTAAAGAAATATTCCCTGCTGGTTCTGAACTTGTTCAAGGATAATTATGTACGATTCACCTTTAGAAATACAAGCAAATATAACTTCAATAACTATTAATAGTTCCATTGGTCTTATTGACGTTATCAACAACAATAGTGGTTCATTCGTTGGTTGTAACATTCACTCAACAATTTTCTCCCATTTATTGAGAATGACTTTAATTCTTAATGATACAGAAGATATTGTTAAGAATATGAAACTCGTTGGAAACGAAGAAGTAACAATTTCATTATCAAAATCTGAAAGCGATAGAATCAAAATATTAAAATTTAGAATCAATTCTATTGTTAATGATGGAGTAAAAAATGTTTTTGATAAGAAAGGGAAGATAGTTCTTGATTGTGTTTCAAGTGAATATCTAACTGGTTCTTACATTTTAAGTAAGAGATTAAAAGGAACTTCCAATTCTATCATAACAAATTTGATTAGTAATAATTTACTTAGCACTAAAACGTTAACTTCTGATACTTACAGTTACGCTTACGACATTCAAACCAATTATAAAAATTCATTTGATATTATCAACTACCTAGAAAAAAATGATGATTCATTTTTTTGGGAAGACATTGACGGTTTCAATTATAGAAAATATAGTTGGTTGGGAACTACTGGAAACGAGACAATAAATTTTTATGTTAATCAAAAACAATTTGGTGATAACAGTGTTCCAAGGGCTTATATCCTAGAAAATTTCAACAATGAAATTTTACTCTATAAGGATGTTATCTATTCGGAATGTTACAATATTCCTTCTACACAATATAAAGTTAATAAATCAACCTTGAAAAATTCCTTAATAGAATCTAATGTAGGAAAAACATCATTCTTTTCTCAATTAGAAACTAGAAAAAGTGGAATGATAAATGAATATGGAAGAATAGACAATAGAATGAAAAGATTTTTTCAAGTATATAATATGAATAGTAATATAATTCAAATTAAAACAAATGCTAACTTTGATAGAAGAGTGGGACAAAAAGTGACTTTGAATTTTGAGGGGCATGACAATAGAGATGGACATGATTTGTATAAAGGAAATTGGATTGTCTTAGCTATAAAAAATGAATTGGTGGCCGGTTCGTTTACTCAAGACATTAAACTAGCAAAAATAAAATATGAGAAGTAATTATGTTTTTTAAAGGTATAGTAGAAGATAACAATGATGAATTACAACTTGGAAGAGTTAAGGTGAGAATCGTTGGTAAACATTCGCCCCAAGTTAAGAAAGCGGATAATTATGAATTTTTACCAACTTCTGATTTACCCTATGCTGTTCCTTTATATCCTGCTGGTGCAAGTAGTATTTCTGGAGTTAGTAATTTTTCTGTTCCTTCTATAAACTCAATTGTTGTTTGTGGTTATTTTGACGATGATGAACAAGAATTGTTTTACATTGGAACGTTGGGATTATTAGGCTCAAATAAAATAGATGGGTTTGGAATTTCTAGTAGTCCTAACCCAACAAAAAATTATCCTCTAAGTGATTTGGTTAAGGGAACAAATACTATAACGAGTTCAACAAAATCTAATAGTTTGTTCTCCGTTCCACCTTCTGATTATGCCGCTGTTTATCCTAAAAATAACGTCATTGAAACTAAATCAGGTCATGTTATCGAATTAGATGATACTGATGGGGTTGAAAGAATTAGAATATATCACACTTCTGGTACTTATAATGAAACTAATGCAGACGGAACAAACGTTGAATCTGTAGTTGGTGATAAATACATAGAATCCCCAAATATTAATTTACATTGTGACACAAACTGTAATTTATATGCTGGTTCTAATGTTAATGTTACAACAGGGGCAAATGTCAATGTTATATGTGGTGGGGATGCTACAATGAGTGTAACAGGAACAACTACTGTAACTTCTGGTGTTGCTGCTTCTGTTACTGCTCCTAGTGTTTTAGTTAAAGGTACAAGTTATTCAAAAATAGAATCTTCTGGAACAATGGAAATTATTTCTAGTGGAAATACAACAGTAACTTCTTCTTCAGGTGAAGTAACTGTTACAGCAAGTAAAATTAATTTGGATGCCTAATTATGGTTGGTGTTGCTAGAGTTGGCGATCACATAGAGGGATATTGTACTATACACAATACAACTGTAACAGGGACAATTATAACTGGTAGTAGCACATTGTTCATTAATGACATTGCTGTTGCTAGAGTTGGCGACACTTGTTTAGGTTCTTGTGGTCACACTTGTACTATTAAGACAGGAAACAACAATGTTATCAATGAGGGAAAAGCTGTTGCTAGATTAGGTGACGAAACAGAAGGAAACATAATTGGAACCATTGTATCAGCAAGTCTTAATGTTAGGACAAATTAATGTATAAAGATATTCCATTCAATTTAAAAATAGCTACTAATACTGATATTAAATTACTTGAGGAAGAAAAAGCTGTTCAACAATCAGTGAAAAATATTCTTCTCACTAAGAAGGGGGAATTACATTATTTTCCCCAATTTGGTTCTAATATCAGAAAATATTTATTTGAAAAACTTAATGTATTTACTTATCTTGGTATTAGAGATGAAATAAGATTCGCCTTAGAAAACTTTGAACCACGAATAACTCTTATGTCAATTGAAATAAAACCTTCGGAAGATGAAAACCGACTAGAGATTGATTTAGTTTATAGTATAAACTCTATCAATGTTATGAGCAACCAACAACTATTTTTAGGTATTCAATAATGTTTTATTTTAATAATCTTCCTTCAATCAATTATGGTTTCGACACAATCAGAGATATATTCAAAGAAATATATGTTGAATCTGAATTGAATAACGATTGGTTTAGCTTTTATAGAATGAGCGATGAACAGACTTTACATGATGTTAGTTACGAATTATACGGAAGTATTAATTATTGGTGGCTTCTTGCTATTATCAATGGGATAAAAGATGTTCATTTTGATACTTCTATTGATGATAACATTTTACAAAAATTAGCAAAAGATTTGCAAGTATTAGAATTATCTAATATCAATGATTACTTTCTATTCCCTAAAAATGTTAATGTTTATTCTGAAGTTAATGGACAAACAATCAGAGGGAAAGTTATTGATAAATATATCAAAGATAACAAATATTACATTGATGTTAGATTAGATGAACCTAATATTCCTTATCCTGACGAATGTACCTTATCAATCGACTCGGAAGTTATTTCAAAGGTGACTTTAACTTCAGCTTCAATTTATAACATTGGAGATATAGTAAGGCAAGATTTTTCTACAACAGGCGGTTCAGTAGAGGATTTCGTTCGTGGTCATGTGATTATCAAAAGTGGTAACGATTTATATGTTTATAAAACTAAACTTAATGAATTTGAAACAACAGGTGAAACATTTGTAGTTGATAATGTGAGTGTTAGTGCTGGAAAATTAATCCCTGTTGGTAAAAAAATTGAAAGCATTTTGTACAGTAATGTGGTTAGTTCAGAAATTTATAATGATTTTCAAGTGAAAAATTCGGTTAATTATACCACAAACTATCTTTACAGATATGATGTGTTAGAAACAGAGAATAACACAAGATCTATGATTAAGGTAATAAAGAATGATTACCTTAATGCGATTCAGAATTCAATCATTTCACAATTAGGATAAATTATGGCTGATTATTACAATCTTGATTTGGAATTTATTAAGAATGATATTAAAAATTTCGTAGCTAGTAATAGCACACTCTTAGAAGATTATAATTATGAGGGTAGTGCTATATCCAACATGATTAATGTTCTGGCTTACGTTACTCAATATAATATGTATTATCTTAATACAGTAACAAAAGAGTTGTTCCTATCCTCGGCAAAAATTTCTTCTAATATTCATCGTCTTGCGAATATGTTGAACTATATTCCTAAGAGAAATGTTTCTCCTAGTTGTGATGTTCTCGTGAGTAATAACACAAACAATAACAAATATATTTATTTCGGAAGTGAATTTTATTCCGGTGATATAACAATGACTTACATGGGAGATGTTGTTACTGTTCCTCCTAATTCTAGTACAACGTTAAGTTTAAATCAAGGTGAAATCGTAGAACAACAATGGATTTCTGATGGAAGCCCATTTCAAACATTTCAATTATCAGATAAACAAGAAGTAGATAATACTTATCTCTATGTTGGTGTTTCACAAGACGATTTGAATTTTGAATATGATTGGATAAACATTAACAATCAAAATCCTGTTGTTGGTGGTAAGTATTATTATATTGAATATTTAGATCAAATGTCAATTAAATTTGATGATGGTTCTCTTTATCAAATTCCAAAAACAAATCAAATTGTTTCAGTTAGATACCTAAAGACTAATGGTGATGTTTACGGAAATACTGTAATGATTGATGAAGAAGCCCAAAGTGAAATTGATGGAATTTCTGGTGTTTGTGTTTCTAACTTTTCTAACGGTGAACTAGCAGAAACAGACGATCAGATTAAAAGTAGGGCAATTCTCAATTACACTACACAAAATAGAGCAATCACTGAATCAGATTATAATGTTTTGTTTTCTCGTTATGATGGATATTCAGAATATAAAGCCTATAAGTTTTTTGGCGGTGAAAAAATTTATATTGATGTTAATGGAAATGAAATTGAATATTCTTCAGGTTCGTCTTGGGAAGATGTTGGTTTCGTCTACATGGTAGGATTAAAAAATTCAGATAATATATATGAATTTGAATATCTAACGGAAACTGATAAAACATCCATAGAAACATTTTATCATCCATATAAAGTTATTACACTGTTTTTTAAATTCAAAAATCCAGTAGTTGTTTATTTCAATCCAACTTTTAGAATCAAATTGAAAAGTTCCGTTAACTTTGATTCTGTTGAATTTAAGAGTCGTGTTGATGAGTATCTAGCAGAAACTTACACAGGATTTGATAAAACTATTAGTCGTTCTAATATAGTAAAATATATTGACGGATTACAAGAAGTAAATTATTCAGATGTTGAATATGACTTCTTTGCTAAAATTAATAAAGAAACAGCAACTTATTCAACATTTTCCTTACATGATGATATTACTGATTTGAGTGGAACTATATTTGAACTAAGTACAATATCTGAACAAATACCAACAGGTTCCACCTTTGTTTATGGTGAAAACACTGGAAGAATTCTTGATAATAATTTTCATGAAAAAAATACTACGGGATTGTTTTCTGTTTATCTAAACGATTCTTCTACTTTTGCTGTAGGAAATGTGATTGATATTTTAGATGACACTGGTGCTACACTGGCTACTTGTACTATATCAGAAATTAATAACATTTATATTAATACGGCAAGCACAATGAGTGATGTTTATCTTTCTGATTCCTCAACAGTATCAATTATAGGAAGTGTGAATTGTGAAACTGGATTTGTTAAATTAGATAACTTTGAAAGTACAGTATTAAATGATATGACGACGTTTGCTGTTTCATTTACATTGGTAGATGATATTTCTTATACAGGACAAATTGAAATCTTTACTTGTCCAGAATTATCTACAATCAATTATATAGGATAATCAATGGCTAACTTTGATTTCGATGGATCTGGTGACGTTCTTGCAATTGGTGAAGGGTGGGAAGACCCCGTATTAGATGCTCTCTTTGGTGGAACCGTTGGTGATATTAATATCATCGGTATTCAATCTAATGTTTTGACTAAAAAATCAGACGGATTGACAAGTCTGATTGTAGCTAAAACTTTTCGTAAGAGATTACATTATATTGTTGACAAACTTATTCCTTCCTATTTGTTAAATGAAAATCCTGAGTGGAAATTACTCATGGAAATTTATTTAAAGTATTTAGATGAAAGAGTTTTTCAAAAAGTTATCAATATTCAAAATATCGTAAATATTAATAGTGAAGAAACTGATGATGCTTTAACTCAAGGACTCTATGAACAATATGGTTCAGGATTAGTTAATGAAGATATTCTAAAAATTGAAATGTATGATAAGAAAAAATTTGCTCAACTAGGTAAATACTTTCATAACATTAAGGGAACTAAATTATCCCTAGAATATCTTTTCAAATATCTTTCTCAATCCCAAGTTATAGGATTAGAAGAAAAGAAAGTGTTTGAATATATTCTTGAGGAAGTTCGTGAAGATAAAAATTTATTAAACATAGATGATGAACCAAATCCTAGATTGTTCATTGCCCCTTTTACTTATAATATTGTTGCAAATGAAGTGTTTAGTGAATTACCATTAGTGTTGAAAACGGTTCATCCTGCCGGTTTCAACTTTCTAATTCTATACGAAGATGTTTTTCTTTATACAGAAACTATTACTTTCGGATCAATAGAAGGTGAAATTAATAAAATGTACCCATATCGTTATGATGGAATGTATAACAGAATGGGTTATTATGTTGGAACAGAACAATCTTATCCTATACAAATTAAACCAATGTTATATTCAGAAGGATTTACATTATGATGAATACTGAAATGATAAAATACAGTTGCAATCTTCATGTTGATGTTTACGAAAACGATGAACTAATAAATACTATTGATAAACATAATCTTCTTCTAAAAGATGGAAAATTATTAATTCTTGAATGTTTGTGTAATGGAAATTCTGTGTATGGAAATTTAACTTCTAATGTGTTTGGTGATTCCGATGTGACTGCAACATATACTGATCAGATTAACGATTTTGGAACTTATCATATCAATGATACAACTGGTTATGTATTAGACATGGATAGTAAAGATAATGTTAAAATTTATTGGGTTTTGAGAGAATCGGAATTCAACGGTAATGTTCTAAAAACTATCGGATTAGTTGGGGGGAATAGAACATACAATCAAGTTTTCAATAGAGTTAATATTGATCCAGGCGAGTATGTAACAAAGACTCCATATATAAAATTAAGTGGATATTGGCAAATCTTCCTATCATAAGGGTGAAAAATGGCTACCTTTTCAGAAAATTCTAATTGGGTTGATGTAACAAAACCCTTTAATACTGATTATCATATAGCAGAAGAAACTAATATTCTGTTTTCTACTAATCATCCTTTTATTGCTGGTGATTATCTGACAGAAACAAGTTCTGGTGCTACTGGAATTCTATATGAATCAGTTAGCTTAACAGAAATTAATGTAGCAAGAGATTCCTCTACATTGTTTCCTGCTAGTGGCGAATTATCAAATGGAACATCTACATTCAGTTATAATTCTAGTTCTGTCACTCATGGTATTGACAATGATGTTAGTCAAAGATTAGTCGATAGAACTAGATGGTTATATGATAACAAATCAGAAAAAACTATCAGTATTAGTGTTGGTTCAGGTCTAACAGGTGGTGGTGATCTAACTGTTAATAGAGTAATTTCACTTGGTACTCCTAGTCAAATTACTTCAAGTTCAACTAATACTTCTTCTGGCACTACTCATACCCATGCTATTGATCAAGCTAACACTACCAGAAAGGGTATTGTTCAATTAAACAACACCCTGACTTCTGGTAGTATAGATGAAGCATTAACAGCCGGACAAGGCAAGATTTTACAAGACACAAAAGCTGCCAAGACAACTGTGATGACCGCTGGAACTGGTTTAACAGGTGGTGGAGATTTAAGTGTTAATAGAGTAATTTCACTTGGCACTCCTAGTAGTATTACATCTACATCTACAAACACTGTATCAGGAACAACTCATACCCATGCAATTGCTATAGCTAGTACAAGTGGTGCAGGTTTAGTTCAATTAAACGACACCTTAGTTTCTACAAGCACAAGTCTTGCATTAACTGCTGCTCAAGGTAAAGTGTTGCAAGACAGTAAGGCGTGGAATGGTATTACCATTAACGCTGGAACTGGTTTAACTGGTGGTGGTAATTTAACCACTCATAGAACTATATCACTTGGCACTCCTAGTAGTATTACATCTACATCTACAAACACTGTATCAGGAACAACTCATACCCATGCAATTGCTATAGCTAGTACAAGTGGTGCAGGTTTAGTTCAATTAAACGACACCTTAGTTTCTACAAGCACAAGTCTTGCATTAACTGCTGCTCAAGGTAAAGTGTTGCAAGACAGTAAGGCGTGGAATGGTATTACCATTAACGCTGGAACTGGTTTAACTGGTGGTGGTGATCTAACCACTCATAGAACTATATCACTTGGTACTCCTAGTAGTATCACTTCTGGAACTGGTAATACTATTTCTGGAACTACTCATACTCATGCGATTGCTTTTGCAAGCACTGCTGCTGCTGGTATTGTTCAATTAAACGACACCTTAGTTTCTACAAGCACAAGTCTTGCATTAACTGCTGCTCAAGGTAAAGTGTTGCAAGACAGTAAGGCGTGGAATGGTATTACCATTAACGCTGGAACTGGTTTAACTG
>JAVEZW010000012.1:0-4262 GCA_034002805.1 Bacteroidales bacterium | reverse complement strand
GTTCAATTAAACGACACCTTAGTTTCTACAAGCACAAGTCTTGCATTAACTGCTGCTCAAGGTAAAGTGTTGCAAGACAGTAAGGCGTGGAATGGTATTACCATTAACGCTGGAACTGGTTTAACTGGTGGTGGTGATCTAACCACTCATAGAACTATATCATTAGGAACTCCTAGTACAATAACTGGTTCAACTGGTAATAGTGTCTCTGATACTACTCATACTCATGCAATTGCTATAGCTAGTACAAGTGGTCATGGTATTGTTGAATTGGCTACGTTAGAAGAAGTTTTAGCTGGTACTGATAACACTAGGGCTGTTACTCCTGCTGGTTTAATTAATACCACATTAGTACAAAACACATCGGCAATATCTGTAAATGCTAATATATCAGGGTACACCTTATTTCAAAAAGGTTATCTTGGTAGTGGACAAATAGTGAGACCTGTATTGCTTTATGGTAGGTCTACTGTTTTTTCCGATCATGGTGATGGTGTTGGAACATACAATATAACATTCCCTATAGCTCTATCATGTATTTACAATGTTTCAGCAAATGTTGGGCATTCAAGTAATTCCTTCGATATACAATTAAGTTGTTACAATCCAACTAATACTGGATTTGTTGTTTATAGTAAAGAAGATACTCCAAATATAAATCCATATTATATTATATGGAGTGCTTACGGTTACATATTTGCTTAACACCAAGGAAAATAAACTATGAAATATTTCGCTACATTTAGTAAAGAAGGACAAGTTATAGGTCATTATATTGACGAAATCCACAAAGAAATTCCTCAAGATGCTGTTGAAATGTCAAAAAAAGAGTGGGAACAATCGTGTCAAGGAGATTTAATCCGTGACATAAAAAATAAAAAATGGACAACCAAACCTAAACCTTCTGTATTAGAAATTCTTAATAATCAAAAAATATCTAAAAAATTAATGATAAATAATATTAGAGATGAAAAAATTAAAGAAGGAGTTTCTTATTCTGGTTACATATTTGATACTGATGATAAATCATTTGCTAATTTAAATGAAACATTAACTATTTTAAAATTAGGAATTCCTTTACCAGAAAATTTCACTTGGAGAACAAAAGACAATCAAAACATTCCAGTTAATGAAGAATTTTTAATTGGTTTAACAGGAACATTAACTAATCACAAATTTTCTTGTTATAAAAAATCTTGGGAATTAAAGGATGAAATTGATAAAGCAAAAACATTAGATGAAATTAATAAAATAAACTGGTAAGGAATTAATATAAATGGAAGAAAGAATCAGAGAATTAGAATTACTTCATGCGAGATTAGCCGAGTCTGTTCTTGATTTGAAACAAAAAGTTGAATCTCATAAAGATTATTGTCCATTACCAGAATATAAAAAAGAAGTAACTGAAGAATTTAAAAAATCTAATGATAAACAAAAAACAGTTCTAAGTATTTTAGTGACTGTTCTTATCATTTATTTTTCTGGTTTATCTTATCTCCATTTAAACAAAGTTGATAGTGATGTTTTTGATAAAAATATTACGGAATTAAAACAAAATGAGATTAGACGTGATGAACGTATGCAAGTTTTAACGGAAAACATTCAAGCACTTCAAATCAAATTATTAGAAGAAATTAATAGTTTAAGAATTGAAACCACAAAACTTTCAAAAACATTGGGAAAATAAATGACTAAGGCTGATCTACAAAAATATATCCTCAATAGTCTTGGTTCTCCAGTTATTAACGTTGAACTAACTCCAGACCAAATTGATATGTGTATTAATGATGCTACTCAAATGTTTGTTGAGTCTCATTACGATGGAACAGATTTGTCTTACATTGGAGTTAATGTTTCTGTTGATGTTCAAACATACACATTACCAGATAATGTTTTTGAAGTTTTAAAAGTTCTTAATACACAAAATAATATTTTCGTTTTCGATGAGCCGTTATTGTTAACACCTAATTATGGTAATTCAATAACACCAGATGTTGTTAGCCTTGATGTAAAAAACATTGAAGCATTAAGACATATTTTTAAAACAGCGGAAAGAACTTACAATTACGATATTTTATTTGATTTTAATAGTACAACAAAAAAATTGTTTTTTCATGCTAAACCAAGAATGGCAGGAATTTATATTTGTGAAGTTCAACAAAGCGAAACAGATTTAACCAAATATTATAATAACATTTGGTTGAAAAGATATTCTACTGCATTATGTAGAAAACTTCTTTCTATAAATGTCGGAAAGTATTCTGGCTCAAACCTTCCGGGTGGTGTGAGTGTTGATTATCAAAGAATGGCCGCTGAAGCACAACAAGAAATTGATAAATTAGAATTACAACTTCGTGACAAATATGAATCAACCGCAAGTTTCTTTATAGGATAATTAATGTTATCTTTTAAACAATATTTAATTGAAATCACATTAAAAGATTTAGCCGATGGAACTGCTAAATTTCGCTTTCCTGTTGACAAATATCCACAAGCTAAATTTGTTAATATAAATAAAATTGTTCCTAGTGTTGGTGTAAAAACATTAACTTTTTTTGGTGAAATCCCTAGTTTCACTCGTGGTGAAGCAGGTTATAACCAAACTATTATGTTCAAGAATGTTGAATTTAGTGAAGAAGAACCACAAGTTGATAAAGAACAATGGTATAAATTAGAAGATAAAGATTTGTGGTACAAGAAACCTAAACTTGATAAAAATGATGTAAGTTTGAGATGTGGATGCAAAGATTTCCAACACAGAATAAGTTATTATTTACCAAAAAACAAAGCATTATATGGAAATGTTATTAGTTATAAAAAGAAAACCAACAGACCCCCACTTAACCCCCAAGGTATCAATTTTATTTGTAAGCATTTAAAAAATTTCACATTAGCTTTGATTCAAAAAGGTTATATTCAGGATTAAAAATTATATATTAGGAGTAAAATATGGCTATTCAAGACGATTGGAGTATTGATTACGTCAATAAAACAATCACACATGCTAGTGGTACTACCAGATACACAGTCAATACTCTGTATTCTTGGCTAATGGATTTATTTGATGATGCAGGACAAATGGATGACCCTGTTCCAATGTCAGCCCAAACCCCCACAGAATACACTCTCATTAATGGTTGGTCTTTTGGTTCTGATGCTGATTTAGGATATCTTTATGGTGGCTCTATTGTTGACGGAACTAATAATGATGTTTGGGCTAATTTTTATACAATTGGTACTATTGTTGAAGAAGCAGTTGTGTATTGGAAACAAGGGACAAGTCTAGTAGCTTCTCATCCCGGCTATGTTCAAGGACATATTGACCAATTAATAAAAGTAATTGATAATGGTGTATCAACTAATGATAGAAAAATTACTGCTTATATTAGAAATTTAGGTGATTTATATGATCACTTTGAAGTCACTGCTCCCTTAACTGGTGGTAGAAACCCTGTACCATTAGCAACAGCCAATGATGCTAACGATGACGAAACTGGCTCTACTGTCCTTGGAGTTAGTGTTGTATTTGGATCTGTATCAAAAGACATTGGTGATGGCTTAGGGTCTGCTACATATAGCGTAGTCATTGATGGTGGTGGAAATTCAGTAGTTGATGTTTATCGTTATCTAAAATATGTCACTAGACGCGAAAATACTTCTGCAATTGATTCTCCTGAAAATCTAACTGAAGGTAGGTTTTACGAATCGGTTGACCCAACTTATGCTCAAACAAAACAAGCTCCATTTGGAACTTTTGCAGGCGGAAAATTTTTCGGCGCTAGAGGTATTTGGGTAGAAAATATTAGCGATCCTAATAATCGCGAATTAATTGATTCTGCTGGTGTTAGCCACATTCCTCCAGTTTCTATTACTGTTACCGTTACAGGTGTTGCTAATGGTGATAGAGTTTTAGTAGCAAGAGATGATGGATTAGGAAATATTAATAAGTCTCAATATACTATTTCTTCTGTAACAACTAATAGTATCACTGTAACAGCTACAATTAGTGGGGATGTTTCTACTTCTGGTATTATTCGTGTTGGTGATACTCAATATACATACACTGGAATTACAGCACCAAATGTTTTTACTGGTGTTAGTCCTGATCCTACTGGAAAAACTGGTAGCTTGTTTGTTCCATTAGTAGATGCTATTGCTAGTGGAACAAGTTTAGCTTCTGGTTCAATGATATATAGTAGTGACTTCGGTGTTATTGTTCGTGTTCGTAAAAAAGGTATTCTACCTTTCGAGAATACTGGAAC
>JAVEZW010000011.1:0-36612 GCA_034002805.1 Bacteroidales bacterium | reverse complement strand
CAAATATGCAGCCCGACATGATAGATTCGTTGGTTGAAAATGGTTACAAAGGAATTATTATTGCCGGAACAGGGCTTGGTCATATCAACAAACCACTATATCCTGCTATTGAACGCGCTACCAAAGCCGGAGTGCATATTTATATGACCGTTCAAACTTTATGGGGCTTTGTACATATGTTTGTATATGATACTGGCCGCGATTTGATGAGTAAAGGAATTATCCCTGCAGAGAATATGTTGCCTGAGGTTGCTTATATTAAGCTGGCATGGGCTCTGGGGCAAACAAACGATCGTGAGGAAGTAAAAAAGCTTATGTTAACTCCTATAAATGATGAAACTACTCAAAAAGAACCATATAATGGGTATTTAATTTATCAGGGAGGTGTTCCGGAGGTAGAGAGTTTTATTAAGAAGTTTAGAAAATAACAGAAAAAAGATTATGTATTCGGATTTTTTTAAAAATCTGAAAAATGAATTATCAAAAGAACTGCCGGGACTGTCTGCTCAACTAAAGATGGCTCCGGAGGAGCGACCTTTCGGACATAATAAAACAATGCTTAATGCAGGTGTTTTAATATTACTTTACCATAAAAACGAGGATATTCATCTGGCTTTAATTCAACGTCCCGAATATAATGGGCCGCATAGTGGACAAATATCTTTGCCAGGAGGAAAGTTTGAAGAGGAAGATAAAACACTCGTGCAAACAGCTCTCCGCGAAAGCTTCGAAGAAATAGGGGCTGAACCAAATGAAGTGGATGTGCTCGGAATGCTTAGTCCATTGCAAATACCTGTAAGCAATTACTTTGTACAACCAGTGGTTGGGTTTTATAAATCAAGTCGTCAGTTTAAAGCTGATGTAACTGAAGTAGAGAAAATTCTGGAGATCCGGTTAAGGGATTTGATTAATCCTGAAAATAAATCTGTTAAGGAGTTTACCTTTGGTTCAATACGATTTAATGCACCTATTTATAAACCCGACAATATTGTTATTTGGGGAGCCACAGCTATGATTTTATCTGAATTTATCGAAATAGTAAACCGAATAAAGATCTAATCTTCATCAATAAAATTTTTATAGTGCTCATACCGGTCAATTATCTGGAATACATAATTATAGGTCTCTTCGCCGCGACAATACCCATATTCTACAACAGGATCGAGAAAATATTTGGGATTGGATTTTTTCAGGATAAATTCATCAACATTTCTGTCCCATTTTTTAGGATCTTTGCCATATTTTTCGGCCAAACGCTGAGCATCTAAAACATGTCCCAGCCCTACATTGTATGATGCGAGAACAAATTTTATTCTTTCTTCTTCTGGTTTTATTCCATTTTTTTCGAAACGTTGATCGAGCCATTTGATAAAACGAACACCTGCTCTTATGTTCTCGTTTGGAGCCGATTTTTGATCGACGCCATAACGATGAGCTGTGGTAGGCATTAATTGCATTAGTCCAAAAGCTCCAGCCCATGATTCAACTGCAGGATCAAACCTTGATTCCTGATATATCATAGATGCAAGTAATCGCCAGTCCCATTCTACGATTTTAGAATATTCTTTAATATAATCATCGTATATCGATATTTTACCGCTGGTAAGAGCGTAATAATCACTTTCGACAATACCTACAGATCTTTTATTTTTAAAATATTTCGCATACAGTAAGTTGTAATCACGAGAGAATTTGAATTTTTCTAACCATTTATTTATAGCCACTCTCAGAGTATCATCATCTTTTCGTAAACCCCATGCCTGATTCTGAGGAAAACTTATTGCTGTTTGTACATCAATTATGGGGTAATATGTTTGGTTAACTAAGGCAACATTTTCATCGGCAATAGTATAATCTATTTCACCTTTGGCTACAAGTTGTATTAGCTGCTCAAGCTCCAGATCATCAAGCTCTTTAATAAAAATGGTGTCGCCAATTTCATCCGACAAGTTATGTAATCTCGAAAGGTAAGAGGATCCCTTTTGAACATAAATTGTTTTTCCAGCTAAATCAAGTTGATTCCGTATTAACATCGATTCGTACTCTCGTTCGGTAAGCTTATTCCAGTTTTCGGGTTTACGCTGAATTAAAACCTGTCGTGTTTGGCTATGCGGGAGTGTAAAATCAATCTCTGCATTCCTCTCTTTTGTAATGGTGAGGTTTACAGCTAAAATATCACATTTATAAGTATTTAGCATCTCAAAATACTTGCTGATATCATTTTCGACAACTACCTCCAGCTTTACTCCAAGATTGTCGGCCAGTAATTTCATCATTTCATATTGGTAACCCATTGGCTCACCTTTATAAATAAAATAATTGGTCGAATTAAAATCGAATAATGCTGTAATTTTTCCGTTTTTTTTGATTTTTTGGAGTGAGTTTAACTCGTCAGGTTTGTGATGGAAACGATTACATCCAAAAAATAAAACGATTGTGAAAATTGATAAAATTGTAAACTTAGTGAAAGAGCTAGTTACTTTCAAAATAAATTAATTTGGTTTAACAGGGTAATTTACGAATATATTTTTACTTTGTTACAATGGGTTTAATCGTAAAAAGTCCATGATATTCCAAACTTAAATACTGCAGGTGGTGCAGGATACGATGGTGATGTAAAGTAATAGGTGTCGTTAATAGCAGTGTTGAGGTAATTATAAACCAGATATAGTCGAGCTCTCTTAATTGCAAAATTCCAAAAAATATCCATACAATGATAATCATCAAGTTGTTGATCGAATTGACGATGATATAATCCTGTTATTGGCATATACTTGTCAGCATAAAAACTACTCGAATAGCGATAATCAACTCCAAGCTGCATTCTTAACTCGCCTCCGGTTGATGAGAAATGAAATAACTTCTCATAATAGATCGATTGATATAAGTTGAGTTCGGGAAGGTTTAAAATACTGTCGTTAGTAGTAGTTTGGTAAACAAATTGTGTGGTTGAATGAAATGGACCCAGTGTTATCTTTTTATTCGCTCTTGCTGATAAAATGTTAATCTGATCGGCATATTGTTGCACTCTGGCTGCTGTATCAAGGTAAATGTGACCTGTAATTTGTCCATATCCTGCACTCAGGGCAAAACGGTATTTATCAGATTTTAAAATGATGTTTCCGTCCCATTCTTCGGTTCTTATTAGGTAATCATTATCCCACTTAAAATGGTTCGACTGAAAATGTTCGTAAAAATAATCTGGTCTTCTGTTTCTGTATTCACCTTCCATGTGAAGCCAGACATCACTAAATAATCTATAACCCAACAGAAGGTTAATTTTTGAGTTTTCTTTTTTGTATCCACTTAAATAATATTCAGCTGTTCCAATGAATAGTATATGATTAAAAAGAATTGTTTTCATGTGTGCCGAAACACTGTTATTTGAATAATCATTCTTTAAATCTGTTTTTACAATCGTATCTAAAGGTTGATTTTCAGAATTAAACGTAAAAACTGAATCTGGAACAATATTATAAGTATAGTTTATTTGCTCAGTATAAAACGACAAACGAAAATTAAACAGGTCGTTATAGCGAAAATGTGCCGAAAATTTATTGCCAAAGAGATTCTGATAAACAGCATCGTTTGTTTTTTTTGTATTTATCAATGTATCAAAACTATTGTAGAATGATTCGCTAATATCTGAATCAGAGAATTTTCTGGTATTAGCAATATAATTGAGCTCATGCGAAATGCTAAATCCATTAAGTTTGCCAAAAGCTAAAACTAAGCCCGACTGTTTTTTTTCTACCACAGGAGTGGGAGTTATTGTATCGTTCGAAGCATTTGCTAGCGAATCATTTAACTTCGCTGTATCTACGGTTGGACTGGCAATTATTGTATCGGTTGATATAGGTTGGGCTTTGCCAGCTTTTTTCATGGTCGAAAGACCTTTGACATCACCCTTTTTCTTTGAAACTGGTTTTGAATCTGAAGAAGGAGCCGCTTTTGGCTCTGGTTCAACATCATCGTACTTTCCAAACCTGTATTCCTGGGTTAAATAAAAACCTGAGTTAACAACTTTTGAGCCTGCATCGTTGAGTTTTACAGGAATGGTTAGAGCACGGCTGTATTCTCTACTTCCTAAATAATGCAAGCTGTCGATACCTCCGTTTTCTTCGTTATTTACCTTATTAAGGGTATAATTGCCATGTATCTGATATCCCTTGTGCTTGTAACTGGTAAATAAAGAAGCTGTATGTATTTGTGTTTTTTGGTTCAGATAACGACCATCGGATGAAACTAAGTTATACTTTAATCCAACATTAAAATCTTTTGTAACATTTTGAGTATGCAGTACACCTAAAAGCTGCTCGCTTTCTTCCTTTGGCCCAGCAGAGCTATAATTTAAAACAGTAAATTGTCGTTTTGTATTAAAATAGGAGTGTTCATATGGTAACAGAAAATAAACACCAAATGGCTCACTAAATATAAAGCCTGTTTCATTAATTCTTCGGTCGTAGAATATATTTGATTGAGAAGCCGATCCCAGATTCCCAAGATAATTGCTGGTTATGGTTGATTTTAATAAAGGATTAAATTGTTGAAACTCATTAAGGCTGGTATCGATATCAGCATATTTAGAATTTAAGCTGTAAGGATCAATCGTCCAGGTGTATAATAATCTTCCTGATAAGCTATCAATCTGACCAGATACATTGTAGATAATCAAATTAAAAAGGACAAAAATAATCAGTACTTCTCTTTTCATGCAGGCAAAGATAAAAAAAACAGCGGATAATTAAATCCGCTGTTCAATTGTTTATTTGTAGATATTAAATTGTTCTGCCAGGATATTGTTTTAAAGCTACTTCAAGAGTCTCCATAGCCTTTGCAAGATCTTCTTTTTTAAGAACATATGCAATTCTAACTTCGTTTTTACCCAAACCAGGTGTTGAATAAAATCCTGTTGCAGGAGCAACCATTACAGTTTGCTTATTATATTCAAAGTCAGTTAAAATCCATTGTGCAAACTTGTCAGCATCGTCAATCGGTAATTTAACCACGGTATAAAATGCTCCTTTTGGTTTTGGGCAATAAACGCCTTCCATTTTATTTAAGGCTTCAACCATAAAGTTTCGGCGATCAATGTACTCGTTATAAACTTCGGTAAAATATTCTTTTGGAGTATTTAATGCAGCCTCGCTGGCCCACTGGCCAAATGATGGAGGACATAAACGAGCTTGTGCAAATTTCATGGCTGTAGCCATTACTTCTTTGTTTTTACTTATTAATGCACCAACACGAACACCACACATGCTATATCGCTTCGAAACCGAATCAAGTAAAATTACATTGTTCTCAATGCCTTTTAAATTCATTGCTGAGAAATGTTCGTTTCCATCGTAACAGAATTCTCTATATACCTCATCAGAAAATAAATACAAATCGTATTTCTGAATTAACATTCTAAGTTGTTCCAGCTCGTCTTTTGAATATAGATATCCAGTAGGATTATTAGGATTGCAGATTACAATCCCCTTTGTTTTTGGTGTGATAAGTTTTTCAAACTCTTCAATAGCAGGCAAAGCAAAATCGTTTTTTATATACGATGTAATTGGTTTAACCACAACACCTGCTGAAACAGCAAATCCGTTATAGTTTGCATAAAAAGGCTCAGGTATAATTACTTCGTCACCTGGATTAAGTGTCGATAAAAAAGCAATGGTAATAGCTTCTGATCCTCCGGTTGTAATGATCATTTCGGTATGATCAACAGTAATTCCTACACTTTGGTAGTATTTTGCCAATCCTTTACGATACGATTCGTTTCCTGCTGAATGACTATATTCAATAACTTTTTCGTCTATGTTTCGAATAGCATTTAGAGCTACTTCTGGAGTTGGAATATCCGGTTGTCCGATATTTAAATGATATACTTTAACACCTTTCTTTTTTGCTTCTTCAGCGTATGGCACCAGTTTACGAATGGGCGATGCCGGCATAAGTTTCCCTTTGTCTGATATTTGAGGCATGATACTATTTTTTATTTATTTTATTGTTTGTTTTCTGGATTTGGTTGCTTATTCTCAACCGTACCTTTTATTGTAAGAGTTACAACGCTGGTTTTTGCATTTGAATAAACACGAATGCTCTTGGTAAATGAATTAGGTATTTTTGTATTGTATTTTACTACAATTGTTCCTTTATCACCTGGTTTAATTGGCTCTTTTGGCCAGGTTGGAGTGGTGCATCCGCACGATGCCTGAACCTGGGTCAATAATAAAGGTTCTTTTCCAATATTTTTAAAAGTAAACTCACACGTACCATCACCATCATATTTTATCAACCCAAAATCATGAGCTGTTTTTTCAAAAAATATCTCTGGCAAATTCTTGTCATCTTTATTGGTGTTTATTTCTTCCTGACTAAAAGCTGAGAAGGAAATACTAAATAATGCAATAAGTGCAAAAAATATGTTTTTCATATCGATAAAATTTTAATTGAACTTTACAAAATTAGATTTAATTCACAAATTTAACTATGTTATTAAATATTTAACATGAATTCGATCATGAATATTTCAATTATCAGATTTATTTGGGAATAAATTTATATTTTTACAAACTTTTTATTTTTAGTAAACATTTTAATATTTTGTTGAGCCAATGGAAATTCCTGCAAAATACAATCCTTCATTGACTGAAGACAAATGGTATAAGTATTGGATGGAAAATAATCTTTTTCATTCAGAGCCTGATGAGCGCGAGCCTTATACCATAGCTATTCCTCCTCCGAATGTTACTGGAGTATTGCATATGGGTCATATGCTTAATAATACTATTCAGGATATTTTGGTACGCAGAGCACGGATGCAAGGTAAAAATGCATGCTGGGTACCAGGTACAGATCATGCCTCGATTGCCACCGAAGCAAAAGTAGTGTCGAAATTAAAAGATGCAGGAATTGATAAAAATTTGCTTTCACGAAAAGAGTTTTTAGACCATGCCTGGGAATGGAAAGAAAAGCATGGAGGCATTATCCTTGAGCAATTAAAAAAGCTTGGTGCTTCGTGCGACTGGGAACGTACTAAGTTTACCATGGATACTGATATGTCCGAAAGTGTTATCAAGGTTTTTGTTGATTTGTATAATAAAGGACTTATTTACCGCGGTGTTCGAATGGTAAACTGGGATCCTCAGGCAAAAACAGCTGTTTCTGATGAGGAGGTTAATTATAAAGAAGTTCAATCAAAACTTTACTATGTTCGGTATAAGGTTGAGGGTAATGATGGATTTGTAACCATTGCAACTACCCGTCCCGAAACTATTTTGGGCGATACTGCCGTTTGTGTTCATCCTAACGATGAGCGTTTTAGACATCTGCATGGCAAAAGAGTTTTGGTACCTTTGATTAACAGATCAATTCCTATAATTCTCGATGACTATGTTGATCGCGAGTTTGGAACTGGCGCTTTAAAAATAACTCCTGCTCATGATATTAATGACTATGCCATCGGCGATAAATATAACCTCGAAACCATCGATATATTTAATGATGATGGTACCTTAAACGAGAACGCCCAGCTTTATATCGGTAAAGACCGGTTTGAGGTTCGTAAGCTTATTGTAAACGATCTTAGTGCAGCCGGACATATTGTAAAGCTCGAAGACTATATAAATAATGTTGGATATTCCGAAAGAACTGATGCCATTATCGAGCCAAAGCTTTCTATGCAATGGTTTTGTAAAATGGATCAGCTAGCTAAGCCCGCATTAGATAATGTATTAAACGACAATGTACAGTTTCATCCACCCAAGTTTAAAAACACGTATAAACATTGGATGGAAAATATTAAAGATTGGTGTGTTTCCCGACAGTTATGGTGGGGACATCGTATTCCGGCATATTATTTACCCGAAGGTGGATTTGTAGTTGCCGAAACTGCCGAAGAAGCTCTTGGTATTGCTAAAGTAAAAACCGGTAACAGAAACCTAACATTGAAGGATCTTCGACAAGATGAAGATGTTCTTGATACCTGGTTTTCTTCATGGTTGTGGCCGTTGTCTGTTTTCGATGGAATTAGAAATCCTGATAATAAAGATATAAGCTATTATTATCCAACAAACGATTTGGTAACTGCTCCCGAAATTCTTTTTTTCTGGGTTGCACGTATGATCATGGCTGGGTATGAATATCGTGACGAAAAACCTTTTAAGAATGTTTATCTAACGGGAATTGTACGAGATCATCTGCGCCGAAAGATGTCAAAATCTTTAGGTAACTCGCCCGACCCGATTGAATTAATAAAGAAATACAGCGCCGACGGAGTTCGTGTTGGTATGTTATTGTGTTCACCTGCTGGTGGCGACTTACTTTTCGATGAAAGCCTGACTGAGCAAGGCAGAAATTTTGGAAATAAAATCTGGAATGCCTTTAGATTAGTTGAAAGCTGGACAGTGGACGAGAATATCCCACAACCCGAATACGCTCAAAAAACAATTGAGTGGTTTAATCATAAATTAAACAGCGAGATAGAAAATATTAATGATTTGTACGAAAAGTTCAGGCTTTCTGAAGCGCTTATGGCTGTGTACAAATTATTTTGGGATGAGTTTTCGTCCTGGTACCTTGAGTTTATTAAACCTGCTTATCAGCAACCAATTGATAAAAAGACATATGATCAAACCTTACAGTTTTTCGAAAACCTGTTAAAGCTGCTTCATCCGTTTATGCCATTTATTACCGAAGAAATTTGGCATTTAATTGACGAAAGAAAACCAGGTGAGAGCATTATGATCGAAAAAATGCCTGTTGCAGGACCATATAACGAAGATTTAATTGAAGATTTTGAGTTTACCAAAGAGACTATTAGCGCTGTTCGTAATGTTCGAAATGCTAATTCGATAGCCCAAAAAGAAGTGTTAAAGCTTCTTGTAAAAGGGGATTATGATAAACAGTTTGATTCGTGCATAAAAAAGATGGCAAATCTTTCTGAAATTAACCCAACCGAAGTTAAAATTGATGGAGCTGTTTCGTTTATGGTTAAATCGGCTGAGTTTTATATCGAATTAGGCGAGTTGATTGATGTTGAGGAAGAGCTGGTTAAGCTTACCGAAGAACTCGATTATTATAAGGGCTTTTTAGACTCAGTATTGAAAAAGCTAAGTAACGAGCGATTCGTGAATAATGCTCCTGAAAGTGTTGTGACTATTGAAAAACAGAAAAAATCGGATGCTGAAACTAAAATACAAATGCTTCAGGATCGAATTGCCAGTATAAAAAAATCTTAACACATAAAAGTATTTTAATGTATTGTTAAACATACTTCTATATACATTGAAATGTAAATTTTAATCAGTAGTTTAGTGGCATAATTATTAATTTTAATTAGCTATGAAAGAATTAGAAATAAGATTAAATCCAAATCCATTGGTGCAGTTTTTAAAAAAACCAGCCTCTGAATTTACTCGTCAGGATATCATTTACTTTATCGAAGAAAATGAAATTGAAATGATTAATTTCAGATATGTGGGTGAGGATGGAAAACTTAAATCACTTAATTTTGTAATAAATAGTAAACAACATCTCGAAGATTTGCTTTCAACAGGCGAACGTGTCGATGGTTCCAGTCTTTTTTCTTATATCGAAGCGGGTTCAAGCGATTTGTATGTGATTCCACGATTTAAAACCGCTTTTGTAAATCCGTTTTCAGAATATCCAACGCTGGATATTTTATGCAGCTTTTATACCCGCGATGGACTCCCTTTGGAAAGTGCTCCGGAGTATATTCTTAAGAAAGCCTATACCGATTTTTGTAACTCCACAGGTTACGATTTTAAAGCAATGGGCGAGTTGGAGTATTATATAATTTACGAAAAAGACGATATGTATCCTGCTGTTGACCAAAAAGGATATCATGAGTCGCCTCCATACACAAAATACGGTCACATGCGTAAAGATGCTATGAGCCTTATTTCACAATGTGGTGGTCAGATAAAATACGGACACTCTGAGGTGGGTAATTTTACCCGCGGAAATTTAGCATACGAGCAACAAGAAATAGAATTTTTACCAGTTAATCCATTAGATGCAGTAGATCAGTTAGTTGTTGCGAAATGGATTCTGCGTATGTTAGGTAATGAATATGGTGTTGACGTTTCTTTTGCACCAAAAATTACGGTTGGTAAGGCCGGCAGCGGATTGCATATTCATATGCTTGCTGAGAAAAATGGCGAAAACGTAATGGTTGAAGGTGATGGCTTAAGTACAATCGCTAAACGAATGATTGCAGGAATTCTTGACCTTGCCGGTCCGTTAACTGCTTTCGGAAATACTATCCCAACATCATATCTGCGATTAGTTCCTCATCAGGAAGCACCAACAAATATTTGCTGGGGCGATCGTAACCGTTCTGTACTTATTCGTGTTCCGCTTGGCTGGATTGCTGATACTAGCATGATTAAAGATGCTAATCCACAGGAAACTGGTCGTATTCCTTATGTGCCTGGTAAACAAACTTTCGAATTGCGCTCTGGTGATGGTTCTGCTGATATTTATGCATTTATGGCCGGAATTATTTTAGCTGCTAAACATGGTCTCGAAATGCCAAATGCACTCGAAATAGCAGAAAAGCTTTATATGGATGTAAATATTTTCCATGAAGAGCATAAAGATAAACTAGCGAAACTCGAAAAATTACCTATTTCATGTTCCGAATCGGCTGATGTTTTGCAGGCACGAAGAGCTGATTTTGAGAAAAACGGAATATTCCCTGCTGGATTTATCGATAATACGATTAAAAAACTTAAATCGCATAACGATCATAAATTAAGCGAAAAACTCTATGGTAATAACGAGGCTATTCGTGAATTGGTAATGAAATACATTCACTGTATGTAATTACAGAACTGATATTTAACAAAAATCCCGTAGCTATTAAGTCTACGGGATTTTTTTTGGTTATTAGTTTAATATTATGGAGCCAGACGCCTTATTTTCCAGTTGTTATCATCGTAATAATATTCAATTCGGTCATGCAATCTGCTTGGACGACCTTGCCAAAACTCAAATGTATAAGGTATAAGAATATATCCACCCCAGTTTTTGGGACGAGGAGGCAAATGTCCTTCAAATTTATGCTCGTATTCAGCTTGCTTTTCTTCTAAAAACTTACGATCAGGAATTTCTCTGCTTTGTGGCGAAGCCCACGACCCTATTCTGCTTTTTGCTGGTCTCGAAAGATAATACTCATCCGAAACTTCATCTGAAGTTTTTTCTATTCTACCTTCAATTCTGATTTGTTTCTCGAGCTCGGGCCAATAAAAAAGCAAACTTCCGAATGGGTTTTCTTCCAGATGATGCCCTTTTTTGCTATCGTAATTCGAATAAAATATAAATCCGTCGGGTTTAATTTCTTTTAACAGAACCATTCGAACCGAAGGTTGCAGGTTTTTGCCAACAGTTGCCAAAGCCATTGCTGTTGGTTCTGGCAATGCAGAGGTAATCGCTTCGTCCATCCAGATATTAAATTGCTTAAATGGATTTGCATGAACATCTGATTCATTCAGAGATTTGAGTTTATACTCGTTTCGAATTTGAGTATATTTTTTTTCCATAATCAGATATAGGTTTAGGTTTAAGTTTAGGGTTAGGTCATTTTTTTTATGTGTGCATTTTTAATGCTGGCATTTAATTCGAATCCCAATAATAACGAAAAAGAATTAAAATACAACCATAGTAAGATAACCATTACGGTTCCTATCGATCCGTATAATTTGTTATACTGACCAAAGTTGTTTACAAAATAGGAGAATCCCAGCGATGTTAAAAGGGTTAATATAGTTGCTAAAGTTGATCCTGCAGAGATAAAACGCCATTGTGTTTTCTTTGCTGGGGCATAATAATATAAAAATGATATAGCAATAAAAAACAAGGCCACTGCAATAATCCACTTCCCTGCAATAATGAGGTAGTAAGTAAGATTAACCTGTAAAATTTGATATTCAACAAGCTGGTTGATAACAATCTGGCTAAAAACAATGATTAGTAAGGCACAGGTTAGCAATACAAAAATAACAAACACCAATATTGTTGATACAATTCTAATAGATAGCCACTTACGTGTTTCTATAGTGTGATAGGTATTATTAAAAGCATCGATAAGTGAATGGATTCCGCTGCTCGAAAAAATTAAACTGCTGATAGCTCCAAAAGAGAGTATTCCTCCATTTTTTTGGGTTACTACCGAAACAAGGGTCGATTCGAAAAAACGATAAGCATTTTCGGGTAAAAAATCATGAATTAATTCTAAAAGCTCAGTCTGAAGATTACCAATGGGTATAAAAGGTATAAGAGTAAATAAAAACAAAATAGTAGGAAATAAGGCCAGCGCAAAATTAAATGCAATAGCTGAGGCGCGGGTGGCTAAATAGCCGTTGTAAATGCCTGAATTAAAGAATTTTATAACATCATAAAGAGGGACACCATCGAATCCTGGCACTGTTACATGTTGAGCCCATTCGACAACTTTTTTTGTTTGAGTACTTAGGTATGTAATGATTTTAAATGATTTGTCCATTTTAAAATACAAACAAATAATGCTTGTAAATTAAATAGCTTTTAAGCTCAAATCCAAACTTTTTATTTGATGAGTTAATGCTCCCACAGAAATATAATCAACACCTGTTACGGCAAATTTCTGAATTGTTTCAAGGTTTATTCCACCTGATGATTCTGTCTCAATCTTTCCATTAATGAGTGCAATGGCTTCGCGGGTAAGTTCGGGAGTGAAATTATCGAGCATGATGCGGTCAACACCTCCGATTGAAAGTATTTCCTTAACATCATTAAGGGTCCTGGCTTCAATCTCAACTTTTAGATTTTTATTGGTGCGCTTTAAATAATCCTGTGTTTTTTCAATCGCTTTTTTAATACCACCGGCAAAATCTATATGGTTGTCTTTGAGCATAATCATATCATACAAACCCATTCGGTGATTTTCGCCACCACCTATTTTTACTGCAAGTTTCTCAAAATATCTGAATCCGGGAGTGGTTTTACGTGTATCTAAAATTTTAGCTTTTGTTCCACCTATTTTTTTTACATATTCATTCGTGAGGGTTGCAATACCACTCATTCGTTGCATGATGTTTAAAACTAATCGCTCCGATTTTAATATGGATTGTGTGTTTCCGCTTACGATAAAAGCTACATCTCCATATTTTACTTCTGTTCCATCAGTAATAAACACCTCAACAGCTAATGAAGGATCAATGATATGAAAAACCTTTTGAGCGATTTCAATACCGGCAATTATTCCAGGTTGTTTTACTAGTAGCTTTGCTTTTCCTGTGTTTGTTTCGGGAATACACGCAATCGAGGTGTGATCGCCATCTCCGATATCTTCCTTTATGGCGCTTTTAATAAAATCATCAATAGAAAAACTATTCATTCTCCGCTTCAATTCTTAATTGATGAATAAAAGGCTTATCGTTTTTGAGTTTTAATAAAAAATAAACCCTGTATGTACCGTTAAATGTAACCAATTTACCAATGGCAAATTTCGATTCTTCTTTTCCTCCCTGGTGAATTATTTCAAAGGTTTTTGGAGTGTGTTCGGTAAAAAAATTATCGATAATTTGTTGAGCCTGAACCTTGCTGTAAACATCTTCTTTGTCCAGAATTACCAGTTCTATAGTGTTATTAAAGTATTTGGCTAATTCTTCAGCGTGTCCAACCTTGAAAGCTATTGATATGTCAGTAGGTATATCCTGATCATATGAATATGAACCTAAACTAAATATAAAGGTAAATATGATGATAAAGGGAACTGATTTTTTGATCGTTTTCATACAAAATATCTTAAGTTTGCATTACAACTGATAGCAAAAATTGAACCAGAAATTACTATTGCTGAAAAATACTTGGTACTAATTTTGCGAAAATTAAGAAAAATTGATGAATAAAAAAATTTAATGCTCTATGAAGGTTAAGTTGGTTTGTATAGGTAAAACCGATAAGGATTACATTATCGAGGGTGTTAAAGAGTATGAAAAACGCCTAAAACACTATATTTCATTCGAATCGGTGCTGTTACCCGATATTAAAAACAGTAAAAATCTTACTGAAATTCAACAAAAGGAAAAGGAAGGCGAAGTTTTATTAAGTCAGCTTAAAGAATCTGATTATGTAATAATTCTCGATGAGAAGGGAAAAGAATATTCTTCTGTTGAATTTTCGAAGATGATTGAAAAACAAATGGTTGCCGGACTTAAAACGCTGGTTTTTATTGTTGGTGGGCCGTACGGTTTTTCAAAACAGATGTATGATAGAGCAAATGCGAAGATCTCTTTATCGCAGATGACATTTTCGCATCAAATGGTGCGATTGATTTTTACTGAGCAATTGTACCGAGCAATGACAATTCTAAAGGGCGAACCATATCATCATGAATAATCATTACATTTATTAAACTATTTTGAGTACATTGGTAAGGATTTTTATAACTATTTAATGATTAATGTAAAGCAGATATATAGATTCAGGTTTTTTATCGGTGTAATCCTTTGTTGGATAATGGGTTTTGTGTTTCAGAATAACATAAAAAACGATCCTTACGATCAAACAAGGGTGGTGGAGTTTCAATCTATTTTAAATGAACGTATCGAAACTGTTGATAAATGCCTGGAAAGCTTTGTGTTGCAAGCTGATTCGCTGGAAACGAGCGAATTAATGAGTTTCTCTGATTTACTTTTTCCGGATTTAAAGAAGGATAACGGAATCGTAATTCTTGCCTACAAGAATGATTCGCTAGTGCTGTGGACTGATAATTTGGTGCCTGTCGAAACATTTTCGATTGATAGTGGACTTTTTAATAAAGTTGCCAAACTTAAAGATGGGTTTTATGTTGTAAGAAGCAGAGAGTATAGCCAATACAAGATTTTTGGTTTAATACATCTGAAAAATGAGTATTCGTACGAAAATAAATTTATTAGAAATGAGTTCAGACCTGAATTCAATATTTTACCCGAAACCAACATCGTAATCGATGAAAAATCAGGTGCTCAGTTATTTGATACTCAAAGCAACTTTCTATTTTCTATACTAAATCAATCGAAGAAAAATATTAATAGCACAAACGCTTATCTGGCTTCAATATTCTATTTCCTTGCATTTGGGTTTTTATTATGGATAACATGGATCTGCATTAAGCGAATTAAATCTCCATACAAGAAAAATACAGCAATACTTATTTTAGGAATGGTTTTATTCCTAATAAGGATTTTAATGATTAAGGTTGATTTATTACCTGTCTTAAAACAACTCGAATTATTTAAACCGCATCTTTTTGCCATTTCGTCATTAGTGCCTTCGCTTGGCGATTTATTGGTTCATACATTATTCGTATTTTATTTTTTCCTGCTGCTATACAGGGAGTTTACGTTTGATTGTTTTAATAACAATAAAAATTTACAGTATTTTTTACTAATAAGTTTTGTTTCTCTAAGCTATATATGGTTTTTAATAGTTCAGTATTTCTTTCAGAGCCTAATTATTCATTCAAGCATATCATTTTACATTCAGCAACTATTTAATCTTTCGGCATATACATTTGTTGGTTTCCTTATCATAATATTGTTGCTGGCAACAGTATTTATTTTTATTGATCAACTAGCTAAGTTTTTTACCAGTTGTAATTTTTCGAATAGAGCTTTATGGTTTGTTTTACTTGTAGTAATCATTGTTTCGGTTTTTTGGAGTTTTTTTATTTATCCAATTGAGTTATTAAACCCGGTTTTTTATCTGTTAATTAGTATTATAGTTTTCTATTCCCGCATTAAGGCAAAAAGTCTGGGATACACAACCTTGTTATTGTTAATTCTGGTGTTTAGTTTTTATAGTGTTTATTCTATTACACAATCATCTAAATTTAAAAATAAAGAAACGAGTAAGGTTCTGGTAGTAAATCTGGCCAATGAACGAGATCAGATTGCCGAAATGTTGCTGGAAACGATTACAAAGCAAATTGAATCTGATACCGTTGTCCGTGATTTACTTACCTGGTATTTGCAAAATGAGGGCGCTTTGCTCGATCATCTTCAGATGAACTATTTTAGTGGTTATTTTATTAAGTACGATTTGCAGGTTTCTGTTTGTAACCCAAATGATAATTTAACTCTGGTGTTGGACAATAGCACCGATATTGTTAAGTGTTATCAGTTTTTTAATGATATTTTTTATGTTGATGGTACTCGGATTAAGGGAAGTAATTTTTATTTTCTCGATAATCTGAATGGGCGGATAAGCTATCTTGCACAGTTCGTTTATCGCAAACCTGAATGGGATAGCGAAGTTTCCATATTTATTTCTCTCGACTCGAAACTTGTAAGTAAGGAGTTGGGTTACCCGGAGTTGTTGTTAGATAAAAGATTGTCAGGATCGACTATCTTAAGCGATTACTCCTATGCGAAATATCGCGAAAAGAACCTGGTTACGCGATCTGGTGATTTTTCGTATCAATTGCAATTGCCAATCGATTGGGAGTCGGATGATGAGTTTTACTTTGTTTCTGACAGCGAGTTAGATCATCTGGTTTATAAAATCGATAACGATACGCAAATAGTTATTAGTAAGAAAAGTCTTGATTTTGTTGACATTTTGGCTTTGTTTTCGTATGTTTTTGTGTTGTACTATTTGTTAATGACCATAGTTTATTTCTTCATCCATTTTCCGGCAAATATTCAAAATTTTAAGTACGATTTTAAAAATAAAATTAAGTTTTCGATGATAGGAGTTCTTCTCCTTTCGCTTATTGTGGTTGGATTTGGAACGGTTTATTACAATATCGATCAGTTTGAAAAGAAATTACACGAAAGCGTAACAGAAAAAATACAATCTATTTTGGTCGAGATGGAGCATAAGCTAGGCGGAGAAATGGATCTTTCGACTAATTATTCTGATTACCTTACGTATCTTCTTACCAAATTCTCCAATGTTTTTTACATCGACCTAAACCTGTATGATATTGATGGTAATCTATTGGCATCATCGCGGCCACAAATATTTGAAAAAGGATTAATGGGTAAAAAGATGAATACCGACGCTTATCGCGAAATGGTTGTTAATAATAGTGGTAAGTTTATTCACCAGGAGAGCATCGGTGATCTCTCGTACCTTTCTGCTTATGTTCCTTTTGTAAATGATGAAAATGAGTTGCTGGGTTATTTAAACCTTCCTTACTTTACAAAACAAAGCGAGCTTAAGAAAGAAACCTATACCATTATTCTTGCTGTGGTAAATATTTATTTTTTCCTTATTCTCCTTTCCGTTGTGATTGCCGTTTTTATTACGAACAATATAACTCGTCCTTTACAATTAATTCAGGAACGATTCAGAGAGATGGAGTTGGGCAAAAAAAACGAGCCTATTCTTTACGAAAGCTTTGATGAAATTGGTAGTTTGATTAAAGAATATAATCGTATGGCCGAGGAGCTTTCGGAGAATGCTAAAAAACTGGCTAAAAGCGAAAGAGAATCGGCTTGGCGCGAAATGGCAAAGCAGATTGCTCACGAAATAAAAAACCCTCTTACTCCAATGAAACTGAGCGTTCAGTATCTGCAAAGAGCATGGAATGATAAACAGCCCGATTTCGAAGTTCTGCTTAAAAAGTTTACCAACTCGTTAATAGCCCAAATAAATAGTCTTTCGCATATTGCTACAGAGTTTTCAAATTTTGCATCAATGCCAATGGCCAAAAAAGATAAAGTAGATTTAATCTCGAAACTGAATGATACAATCGTTTTATTCGAAAACCACGAAAACATTGTTATTGATGGCAACTATTCTGATTTTCCTGAACTTTACGTTCACGCCGATAATGAACAACTGCTGATCGTTTTTAGTAATCTGATTCAGAATGCAATACAGGCTATTCCGCGCGATAAAAACGGGAAGATAACCGTATCAGTCAGTAAAAATGATACAATGGCTCAAGTTATTGTTACAGATAACGGAACAGGTATTCCTCTGGAGATGCGCGAGAAAATGTTTAGGCCTAATTTTACAACGAAATCCAGCGGAATGGGTTTAGGATTATCCATCGTAAAAAATATTATAACCTACTCGGGTGGCGATATTTGGTACGAAACGGAGTTGGGTAAAGGTACTTCATTTATATTTACATTGCCTTTGTTTGATTCGGAGCACCCCAATTCTTAAGTTCTGTTTTTTATTAAAATGATGTAATTTGCATTTCTACAATTAATTGCAACTAATTTAATATTTTTAAAAAGTTTTATTTTTAACCTAAAATAATTATATTTGTTATAGTTTAACGATTTATGAAGGATTTTAAAAATTAGAACATTGAATAACAGATATAAAATACTTCTGATACTATTTTTTTCACTTTTCTTTCAGGATAATTTATTTACACAGGTTCCCATCTCGGGAGTAATAAATAAATATACTAAAGTTGTATCGATTTCTTCCTTAAAAGATACCGTTTTGGTAACCGATGCATCATTATTTAGCGACGGTGATACTGTACTTATTATGCAGATGAGAGGTGCTGATGGCAGACCTTACACCTATTTTAACGAGGAATTGTTTGGAAGAGTTGATCTGTCTTCAGTTAAAAAAGCCGGAAAGTATGAGATATTAATCGTTAAAAAGGTTATTTACGCTGATAATAAAATTGTTCTAAGAAATCCTTTAGATAAACTTTACGATCCAGGCAAAAAAATCCAGTTAGTAAAAGTACCTTCCTATACAAGTGCTCGTGTTGTTTCAGAATTAACTTGTGATCCATGGGATGGAGATAAGGGAGGAGTATTGGTTTTTATGGTGGCTGATACCCTTAGTTTAAATAGTAATATAAACCTAACAGGAAAAGGATTTAGAGGAGCATTGCCAGTTTTAGGTGTTGGGGCCTGTACTTCTTCTGATTCAGTTACTTATCGGCAGTTTTATTTTAACGAAGCGTTTAATGGTGCTGGCCGAAAAGGCGAAGGAGTTGCCGATGAATATATTGGATACGAAAAAGGCCTTGGCCGTTGGTCTAATGGTGGTGGTGGTGGTAATGGACGCTTTGCTGGTGGTGGTGGCGGTAGTAATGCCGGAAAAGGAGGAAGAGGAGGGAATGAAGATACAACAATCTGTATAACACCAAACTATATCGGAGAGATTAAATATAGCGATCCTCCAATTGTGCTTCCTATCGACACAGTCTCATGGCCCGGTATTGGCGGCCGTGGCGGCCAGGAGCTTACAAGTCCTATGTTGTTTACAGATTCAACTATTTTTCTTGGTGGAGGAGGAGGATCAGGTACTTATACAAGTGGTCTGACAGCTTCTGCTGGAGGAAATGGTGGGGGAATCGCTATTGTTCTATCTAATTTTGTTAAACCAAATGGATTTGGAATAATTACCGATGGTCAATCTGTAATAACTCCTGCAACAGCTTCTGGAGGTGGTGGCGGTGGCGGTGGTGTAATCGTTATAGATATTGAACGTGTTGAGTCGGATCTTGTTCTTTCTGTTAAGGGTGGAAATGGGGGCAATACCCAAGGTGTTTATGCTGCAGGACAAGGTGGTGGTGGTGGTGGTGGAATTGTTCTGAATGGATTACCTGCTGTTGATCCCAAATTTAAAACACAGACTAATGCAGGTAAGGCGGGTTTTGTTTCAGATAAACCTGGATCAATCTCTTATGCTGCAACCGACGGAAGCTCAGGAAGTATTAGAAATAATTATTCCGTTCCCCTCACTGGGTTTTTATTTAATTCAATTCTCGAAAACCAACGGATTTGCATCGGTGATGTGCCAAAAATTATACATGGTTCAACCCCAAAGGGAGGTGATGGAACTTTTGTATTCGAATGGCAAAAGAAAACAAATTATACCAGCTGGAGCAAAATTATTGATTCAGCACGAAGAGATTTTCAGCCACCAGCTCTTTATGATACAACATACTACAGACGAATTGTTAGTTCTGCGGGTGTTATAGATACTAGTCTTGCCATTGGTATTTATATTCATAAAAAAATTCAGGGCAATCAAATATGGGGTGTGGATACAATTTGTATCGAAAACTCTGCTGATACATTATTTGGTACAACTGTTACTATTGGTGGTGATGGTTCTGGAATTTACAACTATATCTGGCAATCAAGTTTTAATCAGTCATCATGGAATGGATTTACTGCCGTTAATGATACTGTTTGCTGGGGTGGAATAATTACTGATACAACTTATTATCGAAGAAAGGTATCTTCGGGAGCCTGTTTCTCATATAGCGATACTATTGAAATTGTTGGATTGCCAAAAATCACTAATAATTTCTTACCCGATAATCAGGAGATTTGTTATGCCCAAATTCCGGATCCTTTAATTGGCCAGGAGCCAGTAAATGGACTCGGTATCGGATCGTATAGTTACTTTTGGGAAAAAAGCGAAGATGGTGTTTCTTGGCAATTAATTGCTGATTCAATCCGAAAAGACTTTTTTCCATCAAATCTTATCGAGACAGTTTATTACAGAAGAGGAGTTGTATCAGGCGATTGCATGGATTATAGTCTGCCACATAAAGTAAATGTGTTGCCCACTATTAATTCAAATATCATAACTAATTCAGTTCCTATCTCTACCTGTTACGAAATACCCTCTGAACTTATTGTTGGGTCTGATCCTACTGGTGGTGATAATGTATATCGGTACCAATGGCAAATCAGCAGCGATAATACAAATTGGGAAAATATTGCAGAGAATTCAACAAGTAAGGATTATCAACCTTTGCCTCACACAGAAAAGAAATACTATAGAAGAATAGTTTATTCAGGTATTAGTGATTGTTGCATAAATACTGGAAACTCAGTAGGAGTAGATATTTTACCCTTACCTTTTGGCCAGTTAACTGATTTTGACACAACAATTTGTAGTTTGCAGCCTATCAATCTGGATTTTGAGATTACATCAGGATCTGGTTCATATACTTTGTATTATAGCGATGGATTTGCACCGTTTCAAAGAGCTACGAACCAAATAAATACAGAGCTAATAGTAACTCCTGAATCATTGGTTACAAACAAACAATTTGTCTATTCAATAGATTCAATAAAAGATAGCGAGGGATGTTTGGCAACCACTAAAACTGGTGAAGTAACAGTATTGGTTTATGGATGGCCTGTTTCTGATCCGGGAATAAATGATGAAATTTGTGACACTACCTACATTCTTAATGCAACTCCTTCCCTGGGAAAAGGATTATGGAGTCAGGTGGATGGTCCCGGAACAATTGTATTTGATGATGATACTCTTTATAATTCACCAATGCATATTGATGTTTCGGGAACCTACTCGATAAAATGGAGAGAGATTAACTGGCAGTGTGCCGATTCGGCTTTGATAGATGTTTTGCTTTATCGTGCGGCATCAGTAAATGCAGGTGTTGATACTATTTTGCATTACGAAACCGATCATGACCTGGTTGGACAGGTTTTTAACCCAGATGCAATTAAACAGAACGAAATAGTATTTTCATGGGATAAGCTTACAGGTCCGGGTGATATTGTAGAAAACGGAACAAATGCAACGCTTACAGGCTTAGGTGGTTTTTATAAAGAAAAAGTTGTCATTACCTTTTCTATCGACAAACCTGGTTGTCCCATTTTAACTGATACAATTATATTAACGCTTAAGGATTTATTGCTGCCTACAGGGTTTTCTCCGAATGGAGATGGGGTAAATGATGTTTTTGTTATTAGCGGAGGCCAAAACAGCATAACCAACGAATTAATTATTTATAATAAGTGGGGAACAGAAGTTTATCGTATGGAAGATTATGGTAAAGGTGAGTATTGGGATGGTAAAAATACAAAAGGAAATACATTGCCTGAAGACACTTATTTTTATATTTTTAACTATACTGATTACGAGAACAAATCGCATAGCGAAAAGGGATTTGTAATTCTTAAAGGCCAGGGGAATGACTAAAAGAGTTTTTCAGATACTATTTTTGATTTTAATTTCTGCATCCGCATTTGGTCAGCGATATACCCCATTGTATAGTCAATACTGGATAAATGGCTTAGCAATAAATCCTGCCTACGCCGGAAGCCGCGAATGTTTTAGTAATTCTGTAATGTATCGTAATCAATGGGTTGGTTTCGAAGGAGCACCCGAAACACAAACACTTAGCAGCCATACTCCGTTATTAAATGAAAAACACTCAGTGGGACTATTACTTTTCCATGAAAAAATAGGTGTTTCACATAATTACGACATCTTTGGAAACTACGCTTTTCGCTTTAAACTTGCTGGTGGCAAATTTGCATTAGGTTTACGGGCAGGAACATCGATTGTACAATCAAAATATTCGGATGTTTTAACTGGCGATGTGAACAATGATCCTGAGTTTTCTTCCTCCGAAAACGAAATAACCTATCAACCCAATGTAGGCTTTGGAGTTTATTATTACTCCGATATCATTTATTTGGGAGCATCGATCCCCTCGTTTTTAAGCTATAAGCAGGAGAACGGAAAAAACAAAGTGTACAACAACGTTAATAATTACGATTTTCTCTTATCCGCTGGTATTCTTTTAGGAAAATCAGATGTTTTCAAATTCAGACCAACAACACTAATCCGCTATCGACTAAATAACACCTTTCATTTTGACATAGGTGGAAATTTAATATTTTATAATGCATTTTGGATTGGTGCAGCTTATAGGTATAATGATGAAATCGCATTTATGTTCGAATATCAGATCAACGACCAGATAAGACTTGGAGGTTCTTATGATATGGTAACAGGCGATCTTGCAGGCATGAACAGCGGATCTTTCGAATTGATATTACGATACGAATTTAAATATAAAATTAGGGCTGTGAGCCCCAGATTTTTCTAACTATGACTGGTTTAAAAAATAAATTAATCATTTACTGCTTTATGTTGTTTTGTTTTATAACAACATACGGACAGGATTATTCTATTGTGCAGTTGCCATTTAACTCCAGTTATTATGATGAGTTTTCTCCGGTTTATTTCGAAGATGGATTGGTTTTTTGCTCAAACCGAAAAGGTGAAATATTCCTTAATTTTACTGATGATCGTAGCGATAAACCCCTTTTTAATATATTTTATGTTGAACAAGGTGGAAAAACAAATTGGGGCAAAGTCAGTCTCTTATCAAAAGATTTAAATACCAGTTTTAACGAAGGACCTGCAACCTTTAACGACAGACAGAATGTTGTTTATTTTTCGCGCAATTTAAATGTAAATAGAAGAATTGGAAATATAATTGACCGCAAAAATTATTTGGGTATTTTTTATTCTAAGCTCGACAGAGAAGGAAATTGGAGCACACCAGGTGCATTTCAGTATAATAACCCTGAGTATAATCTTGCACATCCTTCTCTCAGTGAGGATGGTAGTTATTTATTCTTCTCTTCTGATATGCCCGGAGGTTTTGGGGGTTCTGATATATATGTGTGTGAATGGAAAAATGGTGGTTGGGGAGAACCAGCAAATCTTGGACCCAAGATTAATACACTTCAAAACGAAGCATTTCCGTTTATTCATAGCAGCGGACGATTATATTTTTCATCCGATAAGCCAGGTGGCGTTGGACGATTAGATATTTATTATTCTGAAAAAGTTAACAACGAATGGATTACCCCTGTACCTATGGAGCCACCAATCAATTCGCGTTTTGATGACTATGGATTTATTATCGATGCATTTAAAAAGAACGGATTCTTTTCGTCCGACAGACAGCGGAGTGACGATATTTATAGCTTTAATGTACTTTATCCTATGTTCGAAAATACAAAGCGAATGGAATTAAACAACTATTGCTATGTGTTTTTTGAAGAAGGAGCACAAAATCCCGATTCGTTAAACTTCATGTATGAGTGGGATTTGGGCGATGGTACTAAAATACGTGGTAACGAAGTTGAGCATTGCTACACTGGCCCCGGAGATTATACGGTTTTGTTAAACGTTATCGATCGGTTGACTGGAGAAGTTTATTTTAACGAAGCCGCCTATCAGGTTCCTGTCGAAGATATTGAACAGGTTTATATAAATTGTCCCGATACGGTGGTTGTAGGTCAGGAAATTGAATTTGACGGAAAACGAACAAACCTGAAAAATTTTGATATACGATCCTACCATTGGGATATGGGCGATGGACGACGTACAAGAGGCATTTCAACAACACATGTTTATACAGCCCCCGGAGAATATATAGTTCAGCTTGGTGTTGCAAGCAAAACCGATAAACAGGGCAACTCAGAAAAAATGGGGGTGTTTAAAAATATAGTAGTTCTTCCTGGTAAAAATGATAGAGGAAGAAGGGAATAATTTTTGTACAAGGTAGCTTGATAATTTATTTTGTTTGATTGAAAACTTTAAAACAATGAAAAAACTATTTTTGGTAATACTGATTACTTCTGTTTATCTCGCCATTTATGCGCAACCTGTGCCTGCCGAGGATGAAAATATTCCGCATCTGATGACTTTTGGCCCAAAGACTGCAACATCATGGGGGGATGATGATTTTTCGCAAACATTCTTCTTTGTCATACCCGAGGAACATACAAGCCCCATCTATATCAGAGTTTTTGATCCCGATGCCGGTGGCGAGGTTGATGAGATAAATGGATTTTGGGATACCAAGATAACCTATACCATTTATGGTGGGTTAAAATGTTATACCGATCCTGATGCACAAGGCGTTGATCCTGCTGGTAATTACAAAAGCGGAAACATGCTTGCAACAAGAGTATTTGCTGAAAATCCTCGTTACGATAACCAGTGGTTTACATTTGGCCCCTTTAATCCGACTGAGGGTGAGCTTGTTAGAAAATACGGAGGATATATTTTTAAAATTATTTGCGAAGGCACCGAAGGCGATGATGGAAATATGTATCGGTATTTTGTAAGTACATCGGGTACTGAAAATAAACGAATCGAGGGAGCGAATGCTTTTGCTTACGAATACAGTTTTAGGATGCACAACGATCCCAATGAGGTGTCGCATATATATCCTTATATTGATGATCGTACAATTTCAGTAGAACAAAAAAACTTCGACTGGGATAATGATGGAATGATCAGAGTAGTATCTGTTGCCCGACAAGGATTACTATGCGAAAAATCCGGCGATGATACCTGGGCTCAAAATCAATTTAAAATTCTTGAAGAAGAGATTGGAACATCTTTGGATTTTCAATTTATTAAACAAAAAAATCCACCAGTTAAAAATAATAACGTGGTTGTTTCGGTAAAAAACCAATATGGCGAATTATTACCATTCTTTACAATACCTATTGGTGGCGTTCCGAAATACAAGTATTCTATTGGAGTTAAAAAGAAAGAGTAATTATTTAAAATGCAAAAATTATGCGTTTCTTACGATTAAGACTGCTGCCAGCTCTAGCGTTTATTGTGTTCGCTTTTATGGCAAATAGCCAGGTTTATCAGTTTAAGCAATACAATATCGAAGATGGACTTAGTCATCCGTTCGTTTATACCATTAATAATGATATGAATGGATATGTCTGGATTGGAACAGGCGAAGGTCTTTGTCGATTTGATGGATTCAGTTTTAATTTATGCAAAGAGAACGATACCCTCACAAATGGATTTGTTTCTTCGAGTTATCTCGATAAAAATGGGTTGTTATGGTTCGGGCATAACTCGGGCGATGTTACTTATTATAATGGGAGTGAGTTTAAACGACTCGATTCCAGAATGTATTTAAACAGTTCTGTAACCGATATAAACTCTGATAATCAGGGTAATGTTTTTGTCTCAACCCAAAATAATGGATTGTTGCGTGTTAATCCAAAGTTTGAAATAGATACATTTACTTCAGCCTTTAAGGGAAAAATTATTTATTCTATAGCATCTGTAGGAAACTCAAATTACCTGGTGGGATGCTCAGACGGATTGGTTGTTTATAAAATTGAAAAAAAGAATGCTGAAAAAGTACTCGATATCAGTGAACTGGCATATATACCTGTACAATCAATCGAGAATGGGGTAGTTGAATTCTCGTTTTGGATTGGAACAGAAGACTCTGGGTTTTATTTACTGCGCTTTAAAGATGATTCATTCGAATCATACGAATTATTAAATATTGGTGAACAGGTTAATCTTGCCTTTGATAATATTCAATCTGTTTTCGAAGATCAAGAGAAAACACTCTGGGTTAGTACTTTCGGAAAAGGAGTATTTAAAATGATTCCCGACCTTGACGAAACCTATAAGTATAGCCGGATAGTTCAGTTTTCAACCCAAAATGGCTTACCAAATAATTTTATTAAACAGGTTTATCAGGATTGGGAAGGAAATTTCTGGTTTGCAACCTACGGTAACGGAATTGCATTTTCATCTGATGAGGCTTTTGCTTTTCTATATCAGGATATTAAAGAGTTAAATGGCAATGTGTTATCTATTGAAGAAAATGAAAAAAATATCTGGCTTGGTGGCGAAAGTGTTATTGCAAAAGTTGATAAATCAACTAACGAGATAAAAATAGTGGATCAGCGAAACGGTTTGCCAAAAGACAAAATAACTGCACTTTTTTTGGATAGAAACAATAAGTTGTGGATAGGAACCGAAAAATCAGGAGTTTATCAATTAAATACTCAAACCAACAGTATTCAAAAGCTTTTTAGTTCTGCAAACTCACTCGAAAATACTGTAAACTCAATTACCGGAAGCGATGAACAGGTATATGTTGCAACTAAAAATGGTGTTTTGGTTTTTAATCTTAAAACAGGAGAAAAAACGCTGTTTGGTACCAGTCAGGGTTTACCACATAACGATATTCGTTTTGTGTATCTCGATTCGTATAAAAACCCTTGGGTTGCAACAAAAAGTAACGGTATATTTTCATTAAATGATTCGTTAAAATATATCATTGAAGGTACGTTTAAACTCGATTTTTCATCTATAACCGAAGATATGGATGGAAATATGTGGGCATCGACCTATGGTGATGGCGTTTTCAAATTCTCAAAGGATACTATCCAGTATTTTTCGACTGATAACGGACTTAAATCAAATTATTGTTATAGTCTTATTGCTGATAATGCTGGTAAAATATGGGTTGGCCATCGCCTGGCATTAAGCTCTATTGATACAAAAACCCTTGAAGTTAAAACTTATGATAAAGAGGATGGAATTACCGGCGACTGTAATTATAATTCATTAGTTAAGCAGGAAAACGGGATACTCCTATTTGGAACAACAAATGGTATTATTCGCTACGATAGCTCAAAAGAGAAGAAAGGCAAAATGCTCCCTAAAGTGAATATTGCAGGTATTCTTGTTTCAGATGTTCCTCATGATATTAGCAAGCCTGTTTATTTGCCTTACGATATTTATAAACTTAAAATTTCCTACGTGGGATTAAGTTACTCCGATCCTAACGGAATTTACTATCAGTATAAACTCGATGGCTACGATCTCGAATGGTCTGAAATTACTAAGGAAAGGGAGGTTTTTTATCCACGAATAGAAGATGGTAATTACACTTTTTTATTAAAAGCTTGTAATGCTGAAGGTGTTTGTGTTGAGGAGCCTGTTTCTCTTAAAATATCAGTTAAACCGCCTATCTGGAAAACATGGTGGTTTATTCTAATAATGATTGGTTTGGTAATTGGACTTATTGTATCATACATCAAATATCGTGAGCGTAAACATAAAGCAATGCAGGAATATCTCGAAACCGAGCTTAAAGCAAGAACAAAAGAAGTTGTTGCCCAAAAAGAATTACTCGAAGTAAAAAATCGTGATATTACTGATAGTATTAACTATGCGCAGCGTATTCAGCAAAGCATTTTACCTTCGGTAAATACCATTAATAAATATTTTTCAGGGGCATTTGTTTATTACCAGCCAAGAGATATTGTAAGTGGCGATTTTTACTGGTACGATAAGGTAAATAATGATAAGTTTATGATTGTTTGCGCCGACTCAACGGGTCACGGTGTTCCGGGTGCATTTATGTCGATGATTGGTACTACCTTAATAAAAGATATCTGTTTAAGAACGAATATAAAATCTCCATCAGAGGTGCTCGAAATGCTCGATAAAGATCTGCAGAGTACATTAAATCAGAATTTAGATGCTGAGAAAGCTAACGATGGAATGGATATTATTGTTTGCGAAATTGATATTAACACCCATTATATGCGTTTTGCATCGGCTATGCGACCATTAATTATTTACAAAGGCAAAAAATTGCAATATGTAAATGGCAACAGAACTTCAATTGGTGGTTATTCAAAAACTGCTAAGCAGTTTGAAAATATTGGTTTTCAACTCGAAAAAGGCGATATTATTTATATGTTTTCTGATGGATTTACTGATCAGTTTGGTGGTCCAAAAGGCAAGAAATTTAAGATAGACAGAACAAAAAACATGCTTGCCGATGTTTGTGATAAAAGCTTAGAAGAACAACAAAGTCAAATCAATAAAGTTTTTAACGAATGGCGTGGAAGCCTGCATCAGGTTGATGATGTGTTGTTTATGGGTGTTAAAATTTAAATTATTTTACCTCATCAAGGCTAATTAGTTTATTTAAAATAGCATAAATTGTTAAACCCGAAACTGACTTAATACCCAGCTTTCGGGTTATGTTTTTACGGTGAGTTATAACTGTATGCTGGCTTATAAATAGCTTGTCAGCGATTTCTTTATTCGAAAAACCCAGCGCAATCTCTCGTACAATATTTTCTTCGCGTGCACTTATCGATTCATTTTGTTTTTTTGTACTGTGGTTTTCCTTGCTACTTAAAAACAAACTGATTTTTGCAATTATTTGTTCTTCCTTATCGCATGTTGTAATAAGTTCATCGTAATTCAGATTATCGTAGGTCTCTTTACTATCCGACTGCAGAAAAATAAAACGAATGTTGTTTTGCCGGATCAAATCTTTAAAAAGTTTTAATTGATTTTTATCCAGTATTGATGGATTTGCAATAAGTAAATCTGGTGGACTGGTTTTTAATATATCTGTTAATTCATGCGGCGAGCTTGTGGATCGCACATCGCATGCAACAGGCAATTTATCAATCAGCGACAATAATCCGCAGAGTATAAGCGATGATTTATCAGAAATTAAAATCTGTACTTTTGACATGGCTGATTATTGTTTTAATCCGGCTTTCTTTTTAATCTCTTTTTCCATGGCCCGGATTTTTGGAACCAATACTTTATCTTCTATTCTAGAATGATCGTTTATATCTTTCTCTAAACTAAAGAGTTCGTGTAATAGATTGTGACAAAGCTTTTTATTATTTGGTTGCGGCAGGTACTTAATTAAAATATTTTTTAAATCAAACAGTTTTTCCTCAATATCATCATGCTCCTTTTCAAAAATATCAATTGAGTATTCCTCCATGTTTTTTATAACGGCAGGATCAATTTTAGCAGCATTATATGCTTTTTCAATCATTTGAGTATAAGGAAAAACTACCTTCTCTTCGCGCATAATATGATTTTGAAGCTCGGTATTGTACTCAAAGAAAAATCGTTTTAGCAAACTCATTATGTCCTTCTGCGAGTTGCAGGTATTTACCATCTCGTCAATCAGGCCTTCAATTTCGGGTACCTTTGTCTTGATATAATAGGTATGTGTTTTTTGCAGATAATCAGTAATTAGGTTTACAGAAAATCCCTGCAATTGTTTTTTCGGAAAATAGTCTTTATCAATAAAAGCATTTATTATCTCGAGAAAAAAATGATAATCTACATTAAACTCTCTGCACGTTTCTTCAACAGTTTTATCACCAAACCCAAGCTCAATACCAAAACGATCAAGAATAGATAGGCTAAAGTGATTCATATGAATAACATCGGCCATTTTTAAATCTTTTGTTACCATCATACTTTTTGAAAGATTGTTTTTGTATAAAACAGTTATGTGTTATAATTGTTCCATCAGTTCAGAGATGATTAATACCGGAGTTGTTTCTGTATTGCTCTGATGGCCGGCTCTGTCGATCATGTAAAATGAATAAACAAGTGTATCTGGAGTTTGAATGGTCAGGTCTATTTCGATTTTAATATCTCCCTTAACTGATTTTCTGTAAACACCTCCTTCGAGAAATGGAAGGTTCAGCGAACTGTTATAAAACGGAACAAAATCGCCTCCATCTTTGTATGATCCAGAAATAAACATGTTTAGCGAATCAGCGTCGTTGTTTTCTTCAGGGCTGTTAAAATTACCCACATCGCCATCGCCATCAACAAATGAAAAAACCAGGTTTCCGGTAGCTATCGACATTCCTTCTGTTCCAGGTGTAAGATAAAAGCTTTTGTAATTTATTTCTGGAATTTCAGAGTACTCCTCAACCTTTTCGCACGAAGCAAAAAGAACAATTATTAAAACAGAAACTAATATGTAAAATTTAGGTTTCACTATTCACTTTTCACCATTCACTAATCACTAGATTTACTTTTTACGCATAAAAATCTGAACTGGAGTACCAGCAAAATCGAATCTTTCTCTTAATTTATTTTCAAGATATCGTTTGTATGGATCTTTAACATATTGTGGCAGATTACAAAAAAACACAAAGGCTGGATAGTGCAATGGCAGTTGTGTTACGTATTTTACCTTAACATATTTTCCTTTCAATGCAGGTGGTGGATAATTTGCAATTATCTCATTGAGCATTATTTCGTTAAGTTTGGCTGTTGGTATTTTGCGTGTTCTGTTCTGATGAACCCTTACAGCTTCTTCCAATACCTTATTAATTCTTTGTTTGGTTATTGCCGATGTGTAAATGATTGGCACATCAACAAAAGGAGCTATTTTTTGCTTAATTTGTTCTGAATAATGCTTTGTGGTATTGGTTTCTTTTTCGTACAAATCCCACTTATTTACAAGAAGAACCAATCCTTTATTGTTTTTAAGTATAACTTTGATAATGCTCATGTCCTGCGATTCGAGACCAGTGGTAGCATCAATCATAAGTAAGCAAACGTCGGAGTTTTCGATTGCCCTAATTGATCTCATAACTGAAAAGAACTCCAGATCTTCGTTTACTTTACCTTTTTTTCGCAATCCTGCTGTATCAACCAGGTAAAAATCGTGACCATATTTATTGTATCGAGTATATATCGAATCGCGTGTTGTGCCTGCAATAGAAGTTACTATATTACGATCTTCACCAAGCAATGCATTTACCAATGATGATTTACCTACGTTTGGACGACCAACAACAGCAAACTTAGGAATATCGAGTTCGGCAGGCAGGTCGGTTTCAACATATTTAACTATTTCATCGAGCAATTCTCCTGTGCCACTTCCATTTATTGATGAGATACAGAATGGTTCACCGAGTCCAAATTTATAAAATACATGTGATTCAATAATTCGGGCATTTGTATCAACTTTATTAACTGCTAAAATGACTTTCTTTTTTGATTTTCTTAGTATTTCTGCAACGGCTGTGTCTAAATCGGTAATTCCGTTGGTTACATCAACTACAAAAAGTACAACATTAGCTTCGTTTATGGCAATATCAACCTGTTTACGAATTTCTTCTTCGAAAACATCATCCGAATTACGAACATATCCCCCAGTATCGATTACCGAAAAATCTCTTCCCGACCATTCTGCTTTTCCATAAATCCTGTCGCGTGTTACACCTGCTGTTTCGTCAACAATGGCGTGTTTTGTACCCGTTAAACGGTTAAATAGCGTCGATTTCCCTACATTTGGCCTTCCTACAATTGCTACAATCATGGTAAAATATCTTGTTTAATAAAATTATTTCTTCAGCTATTATTGGTTATATCCAAAGCTGTTAAGTGTTCGATCTTTATCGCGCCAGTCTTTGCTAACCTTAACATAAATCTCGATAAAAACTTTTTTTCCGAAAAACTCTTCAAGATCTTTTCGAGCCTCGGTGGCTGTTTTTTTAAGTGCTTCGCCCTTATGACCAATAATAATTCCTTTTTGTGAGCTGCGGATAACATAAATTATTGCTCGCATACGCAATAGTTTTTCAGTATCTTTAAACTCTTCTATTTCAACCTCCACAGAATATGGAATCTCTTTTTGGTAGTTTGTTAAAATTTTTTCACGAATAATCTCTGAGGCAAAAAAACGTTCTGTTTTATCGGTAAGCGAATCTTTCGGAAAGTAAGGCGGATTTTCAGGGAGTTTTTCAATAATCCGTTTTAGTAAATATTCAAGATTAAAATCTTTTAATGCCGAGATAGGAATGATTTCGGCTTTTGGTAGAACTTTACTCCAGTTTTCGACAATTTTATTCAACTCATCAGGATTCGAAAGATCTATTTTATTTATAAGCAACAAAACAGGAGCTTCGGCTTGCGCCAAACGATCAATATACAGTTGGTTTTTATCCGATTTTTCAACCACATCGGTTAAATACAGAATTATGTCGGCATCTTCGAATGCAGAACCCACATAACCCATCATTTTTTCCTGCAACTTGTAATTGGGTTTAAGAATACCCGGAGTATCGGAATAAACAATCTGAAAATCCTCTCCATTTACAATACCCATAATACGATGACGCGTTGTTTGGGCTTTTGATGTTATTATAGAAAGCTTTTCGCCCACCAAAGCATTCATTAATGTTGACTTGCCAACATTAGGGTTACCTAAAATATTTACAAAACCTGATTTGTGTGACATTTAATACGTTATAAAGATTGTTGCAAAGATAAGGCAAATTTTTGGGATTCTTTTTTAATCTGTTTATTAGGGTGTTCCAAATCACATTTATTTATAATTAAAACTAGATTCTGTGTCCTTGAAATAATAATTTTCTCTTTAATTGTAAATTCATATATAATAATTTAATTTTAAATAAGTTAATATATTTTGAAGAGGTAAATTGTGAATCAATAAAATAGTTGTCCAACTATTATTTTCTAAATGTCTAAAAATTAAATAAATGATAAAAAATTTTTTAATGCTGGTTGTGTTGATTAGTAATGTATTTATTACTGTTGTTTGTGGGCAGGACAATGCTCTTATTTCGGGCAATACAGATTTTATAAAAAATGAAAAGAGCTTTAATGTGGTTTTTAATTATGAATCGATGGCGGTGGGTGTTTTTAGAACTGAGGCAGAATATGTACAAAAAAAAGTAACCGAATTGAATAATTCTGAACCTGGTAATGGAGATAAATGGCTTGAAAAATGGAACTTTAAAAAGTCATCTGATTTCCCACGCACTTTTCTAAAATCATTAAATAAAAAAATAAACAAGGCTGAAATGAAAGCAGATACAGCCTTAATGAATACCAAGTACACTTTTTTTATTAAGCCCTATTATCTCGAGGAAGGCTGGGATGTAGTAGTTAATTCAGCCCCTGCAATTGTGCGAATGCAAATCGTTGTTTGCGAAACCACAAACAGTAGTGTACAGGTTGCAGAATTCAGAATAACTGGTGAATTTTCTTCAGGAAGTCAAGTGTTTGGAGGTATGGTTGCTTTTGATGAGGCTGGAAAAGCTTTTGGTAAACTCCTCATGAAATCGCTAAAGTAAAAATCTGCTAATTGTAAGTTAAATTGATAATTACTCAATCGACAAAATAATTAATCAATTTTTATTTTCTTAATAACTAAAAGTTAAAACCTATGAAAAAATTAAATTCAAAATCAAAACGGGTATTTTTTACCACAATTACAACCGTTTTATTTATACTAATGGTTGCTGCCTGCACTAATAAAAGCAATAAAGAAGTGGTAACTGCTATTAGTCTTACCAAAATGAATGTTCTTTATGTTGGTGTTGATAATCCTGTTGTAATAGCTGTTTCAGGTCATTCGAGCGATGAAATTGAAGTTTCAGTTCCTGATGATGCTGCTAAAATTACTGTTACTGGTGAAAAAGGGCAATTTATTATCAATCCAAAAAGGCCGGGAGTACTTACCATGATTGTTAAGGCTAAAGGTATTAAAATGCTTGAAGCTATGTTTCGTGTTAAAGCACTTCCTAATCCTGTGGTTATGGTAAATGGTCAGCAGGGAGGATATATCGATAAGGATGTATTAGCTGCACAGGAGGAAGTTACTGCTTTTATGCCAAATTTTGATTTTGACTTGAAATTTACAATTCAAAGTTTTGTGGTCTCAACTGCTGATAAAAATGGATATATGATTCAGATATCTTCTGATTCGAATAAATTAACGGAACAACAAAAAGAACTTATCAAAAAGTTGAAAAAAGGACAAAGGGTTAATTTTGAAGAGGTTAAGGCAATGGGTCCTGATGGCTCAATTAGAGATTTACCTGCAATAGTTTTTGAAATTATTCAGGGTAACCAACAAATAGAACTTAATTAAAAGCATAAGCAGTTCAGATGAATTTTGCTTATGCTTTTTCTGTTTATGGGTTTTAGTTAGGATAAAAGATTAATTTTACTTCTGCTTTTTCTAATTTATTGAATTAAATTTATACTGTTATTTATTAACCTAACCTAACCCTTTTTATTATGCTACATCATATTGTAATGTGGGCACTTAAAGATTTTGCCGAAGGAAACCCTAAAAGTGTTAATCTGAAAATTTTAAAAGAAAAACTCGAAAACCTGAAACTGCTGATTCCTGAAATTAAGGAATTAGAAGTTGGCATAAACATGGAATCATCAGAGTTCTCCAATTTTGATATTGTTCTTGATATGTATTTCGAAAATTACGAGCAGATGAAGATATATCAGGTTCATCCGGAGCATAAAAAAGTGGCCGAATTTGTTTCAAAAGTTCGTGATTTGAGAGCTGCAGTTGATTACGAAATTTAAAAGCAAAGAAAGTAATGAGTGGAACAAACAGATCGGTTATTAAACCCGGAATAAAAGTAGCCATTGTGCTTAAAAAGGATCAGCGGTCGGGCAAACTAACCGAAGGTATTGTTCAGGATATACTTACCAACTCACCGACTCATCCGTACGGCATAAAAGTAAGACTTACAACAGGCGATGTTGGGAGAGTTCAACAGATTTTAGAATAAAAAAACAGACAAATAAATTGTCTGTTTTTTGTTGTTAATGTAATAAAACACTACCAAGGAGTCCGTTTAATGGAAATAGATAAAAGTGATTTACTTAAACGATTTCATCTTTAACATAGCCAATTCCTGAGGTGTAAGAAAACGCCATTTCCCGCGTGGAAGATTTTTCTTGGTTAATCCGGCAAAATACACCCGGTCGAGTTTTTCTATTCGATACCCAAGCGATTCAAAAATGCGTCGTACAATACGGTTTTGGCCCGTATGAATCTCAACACCAACTTGTGTTTTGTCGTTTTCTTCAACATAACTGATGGCATCCGCAGTAACAAAATCTTCATCAACCTGAATACCTTCAACAATACTTATCATATCGGCTTTGGTAACAGGTTTATCCAAATGTACATGATAGATTTTCTTTTTAATATAGCTGGGATGAGTAAGTTGTTTAGTTAATTCGCCATCATTGGTAAGTAACAAAACACCTGTAGTGTTTTTGTCAAGGCGCCCTACAGGATAAACACGCTCATCGCAAGCGTTTTTAACTAAATCAAGAACTGTTTTTTCTGCGTGTCGATCGCGAACCGTAGTAACAAAATCTTTCGGTTTATTCAATAAAATATAAACTTTCTTCTCATTACTTAGTAATTTGCCTTTGTATTCAACTTTGTCTTTTGGATGTACTTTTGCGCCAAGTTCGGTTACTACTTTACCGTTTACTTTAATAAATCCGGCCTCAATAAGCTCATCGGCTTCACGGCGCGAGCAAACGCCTGAATTAGCTATGTATTTATTAAGACGAATTGGTTCGTTTTCGTCTTTTAAAATTTCTTTTTCCCTGTATTTTAAAGGCTTACCACCTGTTCTTGCTGGTCTTTCTGATCTTTCATCAGATTTGTTTTCTCTTCTTTCTTTTTTCGGAAATTCTTTTTTCATGGTCGTTTATCCTTTTAAATAGCTGATGCAAAGGTAATACTTTATTTTTAGAAATATCTCCGCGAGATTTTAAACAAACTCTACGAAGGTTTTAAACCCTCGGAGGGCTGCGATGAAGTTCCTTTTGTTTTCGCAGTTCGTGTTAAAGTTTCTTAAAATTTATTTCCATTGCTTCGAATTAATTATCTTTATTCGGTTTTTTAAAATCTACAAAAAAATTCAACATTATGACATTAATAAAATCAATATCCGGTATACGGGGCACTATAGGTGGAAAATCTGGTGAAGGATTAAGTCCGCTTGATACAGTTAAATTTGTTTCAGCATATGCTCAATGGATTATCAACAATAGTAACGAAAAGAAAATAAAAATCGTTGTAGGCCGCGATGCTCGTATTTCGGGCGAAATGGTAAATCATGTGGTTGTTGGAACACTCATGGGTATGGGTTTTGATGTTGTGGATATAGGACTGGCATCTACTCCTACAACAGAAATAGCAGTTACTTCAGAAAGAGCACAGGGAGGAATAATCTTAACCGCAAGCCATAATCCAAAACAGTGGAATGCTTTAAAACTATTAAACCATAAAGGAGAGTTTTTATCAGCAGCAGATGGAGCGCAGGTATTGGATATTGCTGAAAAGGAAAGTTTTACTTATGCTCAGGTGGATGAATTAGGAAAAATAGAGATCAAGAATAATTATACCGATTTTCATATTCA
>JAVEZW010000010.1:0-38728 GCA_034002805.1 Bacteroidales bacterium | reverse complement strand
GCCTCTTTCAAAGTCATTTACAATTTCTCTTTTAAACTCTTCCGAAAAACACCGTTGCTTTTGAATCTTTACTAAAGTTGCTTTCATGTGGTTAACTTTTATGGTCAACCTATATTAGGGAAAGACATCCATTCACCAATCACCATTCACCATTCACCAATTCACCATTTTACCAGTTTACCAGTTCACCAATAAACCATTCCTCCCTATGGCCATTCGTTCGAAATATGATGCTGAGGGCCTGTTTCGGGAACTCGATAAATTGTGTATGTTACCAATGCTACGTCAGTACAATTACCATTATCTACCTCAGCAAAATAAATTTTTGTAATATTTGTTCCTCCTCCGAATACATCATTAATATCCACATCGGTTGCATCTGGTACCGGATTTGTCAATCCTGCGTCATAATACCATGTTACTATATCTCCAGAGCTAGCTGTTATTGCGTCATTGTTATCTTCTAAATTTAAGCCTGTTATTTGAACAGTTTCACCAACAGCTTCTGAACAAATAGCAGCCGGTGTTTGGTCGTTTGCTGTTGGTAAAGGATAAACATTAATTGTAAGGTCTCTTGTTGGGCTATCCCCACATCCATTGGTTATATATACACTTAACGTACCACCAGAAGCAGTTGCATCGAAATCAATACTCACCGAATTATCTGTATCTGTAACATAACCTGAGGCTCCAGAACCTATAAATGTCCATGTATAAGATAAAGCTGTAGGATCATTAGGTACAGTATAAATAACACCATTTTGTCCTTGACAAACATCTGCATCATAAGCAGTAAATGCTCCTGGCTGAACTGGTAATAATGGAAATGCCACAACAATTGTATCACTTGACACACAACCACCATTTGTTATTGACCATTCTAATTCATAGGTAGTTCCATTTGTACCATTAAACTGAGTATTGAAAATAGTTGGATCGACAAACGAACCTCCTGCACCCGAAATTATTGTCCATAATCCATCATCAGTTACAGGATTATTACCTGGCAAATTTGGAACAGATGTTGCTCCACAATCTGAAATATCATCATCGTCGAGTCCGCCATCTGAACCAATATCTGCTGTTGTAGGTAAAGTATAACTTGTAACTATAGTAGGATCTACAACTCCGGTTGTAGGACTGGCAGGATCGTTATAAACAAAACTAATAAGCTGATAGGTTGTACCTATAGCATCGGTTGGTAATGTATATGGAATATCTGCTGATGTAATTGTTACAGCAGGTTGTAAAGCACTTCCCTTTTCGTAAGTAATTATGTAATCATATGCCAGTCCTGAGCCAGTAAATACAACCGGTATCCCTTCGTTGCCACACACAGCCCCTGAGGGGTTAAGTCTTGCCCTGGGTTTAGTTACATTCACACATGCAGTAGTAAAATCGGTTGATCCTGCTGCAGGGATTGAAATCCTGTTTGTTGTTGTAACCGTACCGTTGCTATTATTTCCAGAAGCTGATGAAGTTATTTCTGTCCATGTTCCTGCATTATCATATGCTACGCGCATATCGGTTAACCCGTTTTGAGTCATCAAGGGAGTTAAATCACTTGATGGATCCCAGTTCAAATTGATAACCGACTGACTACCCGACGGCGCAGAAACTGTCCAGTACTCTTTAGAGTTAACATAAGTAAGCGGTGCAGATAAACTAGCGTAAGAACTATTCGGTGTAAAAAACTCTACAGTCCAAGTAATTGTTCCTGTTTGTGTTGACGAAAGAGTAATTTTATTACCGAGTGTAGATTCCTTGCCTATAGGATATAGAAAACTATCACCTTGAATAATTCTTTTTGTTAATGGGCCATTTACATAAGAAGTTGAACCTCCTCCAGCTGGAGTAACACAGTTTATAGCAGTATTAGTAATTGTTAAGGTGCTAGTTGATGATGTAACAATATTTCCATTAGTAAGCATTAAATTACCAGCAACCTCAATAGCACCGCCAGCATTAATAGTTAAACCACTGCCATTGTTGATTTCGAAATGATTAAAATCGTTTGCCCCAGTAAAATTACCTAATGCACCACCAATTGTTTGAGGTGATGTTCCTGTAAAGCTCACAATAGCCCCTGCCCCGCTGCCACTATTAAACGACCCCGATAATCTTTCCATAGTACCTCTTATAGTCAGTTTCTTATTATTGAGGCTATTGTCCAACGCAGGTCCGTTGATTAATAAACGCTTACAAATTGTTAAATCCTTATTGGGTAAAGTTTTTGTACCACTACCTGTAAAATATAATCTTGCCAATTCATCGTATAAATCGGCCACAATAGTATAACTCGATGTACCTCCATATTCAAGGGTTGAATTACCTGCACAACTAAAGAAATCGGTGTATCGGCCAGCAGGAAAAGTAGCACTTTCAAGAGCCAGGGTTCCATTTCCAGAAACGGTTCCCAGGTTATGCCCAACAGTAGAAGCATTAACCTCTAAACGTCCATTTATTGTTGTTCTGTATGACGAAACATAATTAATATCCGTTTTAACGGTATGCGCTGCATCAATTACCATAATAAAGCCCCGAGGAGCGCCTGTTAGTATATATCCGGTAGATGTTGTTTCAGCCCAAGTAGTTGGATCGGACCAGTCTCCATCTTTTATACTTATAAATTCAGGAACTAAATCTGGCAACGCAGGGTCAATACCTGCAGTGTATTCTCCGCTGATGTTATCTTCGCCTGAAAAAGAAAACAGAATCTCGTTGGTCCCATCATAAACAAAGTCTGTTGCATCGTTTCCTCCAGGTCCAGCTTTTTGCCATGATGTACCCGGAATTCGCAATGCTGCGGCAATATATAGAGCCTCAGTATTCGTACCAGTAACCTTAACATCATCCTGATTGTAATTTAAGGATAAACTACCGTTAAAACTAGCTATACCGCTACTTTCAACCTCCCAGTAATACTGCAACACGTTGTTTTCATCAAAGACTGCTGGGTGGTTGTCGTTAATATTATTTATTCTTATATACCCTACGTTTGTGTTATTGCTATGCTTTAGTACTGCTGGAGTATATTTGCCCGAAGTGCCTATTGGGAAAGTAAATGTTTTTTCAGCACCAGTATAAGTGCTGAAAAATTTCTTTACACCCACATTGCTAAACACTCCATCGGAGGTTATCATTTTTGTTTGTCCAAAACCACTTCCTTCAATTTCACAAGTAGTTTCTAATGTTAGTAAATGCTCGTTAATATCAAATATGCCATTGGTTAGTTTTAAGTTCTTTTTCAAGGTAATGCTTGATTCAGCTCTTACACCATAGAAGTTTGCTATTTCTAAACGACCATAAGTACCTGTTCCTGAAATTTGCTGAGCAGATGTTCCATTCATAATTATACCTCCAGAAACAGCATCACCATCATAGCTGGCATTATTTAAAAAATCGCCCTTTAGGTTTACGCTATATGTATTAATAAGAAATTGACCTCGGCTCAACGTAAGATCGTTAAATACATTAATATCACGAATTAACGAAAGGGAGGTTATAGGATTCACTATAAGATTATAAAAATCTGTGGCACTTGTTCCTGCTATTGTTTGTACACCTCCATTAAATGTTGTTGTATTGTTATAATGCTGATATGTTCCATTGTTGGTAAACCCTCCCTTAACTGTTAGGTTAATGTTAAAACTACTGTTCATGTCTAAAATGCTGTAGGCATTGCTTAACAATAAATTTCCGTTAAGAGTTAATGGACTAATAAGAACCGAAACCGTTGCATTGCGAGCGGTAGCTGCAGTTTTACCTGTTATTGTTAGGTTATTAAGGGCCACATTTGCATCAAGGATGTAGCTTTGGGCTGCGTCAACCACTGGCCCAATTGCTGGTGTTTGTGTAAAAATAATTTCTCCTCCGGTAACTGTGCTAGATTCTGCACGAATATATAAATCTCCAAAGGTTGTACCACCGCCACGAACAATGGTTATTGTACCACCAGACATATTGAATACACTCCCAGCATTTACAACCTCAAGCTTTGCCTTTCCGGGTATTGATGCCTGACCATTAACCACTAAATTGCCCCCACTCTGGTAATACTTTAACACGCCATTTGTTGTTGCTGCATTTCGGCGAATTTGCCCATTAACCAGTAAGTTCCCGCCTTGAATATCGATTGTGGAAGAACCTCCGCCCGAATATTCTATATCGTTATTATTTGCTGTTGTACCATTAGTTGGCCCAATATAAACATTTCCATTTATTAATGTTAGTTTTCCTTCTAGAAACAAATCATTACCGTCAACAGCTGCATTTGCTATTAAAATATTCCGGTTTCCTGAGTTGTTGGGGTAATCGATATATAAACCAGCAGTAGATGGTATTGTAAACCTTGTTGTTGCTGAAATTGTAAAATCGCTCGATGGGTTGTTTCTCATATACCTAAGAGTTCCATTTTGCAATGTTAACCAATCGTCTGCTGGTGTTGTTAGAGTTCCTCCAATATCAACAATTAAAGAATCGGATTGTGACGTTCCTTTGTTAATGGTTACTTTTCTAAAAGTTGTACTAGGATTTCCAGCAGTATTAGTTAAATAATGCGTCCCGCTACCTGTGAAAGTAATATCACAATAATGGCTTCCATCATAGTTAAGCATTATACCTGGGTATGATGCACTACCAGTTGCCGCATTATTTATAATATCCCCCCCTACAATCATCGAATTTGATTGAGTAGGACCACCCAACCACCCCCCAAACACGTTAGGGTCAAGCACAAATATGTTTGCTCCGTTAACTGAGTTTATATTAATGTTGTTTTCAATAATTAAATGTTGAGGTTCATAATCATTCATAAAAACAAAACTTCCACCATCTACATTAAAATCTCCATGTACGTGCACGGTTTTCTCTATTGTAGGGTTATAATAAACCGCCGTATTCCAACTCATTGTTGTCCAAGATACTCTAGTAGTACTATTAAGCGTTAAATCACCATAAATATTAGTATAACTGTTGTTGGGTAAAGTTAAATTATCTAATCCATTAGGTGATAAAATTAAATTACCATAGGAAGTTACACTAGCAGGAAGGATATAAACATTACTTGCATTATTAGTTGTAGTATAAAATTCGGTTGTCCCTTCATTGGCATTAAAATCAGTAAAATCTCCTGTTGGAAATGTAAATAATCGAAATCGATTACCAGCAATAGCATCAATTGTTTTTAATCTAAATAAACCATTACCTCCCGAGCTTGATAGAACCCTAGCAAAATTACTTCCGGTATATAAATTAATATCAAGAACCGATCCTGTTTTTATTTGTAAACTTGCACAATTCTGATTTTGATCCAATGTAACAGTATAGCCATTTTCGATTACAACAACGTCATTTTGCCCTGGCACTCCTGCACCCGGAGCTCCTCCGCTTGTATTTGACCATGTAGAGGCATTTCTCCATAAACCATTTGCAACACTGTAATAAATAGTTAATGTTCCAAACGGATCTGTAGGGGTATCGTCGCCTGCAGTAAATTCTCCATTAATAAAATTGACTCCATCTAATGAAGTTCCGGTGCCTCCAATAACATTAGTACCTTCATCTACATCATTTTCGTTACTGTAATTGGTCCAAGTAAAAGTTGTGTTGTCAAAAACCTCTGCCACATAACCATCCTCAGTAATAAGTGCCGCAGTAACTAAATCATTTTGGGAATAACCGAAAGAATGTGTAACGGTGGCAGATCCGAGTGTAAAACCTGTTGATTTTACCCTCCAAAAATAGGTTAAACTTCGATTTTTGTTTGTTGTGTTTGGATGTTCGTAACCCACAGGAATTACTGTAATTGAACCAAATACTGATGGATTAATTCCAAATTCTATTGTGGCAGGTGTATATTCCGCAGCGGCATGACGTGTTGAGGATGCCCCAAGCGGGAATGTAAAACTTGTTGAGGTTGCTGAATACACCTTCGTTATACCTCCGTCACCAGCATCTCCTGCTGTTTGAATAAACCTAGCAGTGCCTGCATTTGCAACTGTAGCCGAAGAACCAAACTTCAAATTATTTGCGCCTATATTAAATAACTTATCCTGCGAAAGCGTTAACGTTCCATTAATGGTGATATTTGCACCTAAAGAAATTGGGGCCGTTCCAGTATTATTATTTAACTCTAGGTTCTGGAAAACTCCATTTCCATCACCAGTAATTAATTGGGGAACATTATCGTTGAGAACTATTTTTCCTGCACCAGTATGCAAACCCGAATTATATAAGTAGGACGCAGTTGCAATGGTTCCTGCAAGGCTAACTGTTTTTCCACCATCGGCAATCGTTGCCTTGGCAATAATTAATGAATCGTTCACAGTTATGTTGCTTTGACTACCCGCTAAAGTTAGTGTCGTTCCTGCTGGTTTATCAATCTTAAATTTGTTTAAAGCTAAAGCAGCACCCAAATTAACAGTCATTGTTTGATTTATCGACCCGTTAAGAGTTGTCCAGTTTGAGCCGGGCGTATAGGTTGTCCCCGAAGCTATTGTAAAATTACCCCCTACCGTTACATCTAAATTGTTAGCATTAAAATCGCCAGACATTAAGTTAAAAGTATTTAAAACTGTAAGAGGATATGTATTAAGCAAAACAACGCTTGCACTGCTCGCTCTATTTACAGTCAAATTGCCCAGAGATGCATTTGAGATTATTATTTGATTTGGAGAATTAGTTCCAGTACCAGTTGTAGGTATCAACTCAAGGGTACCGCCTGTTACATTTATGTTGCCCGTTGAAGAAAGAACTTCGAAAACTTTTTGCTGGGCGGCTACCGATCCATCTCCGCAAACATCATAAATACGGATAGTCCCGGCAGACATGCTAAAAACATTTGTTGGTTCGTTTAGGTTAAACGTACCCAATGCACCATTCAAACCACTAATTGCCCGAGTGGTATTTATTGGAGCATTAACAAGATCGCTTACACTTGTGTATGCACTTGGTATGCGCTGAAACCGCCCTCTAAGTATCAACTCCCCACCGGCTTGAGTATATGAGGCTAAACCACCTCCACCCCCTGCGGATCTGAATTGCTTAGCATCAATTGTTCCTCCATTTATTACAAACTGCCCTGATGAAACATTCCAAGTTATTAACCCACCCGACTCCCGTGTAGAAAAATATCCGCTATTAACTTGAAACTTACCATACACAGAGAACGATTGAGCACCACCGCTGCTGGCTACTCCAATAGTGTTTGGGGCAGATAATCCCCAAGCTGCATTAATTTCCTGATAGCTATCGGCTGTTGAAAGCACTACCACCTCTGACCCATCTAGAACAAGAGCACCATTGGCGGGTATATAATAATCACCATTAGGAGAACCCGCACCAACACCTTCAGTCAATGATGGTATTACTGTTAATCCCTGCAAAATTAAAGTGCCATTCCGAATCCATAACGCCTTTCGTAAATCGGGATTCGCTCCTCCATTCTCACCCCCTAAATCATTTCGGCCAAACAGTTTAAAATTTGGATATGCTGTTGAATAGATGGTTAACGAAAAAGATTGATCGATACCCTTATCTAAAACTAAATTATAGAAATTAGTAACTCCGTTGCAAGAAAGAGTATTATTACTTGTTCCTCTGAAATAAACTGTTGCAGCACCATCGGTTGGGTACGAATCAAAATCGGGGTAATTCTGATTTGTAAATTTAACCGTACCGTTGTTAGTAAGATTACCGTAAACCACAACTCTATGTGTATTAAGGTCGTAATAATCGGTAAATGGCGCTGGTGTAATGGCACCATCAGTATCGCCGGAGGATGTATTGCCTGTACCCACAGTAATGTTGGCACCTGCATCAACAGTAACATCGCCATTTATAGTTAGTTGGCGTCGTGCAATCGTATTGTCATTAATTCTATACGTACCCTGCTTTACATGTAGGTTTCCATTTAGGGTTAAATTATTCAACTGAGTAGCAGTAACCCCAACACTAGTATTAATTACCAGATTATTATAAGTTAACTGAGCAGCCTTTAGTGTAAAGTTGGCAGTATTATAGTATTCTGTAGTACCTCCACCAACATCAACAAAACCATTGGTTGTAACTGTTGGAAAATTTGCCGATGCTAATTTTAAAAATCCTTGACCAGCTAAAGAACTAACTGTGTTCGTAAACTGGTAGGTTGCCATATCTAAAACACCACCATCGTTAATAATAACTTTAAGACCCCCAGTAGTAATATCTGCCGGAAGCGTTACAACTCTATTGCTGAGTATAACAACCTCGTCGTTAATTGCGGGAATAGCAGAACCAACCAAAGTTGTACCACTTGGATCGGTTGTCCACGTAGTCGCTGTATTCCAACTTCCCGATTGATATGAATAGTATTTTTTTGGGGGAGCAGAAGCCCCTGCTGTCCACCAACCAGCAATTTGTGCTGTTGATGTTGAGCCAAAAGGATTTTCCCCGGCTGCGGTAGGATTGGGCGGATTAACCCATGTACTCCCGGATTTGTACCAAGGAATGTAAGATGCTTGACTGGCATCGGCCTCGTTTATATTATATGTGAACGATGGATAACCGCTTGCAATGGACATGTTTGTTGTATTTACATCCCAGTATTTACTCAGGATGCCTGTTGCTATAAACGCCGAAACGGCTCTAACCGAAAGAGTTGCTGTACCAGTATAAGTAGCAGTTACACCTCCCGTTAAGCTCATTGGAGTATAGTATCCACCCGAACCAACCGGATAAACGATGGCAAAGGATGCGTTGCTATTACCCTGTTTTACCAAAACACCCGAAGAGTTGGTTTCAATCATATTGGTGGCCGAGTATGTTCCGGTTATTGCTCCCGCAGCGGTGTTGGCAAGGGTTAAGTTATAATCGCCTAGCTGAACAACCCCGCTTGTAAGTGTTAGCACATTCTGTACCGCTACATTACCCTGTAAGGTTTTAGTACCACCACCTGCAACTATTAAGTTCTGATAGCTATTACTTCCAAAAACAGTCTGACTTACCCCATTATATCGAACCGTACTGGTGTTTTGCGCAGTAAGAGTTCCGGAAAAAGTGCTGTTTGCACCCCCAATATTTAAGGTATGTGCAGCACCAGTCATGTCCAATGTCCCTGTTCCTGTAACATTACCTGCAACGATAATAGTTCTGGCAGTATTGCTAAAAATTAAGGCACCATTAATAATATTAAGGTTACCGTTAATAGTTTGTATTGATGTAGTATTTAAAGTAACACCATTAGGATTATCAGTGGTCAGATTATTTATTGTTGTTGCTGTTGGAGCTGTAGTAAAAGTGCCAATATTCTGTGCCAAAGTACCATTATAAACAAAACTGGCACCTGAATTAAATGCCCTCCCTGTCGTCTGAATACTACCAGTTGCGCCTGCAGAGTTTATACCATTGGTATTTGCGGTTGTTAATGTTGCACCTGAATTAAGTGTGAATGTTCCTGTGGAACCATCAATAACACTAGTTCCCATATCCAGGTTAGTACCTGAATTTACGGTAAAATTAATAGTATTAGAAATTGTGCCCCCAGTTTTAGAGTATGCCTGAGTTGTGTTACCATTAAAAAAAATAGTACTTGTATTATTGCTTGAAGTTTCTGTAATTGACCCTCCAGAAACAGAAAAATTTCCTCCTACATAATAAGTTCCCACTCTATTATTAGTCGCTAAAGTAAAAGTACCTGCAGAAATAGAAAAATCACCAGATATGGTCATCGTTCTAGACGCAATGTTTGGTGTAAGATTTGCCTCTATAACCAATGCTCCAATTGGATTTGCTGGGTTTACGTTTAACGAAATATTATTAAGAATGGTTACTATACCTGTACCAGCATTTTGTCCTGGATAACCCTGGCCTGCAGTAGGTATTTCCCAGGAATCGCCATCCCAACGCTGCCAATCATTTCTGTCATTCCAATCACCAGCCTGTCGCGTTCTATAATCTCCTACTGATTGGGCAAAAGAAATAAGGTTTATTGAAAAAACAAAAAATAAAATAAGTAAAGTTCTCATAAGGAATAAAGAACAAATACTTTTAAAAATTGTTCTTTCCATTGAAAATATCTTTAAGATATGATGTGTTGCATCCATAGCAATACTTTATTTATAAAATAAATTTTTAAACACACTAATATTAATTTTATTAAACTGAAAATCAACCAAAAGGTTTCAGCTTAACATACAAAAATAAGCAACTGCCGCTTAATAATTGATAAATTACTACAAATATTTGATAAATGGAAGGTTTTTGGGGGTGATTTTTACCAACAATATAGATTTTAATTGAAACCAAAATTGTTGATTACATTAGTTTTAAGAAAAATTGATAATGATTAAACAAAAAAGCAGTCAAAAAATTGACTGCTTTGAATCGTGGGAGATACTGGGTTCGAACCAGTGACCCTCCCGACTTACAAGTCGGGATGCTCTGAACCAGCATCAGTGATTAGATCCATAATTCGTTTCTTACTTTTCCATTTTTTTATTTCTCTTTCGCGCAAATAAGCTAATTCCTTTGTTGGATATGGTTCTGCATAAATAATTTTCCAATCATTTGCATTCCCAGTAAATCCTTTATGATGTGAATTATGTTTACGAAGTCGTTCTTCTAAACTAGAAGTAAATCCAATGTAGAACTTATCCAATAATTCTGAATGTAATATGTATACAAAATATTGTTGCATATAAAAAAAGCAGCCATTTTATTGGCTGCTTTGAATCGTGGGAGATACTGGGTTCGAACCAGTGACCCCCTGCTTGTAAGGCAGGGTTTTTTCTTTTTTGATTGTTAATTAATTTTTGTATATTGCAGAATCATAATATTTTATATTTGTTTTTAGTTTCTTATATTTGTTATTATTTTCATTATTTGTTTAACCTATGTTTAACCTAAAAAAATGAAAGCATCAATAAAGCCTGTTTTGTTACTTCACAAAAAATTAAAAAACGGAAATTATCCAGTTTTTTTAAGAGTAACTGTAGAAAGAAAAATAAAATACTTCAGTTTAGGATCTGATTATAATTGTGCAAAAAACGAATGGTATAAAAAAGATGGTTGTTTTAAGCCAGATTTTAAGGATGCCAAGCAAATGAATGAACATATTGACGAAACTGTTCAAAAGGCAAGAAAAACAGCCATACAACTTGAACAAACAAATTCTAATTATACTGTTGAAGATTTTTATCTTGCATATACAAGAAAAGGTAATTCAATAATGGTTTTAGAATATTTTGATGAAATCGTTAAGGGCTTTGATGATAACGGAGATATTGGTAATGCCGATATATATAAACAAACCAAAAATAGAATTAAAGCATATTTAAAGACAAAAAATATTAATACAGACATAAGCTTAGCATCCATTAATGTTAATTTTTTAAACAATTGGGTAAAATTTCTTAGAAAAACATGTGGTGATACAACAATCCATCTGCGTTTAAGAACTCTCAGAGCATTAATTAATATGGCAAAAGCCAATGAAGGTTTTGATTATTATGTATTTAAAGATTTTAAGTTGACTCCTTTTAGTACAAAAACCCCTAAAAGAGCATTAAAACTAGAGGAAATGAAAGCAATCTTTAATTACAAAGCTGATCCAAGCGAGAGCAAATACCATTCATTAAATTACTTTAAATTTATGTACTTATGCTGGGGAATGAATTGGGTTGATGTATGTCACTTAAAAAAAGATCAGATTGAAGAAGATAAATTTACTTATATCCGCATAAAAACAGGAAAACATTATACTATAAATATTATTGAAGCAACACAGAAAATAATAGATGAATATAAAGAATATAATTTAAACTCACCATATGTATTTCCAATTTTAAATGAAAGGCATATTAAACCTAGAACCATTAAAAACCGTGTAAAGAAATCTCTTGATAAAGTGAATGAGGATATACAAGCAATTGCTAAAGAACTAAAAATAGAAAAGGAAGTGACAACATATACGACTAGACATACATTTGCAACTATTTTAAAATATTTAAACGTGCCAACTGAAGTAATCTCAGAAATTTATGGACATTCAAGTATTAATACAACTAACATCTATTTGGATAGTTTTAAAGAGGAAACGCTGAATGAATCAACTAAGAAAGCAACAGATGCTATTATTTATTGATTTGTCTTTTAAAAAAGAAATTTATAATGGAAAACCTCTGGACAAAACCCGAATTAGAAATATTCTTACAATATCAAAGACTAATTAATTTCACCTTTGATTGCATTTGGATTGATCTGGAAGAAGAAGATAGAAGAAATGCACTAGATGCCTTATTTAACCATATGATTGAAATAAATAAGCCTGTTAAGGTTTATATTAACTCCGAATATGCCAAAACTGTTAATTTTTCGATCATTCCATCTATTGAACAAGAAATTACGCAAAAACTAATATCCTGGGTTCCGGTAAATTTTAAGGATGGAAATGATATGTTGACTTATTTGGAAAAACAGATTAAGAAAGAGTTAGAGCTAAATTGAATTCTATAAAAATAGCTCATCCTGTAAACGTTGGACTAATTAGAAAGGTGAGGTTGACAGAATAAGCTATATGTGCGATAAGTTTTAATTATTTTGGTTTTAGAAAACAAGCACATTTGCATTTCAGAATTGCAAATGTGCTACCAAATGTTTTGGAATTTAAAATTTCAAAATATTGTCAATTAACTCCCTTAATCTATGGTCTCTTTCACTAATAAAGTCGATAATACTCTCACATTCATAGCCAATCATCTCTGGCATATAATTTTGTTTAACTAAATAGTTTAAAAGTTTAATTCCTTTTTTGGAATTGATATTTTCTAAATCATATCTTCTTACTAAGCAATGACCAGCAACTGAATTGAAGTTCATTTGCCAAATGATATCTTCTATATCAGTAGGCTTGTCTTCTAAGTCAAAAAACTTATAAAGGATTAGTGAATTCTGTTTCTTGCTTCTTAATAACGAACTAAAGTCATTTTCTGAATTTTGTTTATAAAGCAACCTTGCAAACAAATAGTGATAGAAACCCCAGTTGTCCATTCTATGTAAAATGCTTAATGGAGAAAATGGTTTGCCTCCTAATTTTACCAGTTCAGATGATAATCTTTCTTTTAGTGTTTTGGTATCCAAATTTCTAACAGACTTAACCATTTCATACATTGAATATCTTATGGAACTCTGTGTAATTGCCTTTCCTATAATAACTCTGGTCAATGTATATATGTCTAAAAATTTTGCAGATAGTTTAATCTTATCTTCAATTGTTGTCGTATCGTCAATTTTTGAAATTGGAGAAATAAGTAATGGATAACTAAGTGAATCAGCTATTGGATAGAAGTTTGAGCAATAAATGTCTGCAAATTCTTGATTGAATGTGTTTTTTAGACCATAGATTTTTAAATATAAATTAGAAAAGAAATCAAAATCTGAACGAATAAAAAAATAAAAATCATCAGAATGTTTTAAAAAAGTTTTAGAAGAGTTGTTTTTAACCCATGAATGAAATTGAGTACCAATAATTTCAAAATCTTCGTTTTCTGCACCAATCTTAGTTGGTCTAATGGATTCGGCATATTTCGCACGTAACCAAGCTCTGAAAAAATCAAGGTCGCCATCAATATTAGTAGTTGTTTTTATTCCAGCGATTCTATCTTTCCAAAAGACATTCATTTCATCACTCTTGGTATCATCCTCTATTTTAGATAAAAGAAAGCCTTTAAGTATTTCAGTTGGATTTAAACTTAAACCTCTATCATTCATCGTCTCGAAAATAGTATAAGCATTATCCATAGAATATGCTTTTACTTCAACCATAATTACTTTGTCCAACATCCATTCGATAAATATTGGAAGCTTTTCTGTTGTATTAAATTCTGCAGGAAACAGTTTTGTAATATCTTCAAATCGTTCAATGATACTTTGTATAGACCCATCCTTAACATCAGATTCCATCTCAAAGGCTATGTCTGGCGTTTCGTAAAGATGTTCCATTACATTTTTCCTTGATTCAACATTTAAAACAAATGTTGTCTTACCTCCTTTTGTTACAAATAGAAACTGATGTAAATCTTTTGTTTGATTTGCAGGCAAGTTTAGTTTTTGTTGAGCATGTTTAAGAAATATTAGTAATAATGAGAATGATGTCAATCTTTGTTGACCGTCAACAATTGATAAACTCTTTTTATCATCACACAAAACTATTGGCCCCATGTAATAACCGCCATAATCTTCATAGTTTTCAATTGTATCACCTTCACGATAGAATTTATCGAAGCAGATACATAAATCACTTATTAAAGCTTCAATATGTTTACGTTGCCATCTGAATTCCCTTTGAAAGGAATCAATTTTATATCTATTGTTCGTAAGAACATCAGACAAGTTTTTATCTTTTGCTTCTATGAATTGCATATTATCTAAGTTCTTGAATTAATATTTTTTGAATATTATAGGCTTGTTCATAAATCAATTGATTAGTTTCTGTTGGATTTATTTCACCATGAAATAGTGCGCATCTTAGTCTATAAAGCATTTCAACTATAACTTTGCTTACTAATTGGGCATCATCAGAAAAATAAACATTTGTATCTTTGTCAATAACAATACACTTATTAGGTTGATTGAAATTATTCGCTCTATCTCTTATTGGTTTTAAAACAATATTTTCAGGTTTTTTGGGATTTATCTCCTCGAAACATAATCTCAATTTTTCTTTTCTTTCAGGAATCAAACCAATATAGTTTGCACTATTAAGAAAATCTTTTATTGACCATTCTAAAAATTCCTCAAAATATATACTGGCATTACCTCGTCTAGTATCAAATATTTCACATTTAACTCTATTTGTGCCACGAGGAGCCGTTATATTATGAGTAGCCTTATAAACCAAGTTTCTAAAAGGTATTGAATGAGTTGTATTATCATTTCTTGAAATATTTAATGAAGTAAAGCTTAACTTATTATCATTATCTGGAATAGTATGCCCTTCTAATTGTAAGTGCAATTGACCCAAATAAAATTTAAATTGATTTGCAATATTATCATCACCACTGAGTAGGTTGATAATTCTATCTCGAAAGGGGTTTGAATTGTTTTTTATATGGTCTATAATATCTCTATCAGATTTTCGATTAAGAGAATCGTCATAATAGCTAACCATGTACCATGCATTAAATGGGATCCATGATTTTATAAACTGAGTATAATAGTCAATTTTAAGTTCTGCAATAGATAACCACCTAGGTACATTATCGCTAAAGTTATTAACCTTTCCTGCCATCTTAAATAGTATTGTCTTTTATATATTTGATTGCTGTTTTTTCATCTATTTCAATTGCTATTTCTACCGCTCTTTTTGCTACTTCCAAAAGTCTTTTGCTTTCTGATTTAAGCTTGAAACTTTCTTCAACCAATTCTGCAATTTGTACTTGTTTTTTGTAGTCTATTATTGGAATAGATAAGTTGCCTACTTCTGATAAGTTTAAGTTAGTTTGAACACCTTGTCTTGAATATTTTGACACGAATTCTTTTCCTATGTCGGTATTAAAAAAAACAATTAAATAAAGTCTTTTTAAATCAATTTCATCAAATCTTAGTATGGCAACTGCTTGATTAATATTTGCTGGTACTTTATGTTTGAAAATTGCAGCTCTTCCAACTGTACCAGCAATTGATAACAAAACATCATTGTATTTTAATTGAGTTCTTTTTAAAACACCATTATGAATATTAGGCTTAATGTAATTGCAATTATTAATTAAAACTTCACAGTCCTGTAAATCAACGGCTCTGATAAAAGGAATACCATTCTCAAAGTCGGTATAATCATCACCACCAGCCTTAGGTGTTACTCCACTTGAAACAGGGTAATTGATTATATCTAAAATCCTTTTCCTGTTGAATTTGTCAAATGTCTTTTCAATGACATCATATTTTACTTGGTAATATTCTGAATCAATTCTGTCATTTTGCAAATAACTCTCTTTAAAACTTTTGATATTTACTGGTTCTTTGCTTGGTTCATAGTTTTGTAAACCGATTTCTTTTAATAAAATTGATTCTGCTTGATTGTAAGCTTGTTTGGTTTCTTTTCTTCTGCCATGACTACTTTTTACAATATTTTCTATTTCCTTTTGAAACTCATTTTTTACAAATGGTATTTTTACTTTTGACAATACATCAAGATTTATTCTTTCTTGAACACCACCGTTTTTTTGTCTGTCAATTTGTAACTGACCATATTTTGTGCTTAAATAGGTAAATAAGTAATAGGGATTTAACTCTTTAATGTCTTTAATAATCGCAACAGCTCTATTTGCTAAAGTCGGAATAAAACCTTTTGGTGTGATTGCAATATCGCCAACACTCCCCATTATCGAAAGAATAACATTTTCTTCCGTAACATGAGATCGCTTATTTTTATTAAAGTATTCACGGCTTATATAAACAGGATTATTATCCTCAATAAAATGATTTTTTATATCTTTTGCTTGTAAATATCGTACCTCTTCCTTTTGATTATCGGGGAATTTTGAATGGTCTCCATCTGAAACTTTTGCATACTTAGAAATTATGTCCGATTTCTTGCTTTTTAAAAACAAATCGAAATTCAAATACTTTTTACCAAAATATTCGCTATCTACTCTAAAATCAATATTATCAATAAGTATTTCACTTAACTTTAAAACACTTACTTCCAGCCCTTCTAACAAAGCATTGTATATTGCTTCATTAAAAGGGCTTAGAGAAAAAAACTTAGTTTCTCCTTTCTCCCAAATTCAGCAAAGGCTTCTGCAATGCCGTCTTTGGTTAGTCCATCGTGATTAAAAAGGTCATGTTTTATAATTAAATGCCCGTGAGTATCTAATAAATATTCATCTAAATTTTGCGGTGCGGTATCGTAATGGTCAACAGTTTCATCTACCATATCTACATTTGCTTCTTTTACTGCCGATTTAACAAAGTCTTTTTTGCGGACATATATTTTATCACCGCTGTTATCTTTGCTTGGTTCTTGCATGGTTGCAAAGAAAATTGAGTAATCTTCTACTTTTGGGCAAAGTTTGTCGTCCCATTTTTGAACAAATAAAACACTTGTTTTTGTACCAGTGTGCGGTTTAAAAACATTACCATGCAAACCAACTACTGCTAATATTCTACAATGCTCAGTAATAAACTCACGTATTTGTTTGTCGCTGCTGTTGTTAAACCTGCCTTGTGGTAACACAACAGCCATTCGTCCGCCTGGCTTTAAAAAATCAAGATTGCGTTCGATGAATAAAATATCTCTGCCAACTGCTGTTTGATATTTACCATTGTCCTTTTTACCTAATTCGTATTTTGCCAAAATTCGGCTTTCTTTAATATCGCCTGCAAATGGTGGATTAGCCATGAGAATATCAAATTGGAAATCTCTATTGCTGTTTTTATCAGCACGTAATTTTTTTAATTTTTTCCAACCTTCGTTATACGTATCAATCCAGTCTTCATCTTCTGTTTTTTCATCCCAGCGCTCATAATCCAGCGTATTTAAGTGCAAAACATTAGTTTGTCCATCACCAGCAATAAGATTTAATGTTCTTGCAACACGTACTGCTTTTTCATCAAAATCAATAGCAAAAACTTTGTCGTTTACATAGTCGATGCATTCTTGCGGTTTATCTTCCAAAGTAAATAAATGACTTTTATTAAGTCCTTTACTTTTTAGAATTTGTTCCCAAACATTAAAAATCGTATGAACAGGGAAACCGCAACTTCCTGCGGCTGTATCAATAATTGTTTCATCTGTTTTTGGATTCAACATTTTTACGCACATATCAATTACATAACGTGGTGTAAAATATTGACCTTTTTCGCCTTTACTGCTCTTGTTTATCAGATATTCAAAAGCTTCATCAACAACATCAAGGTTTGAGTTGAATAATTTTACATCTTGCAAACTTGATACACAAACCGAAAGGTGAGAAGGCGTAAGCATTAACTTTGCATCGTCAGTAAAAACGCCTTCCCATTTCTGTTTTGCTTTTTCGAAAAGGTTTTGAATTTTGTTTTTTAATTCAGTTTCTGTATCTCCATAATTTCTAAATTCCAAGTGTCTTGTGCGGTTTCTCCCGCTTTGCATTTCATCAAAAAGTTTCGTAAAAATGAGTTTAAAAAGCTCTTCAAATACATCAACACCTGCATTCGCCAAAACTTCGTCTTCCATTTCTAAAATCAAATCTTTTAACGATTTTCTTTCAGTTACAAGTTTGTCCTTTTTAATTAAATCTTCGATAAACCAACGTTCTTCTAAAATATCAGATAACTTTTGATCTGCTCTTGGAATTTCGGGTATATCTTCAAAATAATTAGGGTCTTTTCTGTGGTAATAAGAAATTGAATCTCCGTTACTCCAAATTCCTATTGGTGCTCCTGTAGCGTTACAATATGATTTTAATTGCTCTTTGCCGTCTTTGAGCTTTGGTTTTTTCAACTCCACCATAATGAAAGGTGTAGTAGTTTGATTCTTGTCAAATACAACTATGTCAGCTCTTTTCTTCTCACGTCCAAAAGAAACAGCATACTCAAGCTCCATTCTATCTGTTAAATAACCGAATTTATCTCGAAGAACAATAATATATAATTGTCTAACCGCTTCTTCAGGTGTAAGTTTTATTTCTTTTTTACGAACAAGACAAGTAACATAAGCAGAATCTTTACCTTTATTATCTTTTATATTTATACTAGCATCAAACATTGCTATTTGCTCTTGGCTAAACTGAGTTAGTTTATAATTAGAGTCTTTTAGTATTTCAGCTAAAGTCATAATATTTTGTTATGTTTAAATTCAAGTTTTAAAAATAGTTCTAAATTTTGTTATAAGTATTGTTAAGTTTAAAAACTATTTTATTGTAACAATATATACGTTTTAGAACCAAGGATTTGAATACTAGTGGGAACAAACAAAGTATACTTTATTCATTTAAAAGTTATATTTATAAATTAAATTACCCCCAACACTTGATTCTTTAAAACGACTTGTTGGGTTTTATAATTCTAGTATTTATCTAATAGGTTAAAAATATCTTTATTAATTTCAAACTCCCTGCTATTAAAGACTTCAATGCTTCCTAATGAAGAAGCATTTAAAGTTTTATAAGTTTCTCTAAGTCTTTTAATTATTTTCAAATATTTTGATGTACAATAATTGATATATTCTACTAATTCTTCATTTGATATTGGAATTTTCAACCCTTTCCTTGAACTAGCAATAACTACACCTTCTTCTCGTAATTTGCCAATAACTTCTTTTCTAAAATCTTCTTCACTTAATTTAATGTTATTCTGATTTAACCAACTCATTAATTCTGTTGAATATATAAATGATCTAAAGTTTTTATACTTTAATTGAAACAATAAATATTCTAGAACAAGTATACGAGCTCGGAATCCAGGTAAATTACGATTTGTATCCACATAACGTTCAGCATATGAAATTGAGATTTCTGCAATTTTTTGGTCATCTTTATTTCCAACAGAAGTTAATATAAATTTTGAATAATTATCAGGCCATTTAATTACATTCAACTCTTTTTTTGATAAAATTTCCTGAAATAATTCTATTCGTTCAAATTCGCCTTTAATTAGTTTCCTATGTGTCCCTGCAATTAAATCTGCAAGTTGAATAAAAATGTTATTTTTTGCGGAACCAATATTTATTACATTTTCAAATATAACTAATTGAATATAATCTTCTTCTAGATATTTTTTTAATGACTGTTGATAATTGTCATTACCAAATTTGTCAATAGTAACTATTTTGTTTGGAAACAAACGGTGTAGTTCATTATGCAGTATATTTTGAGTGTATTTATAAAATGTTCTTGGATAAATACGCCAGTCACCAATTACTTTAGATTTATCAATTGAAAGATTAATGTATTTAAAATCAATTTCTTGTATTAGCTCCAAAATTTTGAGTCGCCTTTTCTCATCTAAATCTTTTGATTTAAATTCACTTAATTTTAAAGTGCTTAATACATTTTCTAATTCAGATTGAATTTCATCTTTTTTAGTTGAATCTATCAGTATTGAAGAATATTCGAGATGACTTGATGAACCTTCATTAAATCGAGGATCTCCTGATTCATCAATATAAGCTAATACTTGTTCCATATGTTGAATAATTTTTTGCTCCAAACTGATCATCTGTTATGATGCAGTATGCAATTTGCAGGTTTTATTCGTTTTCTATAAACAGTGAAGCAAGTTCTGATGCGAATTTTTTAAGTTCATCAACTTGAAAAACTATTTCAAAATCTTTCTTGTTATTATAAGAATTCCACATTCTCACGCCGACCCAAATTCCATTCTCATTTATTCCTTCAATATTTTGATGAGCTATACTATTTCTTATTTTGTTCACAAACCAGTATTTGTCCTTTTTTGATAAATTATCCTTATGATGAACATTCAAGGAAATTTGTGTCAAGTCTTGACTAGTTAAATTTTCAGAAATATCTCGTGAATTTAAAAATCCTATTTTATTTGGTATTAATGACAAGAATTGTTCATCTATATTTCCTTTAAGTATTGTTCTTTTCATTTTCTCATTCTCGAAAATTGCAACTATTAGTCCTAAGAGACAATTCATTAAAAAAGTTACTTCCCTGTCTTTGTCTTTAAAATGGGGATAGTGATCATTTAAAATTTCAAAAGTCCTTTTAATTATGTCGATTTTATATTTTACAATTTCTCCCATAACATAAAAATTATTGATTTATTAATATTTAAAGCTCTCTAGAAAACACTCATACAAAGGTATTCGGTTTAGTTTTGGCAAAATATTCTGCTCAAAGTTCTAATCAGTTGTGAAAAATTAAATTAAAAAAATGACAAATAACCGCTAAACTCCGCATATTTTCTGATACAATGTAATGCCTTCTTGTTCTTATTTTCTAGTATTAATTTTCCAAACATCATTTTCCTTTTTAATTCTATCCTTAAAATAAGGCAAAAGAATTAATGCTGAGTCTAATTTCTCAGATTGAATGCTAATCCTTCTATATTTTCCATCATTTGTAATTTGATAATCAATAAAGTAACGTGAACGAATCAAATCAACAATTGTCTTGTAATTAGATAAGGAATCTATAGTCTGGCTATAATTGTTAAAGTTTTTCTTTGTAGATTCATTATTTTTATTGTAGGCATCAATAAGATTATTGTATTTTTTCTGAAAATCCTTATAATCGTTGTACAAATTATTATAATCCTGAATTAATAGTTTATTGTTTTCAATATTTTGATTATTCTCCAATAACAATCTTTCATGTTTATTTATAATTTGGTTATAATCATTGTTAGATTTAACAAGTTCATCCGATAGTTCATTATATTTCATTACTTTTCCATCTTTTACTAGGAATGAAAATGTCGTGGTCTTAGAAATAGAATCATGTTTTATTTCCATTATTTGATTGAGTATCGAATCTCTTTGGGTAAGTTGTTCAATTATTAAATCCCTTTTATCTACTTGTTCTTGAAGTTTAATATTATAAAATATACTTACTCCCAAGAAAATAAAAATTAAAATTAGCAGTAATCCACGCGTTACATTACTAATTTTTTCTTTTATCTTATTTTTTTCTGAGTTTTCCATTTTCAATTTCTAATAAATTTACCTTATGAGTTAGCTCTTCCGTCTTTTCATCAAAATCTTTCTTTTGATTATATAGTAATTCATTATGTTTTTGGTTGATTTCATTAATTTCAATTTTCTTGAAGACATCTGAAACATAGAAACCAGCAGCAAATCCCATGCTTATCAAAGTACAACCCGCAATAATAGCGGTCCAAGTTGTGTTTAACTTAGATAAAAAATTATTCTTGTTTGTACTATTCGATACTTTTTTTGTCATAGAATCAATTCATGATATATTTTCTAATCAATTAATACAATTTTTCAATAAGGTATAAAGTACTCTTTTATTGTATCTGTAAGCAAAGAATTATTTTTTTTTGCAGTTTCTTTATATAATATCAATTTTGTTTAAAATTAATAAAATTGTTAAACAAAATCTTTCTTTCTAATTAAACTTCCCATTTAGAAAAATTGTGTTTAGAATAATAGGCCACTCAACTATAAGTCTCTTTTTTTGCCAAAATCTGACCCATAGGTTTGTATGTTTTACAGCATACCTTTCTAAAGTATAGACACAGCAATGGTTGCAGGTTGTGTTTTTTTTCTCTGATACATAAGAATATATTAATTTTTATATTTGTTTAGCTGTAAAAATTAATACTTATGGAACCTTTTTATTATACAATAGTTGGCTATTTAAAAGCGGCTTATTTTATTGCCAATAATATGAAAAAACCCGCTATCGCAAGGGATTTATTAAATTATGAGCTTATTGAACCAGGATTAAGTTCACGATCAAAGCTGCTTGCAATTGCCAAGAAAGAGAATATTAATATTGAAAATGTGCTCGAGAAAAAACATAAAAGGCAAAACAAGAAAATAGAATCCATTTATAATCTAAAAGTGCCAACAAGATTAAAAAACATATTAATTCATCAAGGAATAAACAACATCGAGGAACTATCAAAATACACAAGAAAACAGGCCTTAACATTTCGAAATGCAGGTAAAAAATCTATAGATGAATTAGAGTCTTATATGGCCCAGTATGGAATATTTTTTAAGTCTTAATTAAATACTTTTTTATTCTTCTTGTCAACTTTCTTTTTATAAAGCAATAAACCTTTCTTCTGGTCATCTTTAAATAATTCTATGCCCGCAAGCTTTTTCATAAAACTTTCAGGTAGTTTCAAATAATTATTTGTTGGATGAATACCAGTCACTAAAGGTTTTCTTGAATAATTAGTCTTGTTGTGACTTATTTTAAATCCATCTTGTGTTATCATTTCAATAATTTCACTTGACTTTTCTTTAAAATCTATTGCAGATGAAAATGTTAAATCATCGACAAATGATGTAAAGGTTAATTGATGTTTCCTTGCGAATGTATCTAAGTTTTTTCCTGTCTTTACAAAAACAAGATTTGCTATTGTTGAAGATGTAGGAGAACCTTGGGGTAATCTACCTTTATATGTAGTTAACTGTGTTAGTAATCTTGAAACCTCAGGAGAAAAACCATAAGTACGAAACATTTTGAAAACCCTTGTATGATTTATCGATGGGAAGAAGTTCCTTAAGTCAGTTGTAAAGTGATATTTCTTGCCTTTATGAGCTTCAGCATTATCAACATTATCTCGGCCTTTCACAGCACCATATGCATAGTCAGGTAGTTGTAATTTTAACAATATATTTCTCTGAATTCGCTTCTGAATTACTTTTAACCTTCTATAGCTTGGATTTAAAATTCGAAATTTCTGACGACCTTTACCATCCAGTTTTGGTGTTCCGTCATCGTTTTCTTTTTGAATTACTCTTTCTTTATAAAAATTATCAATATTCTGTATTATACTATAAATCTCCTTCATATTTACTTTTAAGGTATAAGCTAAATGTTTAGGAGTATTTATCATATTATTTAAAATTTTAAAAAGAAGGGGTGCAGATTAAAATAATTCTCGAAGATAGTATATAACCACAAGAATGGTTGAGACAAATCTAAGTAAGATTAACCAAAATTGAAGATTAAGCTTTCTTCTTTTACTTAGCTTGTTGAGCTTGAAAGCATACAAGCTATGAATTTTACAATCTGTTATAGAACACCGGTTCTTAGAAATGATAGCTATTATACCTTGTATATTGCTATCAGAATTTTGATAATGAATGATGTACTTCATCGTTTATGAATTTTAAATTGGGCGACATTGCCCTGCCAAAATTCAATATGCCCGTAATTAAACTCATATACGATGTTCTACTTACCACCCCTAAATTCCTGCCAAATAATGATTATTTAATTATTGATTGATTAAATTAATTGCAGTTATTGAGTTTTAAACATTTTTTCAAAAAATGTAAAAAGAACAAGTTGTTATGTTGAATTGAATTGAATTGAATCGTCACAATTGTTACTCTCAATAGAACCTAAATTAGGTTGTGTAACTTAATACACTTTACATAGTGAGTTAATTACAGTAATTATCAAAATATTTCAAAGAACTATGTCATTCATTAATCAATAGATATGCCATTAAGAATTTAAGTTAAAAACATGTCAGGATGTCACAAAAAATACCAATTCATTTTTGAAAAACTTAAATATCTGTCATACAGCAAGTAATAGTGTCATGTAGGTAAAAAGCAAATGTGTAGAAGTGAAGCAATAGTTATAGAAAGGATTAAAAACATTTTACTTAAAAAGGTTTAAATTATCCATCTTCTTCTTAGAATTTCGCTTATGATTCAATTATTTAAGTTTAATTACACATTTAGAATTGATAATTAATACTTTTTTATTGTCAGATATCAGAAGTGTTTTAAAATTTATAAAAATACTAAAGGCAAAAGGGGAAAAAACCCAATCTTTTTTCCCTGTTGCCTTTTTGGATCAGAAAAAATAAGTTAATAATTAGAAAAGATAAGATTATTTAGTATTCATCAAATTTTGCATTGAATTGTGATTTCAATTTGCCAATTTTATCATGATAATCTCCGGCTAAATATCCTCCATTAACATTTTCGATGCCATGCTTTTTCATTAATTGTACAGCTTTCTTCGTTTCAATCCATTCAGCTTGTTTTCGATCTGTTGTTCTAAGAAGTTTTTGTTCAATATGGATTATGGGTAGATTGTTTTTCACAAAGGGAGTCGTTTTACCATTTCTGTGATCCTCAAATCTTTGTTTCGGATTACTCGTAATTCCCGTATAGAATTTTCCATTTTGAAGCGAAAGTACATATAAGAATATGAAATTTTCTTCTAGTTGTTGTAATAAATTTTTCATGATCTTGGCTCCTCCAATTTTTAATTAATAATTCAGAACCAGATCACCGGAAATCCTTTTAAATTCAAGCAAAATAAATCGTATAAATAGCACAGCGGCTTTATGCCGATTTATTTTGAGGATTAGGGCAAAAGCCTTCAGGGCTTATTTTAAAAGGATTTCTGAACTTTGTGAGGGATTATTGAGGAAAACGAACCTGGAGTTATTTTTTTCCTATTTCCAAAGGCTTTAGGAAAGAAAGAATTGTAATAATAAAACAAGGTCTTTTATTTTTCAGGATTTCTTTTTAGGCAAGAGGGGAAAAATAAAAGTCCTTGATCAAATAAAAGGCTCTTTTCAAAACTTGTTTTGAAATGGGCCTATTTAATAAAAATGTAACCATAGAGCCAAATGCTCTGAATAGCAAGTATTCCAAAAACAATAAAAAACGCAACAATAAACCAGGTAGGAATGCTGGTTTTTGAGTCAATATACTCTTTATGCTCCTGAATTAATGTTTTTAGGTCCTTTATATCAACTTGAGCAGTTAGTTTAGTTTGTTTCAGTTCTTGTAATCTTTGGGCAATAATTGGCCCTGCTTCATTAATATTCGATGATGTTTTACGAAGTACCTCTATCTCATGAGTTAGCACTTCCAACAGTTTTCTTTGTGATAAATTTTCTTTCATAGTCGTATTCCTTGTGAGTTTTGTATTTTAATAGGTTTATTTAAGTTGATAATTGTATTTTGAAGATTTTTTGCGCTAAGTTGCTTATTTACAGCACTTCCTTTAATATATTGATTGTCGATTTGGAAACTTATTCCTACCAAATTTTCTTTGCTGTCTTTTTTTAAAATGAGTATTATTTGATTGGCTTTCATTAGCTCGGCATACTCAGTAATATCCTTAGGTTTTAATTCTAGTATCTTTCTATGAGCAGACTCTACTATTGCTCTCAGCTTTTCCTCCTTATTCATTTGTACCTCTTTGGCAGTAGTCAGATTCTTGTTCAAAGCTATTTTCTCAGCAACTCTCTGAGCTTTTTTACCAATGAAATTGTCTTTTTTTGCTATTCCATTTTCATTCAGTCTATTACATAGAATATGAAGGTGAAAATGTTCCCTGTCTCTATGAAGGTATGTTATAGACTGGTGGTTTTGAAGCTCAAGCTCAGTCAAAAACTCTCTTGTTATTTGAATAAAATCTTTCTTTGTAAGATTCCTTCCATCTTCAATAGTTGGGCTTACAACAAAGGAAAAAGTGTTCTTTGTGCATCTAGAATTAAAGTTTTGAAATATTTTAAACTCATGGGCAATCTCTTTGCCGGTTTCACCAATTACCATATTGCGATCAATTTCTATGGCATTATCTTTTGTTCTGGCATATTCAATTGCTCGTGCTGTATGTGCAATACTTTTACCTTTCCCAATCATACTTTAAATCGTTTTAAATGGTCCTTAATAAGAGAAATTACCTGATCCAGTTCAGCAATGATTTTTTCCTTTTTGTTAAAATCATTACCCCGGATCAGGTTTCCGATAAGCTTAAAGTTTCTGTGATACTGCTGTAGGTTATGGTATATTTCTAGTTCTTCCTGACTAAAGCGAAGAACGACTTTCATATTTAATGCAGCCCGCCGCGCAAAAGAACCTGTACTTAAATTAGTTTCTTTGGCAGCTAATTCGATAGTTTTTTTTTCAAGTGGGCTAACCCTGTAAACAATATGTTCTGATCTAGTTACAATTTCTTTTTTGCGTGGCATAATAATCGAGTTTACGAGATTATTTCTTTATGAGCTTGCGAAATAAAGCGAGATTGTTTTTTGAATCCAAAAAGGATTCCAAAAACACATCTCGAACTGCTACCTTACGAGCCTATATTTATTCATTAGATATTCGTTTAAATCTTTAAAAAGAGAATAGGTACTTGAGCGATCGATCACCCTGGGTATTTCATTTCTTATTTTCTCAAGGCAATTTTTACCTGGGGGATCGTTGTCAAGGTAAGCAGTTACTTCTTCATATTTTTTTAAAACAGGAAGAGCTATATCTATATTACTTACTGAATTTAGGATAAGGTAATCTTCATTATCTGTATTCCAACCTAAAACTTTAAAAGAGAGATAGTCTATAAAAGCTTCGAAAATTAGAATATTGTTTGCTCCCTTTAACTTAGTAGTTATCCATTTAGGTCCTAGGCACCTCTTGTACCTGGTTGCGCTGTTTATTTCATAACCACCTTTATCGTTCTTAAATGCTAACCCAAAATAGATCTTTGAGTTTGCTGTGTACCAAATCTCATTTATTTCATTTTTTACTTTTTCAAATGGCTTCAGCTGTCTATAGTCTATGTAGTCCAATAAAGCTTTGTGTTTAACTATTGGCCGAAAAGTTTTTATTGACATCACACTTCCTTCAATACAATTTTGCTCTTTAAAAGAGAAAGAACAATTAGTATTTGCAATGTATTTTAGGGCATCACTTTGATTGCACTTGTTTAATTCCATAACAAGATCCACTAGTGTTCCTCCTTCTTTTGAAGCATAATCCCTCCATCGATTTTTATTTGTAACAACAAATGAAGGTTTTGTCTCAGATCTAAATGGGGAGTAAAAGAAAGTGTATTTTCCTGTTTCTCTAAGGGATTTATGACCTTGTTTCTCTAAAAATTCTATTATTGAGATTTTATTTGCTTGTTCACAGTTCATAATTATTCATTTTTTTCTTTTAAGGAGCAAAAAGTCTTTTTTTCTTTACACACTTTCTGCACTTTCTGCATTTTCAATTAGATTTTTGATCCAATAGTGCAGAAAGTGCTGAAAATGCAGTAAAAACTATACCTTTTTTAAATATCGACCATGACTAGTCCTTTCGAATAAATTCTCATCTTTAAAAAATTCGAAGATGGTCCTTTCTGGTATATTCATCCTTTCAGCAATATTTTTTGCCTGGGTGGTTGTAAATTCATTTGAAAGAGTCCTGTAGAATTCTCTCTTATCACTTGGATAACAAGCTAAAGGGTCATTATACTTTGAAATTTGACGATATACCCTAACTGCTGTTTTTTCATAATAGCTGATAAGTTTAATTGAAGATTGAAATGCATTTAAATGAATTTGATGGTTTTCTATTTCTTGAAGACTATCTTCCAATATTTGCAGAATTAAAGCAATTCGTGGTAAATAAATTTCAAGCTTTGCATATATTCCTGTTAATTCATCATTTAGTTCATTATTTATTCGATCATTATTTATTTCCCTCCATTCTTTAAAGGCTATTTTTACATCGTTGTCAAACTCAAATATTTTAGGTTGGGAAAGATTGCTTTTAGTATTTATTTTTAACATTTCAGCAATTATTTTATCATAAGCAAGTTCGATAGATTCTGATATTTCTTCATCTGAGAAAGCTTTACGTAAAACTTTTTTAGGATAAGCAAAAAGAAACCTATGTGTAAATCCACTTTTTTCTCTCCCTTTTCCAAAGGCTTCGTAAAATTTTGATGGTTGAATCGTTCCACAAACATTAATAAAGGGATTTGCAATAAAAATATCAGTGGAATTTTTTCTATTTACAGAAATGCTTTTACCACTCCATAAACTTAAATATAGCTGCTCTTCACCACTACTATTATAGCGATTATAATTCTTAAGCCAGTTTAATATTTCATCTGTGTAAATTAAAAGCCCATGAAGGTTGATTTCATGAACAAAGAAAAATGATTCAGGAGTGAAATCACGCAAAAGGGTTTGTTTTCGCTTTGGAGCAATCATATTTTCGACAGATGCATCATTGTCTGGATTTGATTTCTTCTTTTTATTTTTCTTCTGCAATTTTAGTTCGTACTCTATAAGTTCTTTTTTATAGATTTGAAAATAATGTTCATCTCTTTTAATAAATGGTTTAAGAAAAGTATCGATTGGGCTTGATTTGTTTATTCCAGCTCTTCCGACTAAAACCATCCATATTATGGGTGATTCTACCCAACCATTTTTAATTCTAATTTTTACTTGATTTCCTATCGCAAGAGATAGCGCTGTAAGTATAGTTGAACCAATATAATCATAATTGAGATTGAGTATATGATTATATTTATCCATTATTTCTTCAATTATTGAGGGAAATACACCTCTGGGGAAAGCAAAATAATCATCTGGAATATAGCCTTCTTCATTAAAATTTTGTACATTTGTCATATTGAATTTGTTAAATTAAACAATAGAAAATTATTAAGTCGTTGCTGGAATCAACGGCTTTTTTATTTTTGCGGACTTGATACAATATATTCATCTAGATCCTTTTTCAAAAAGTAGATGTGCTTTCCTGGTTTTTTAAATTTCAGGGTACCTTGACTAGTCCTCTTATAAAGATCGGACTTACTTATTGACAAGTACTCTGCAGCTTCATCAACCGTTAAATGACCTTTAGTAGAGGATACTAATAGGCTATAAATCCTCTGATTAGTCAAGTTAAGTTCATCTAGTTTCTGGTAGATTCTTTGAGCGAGCTGCTCTTCGGTTAGTTTTAAATTTGAAACTGAAGATTCAGTTTCAATTTCATTCATCAATAGTTTAAGTATTGACTTCATTTTTTGTTGATTTTCCATATAAATTTGTTTTTAGTTAAAATTTCTAAAAACAAAAATTGTAAAAAATCAACTATATAACAAGCTGACCTACTCCATTTTACAAAAAATGACGTTTAAATCTTTTTCAGGAAAGTTTTTCTTTAAAAATTCTAGAAGATTTTCAATTTTTGCATTATTAATCCCTTTTCTGTCAAGTAAAACTCTACTAAACTTTTTATCTTTTGAAGCTCTGGCAAAATCATTTCTGTTTACTATTTTTCCATTATGATTAGTAAAGTACCTATATCTTTCTAAAATTTTCCATAAATTTTTACATTGTAAATAGTCATTTCTCCATAAATAATCTAAAACAAATGCTACATACCCCAATTTTTTGCTTTTAACTTTAATAGAAACCGAAACCTCATTAGAATTATCAGAATACATTTGTTTAGAGGTATTTACGATTAATAACCTTCCCATGAAAAATGCTTCATAGGATTTTATACTTTCTGTGGGTTCAATAAAACCTTGTTCTATTAGATAAGATGAAAGTAGTAAAGCTTGCTCTTCATTTAAAATTGATGTGAATCTTAAATAATCCGGCATCTTAAGTTCATTATAGCGATAGAGTTTTAATCTAGTATTACTAACAAGATTTCCTAGAATACTATCTTCATTATTAATATAATATTGAAGTTTTGTTCTAATAATTTCGTTTTCTTCACTTGTAATTTTAATATAACTATTATCAAAAAAATCTTTTATTAATCTTAAGTATAAATATCTTCTAGAATAATCAGAATACAAAAATACATTAACATCCCACCTAAAATAATCTTTAAATAAGTTATCGATATGCGAAATATGATATCTATCAAGGATGTTGTGAAATTCAGGGTTTTCATTATAAAATTCTTGTAGTCCAATGAAAAAATCCTTGCAAATTGCAATATATCTTTTTGAAATACTTAATGAATACTCTTTAATTTTTTCAGAATTCCCAAAAAAATTGTATAGATTTTCAAACTTTACGTCATTAATGAACCTATTTTTTATCATTGAATAAATGAAAACATCACTCTGGTAAACATTACGTTTAATACTCCTTATAAACTTATTTTCTTCTATTAAACTATTTTTTATAAAATCTTCAAATTCATTTTCATTAATAACACTTTTATACCCTTTCTCTCCAATCCAGAAATCAATAAAATCATCATATAATCCCAAAAGTCTATTATTGTAAGTATTAATATTATTAATTCTCCTGAAATCAAAAGTATTTTTTAAAGTAGAAAGTAATTTAGGCAACATATTGCTATATAAATTTTCTGTTGTATAATTATAAATAAATTATCAGAAAATAAAAATAAAAATCGGATGGTTGTTGTTAATAATTATGGGTTTTGTTTAACCTATGTTTAACCTGGGGCAAAACAAAAAAGGTTAGCTGTTCGCTAACCTCTTGATTTTGAGTTGTGGGAGATACTGGGTTCGAACCAGTGACCCCCTGCTTGTAAGGCAGGTGCTCTGAACCAGCTGAGCTAATCTCCCAAAATATGTTAGAACTTTTTTCTTTAAAAGTGTTGCAAATATAATGCTCTTTTTTAATCTGCAAAAATTTATTTCAAATTTTTTAAAAAATCATAATGCATCAGCTACCACAAACGTGCTTCCACCTATGAAAATCAGATCATTAACCCCTGCATTTTTTTTTGCATTTTCTATTGCAATCTGAACTGTTGAATAAGTTTTACCTAATAATTCAAATTTCTCAGCTTTTTGTTTTAACAATTCCTCATTAAGTGCTCTCGGAATTGATGCACGGGTAAAATAATAGGTCGCCTCTTTAGGCAGAATAGTCATTACTTTATCTACATCTTTATCATCAACTACCCCGAAAACAATATGCAAATTCTTATAGGGTGTATTTTTTATCTGATCAACCACATAACTCATTCCTTCGTAGTTATGTCCTGTATCACAAATCGTAAGTGGTTTTTGGTTTAATATCTGCCAGCGACCCATTAACCCAGTAGTTCTGGATGCACTTTCAATTCCCCGATAAATATGTTCAATATCAATCTTATAATTCAATTCTTTCAACAAATCTAGAGATTGTAGAACTGTGCAAATATTCTTTCGTTGGTAAATCCCTAATAAATCAAGTTTTAAGTTTTCATAAATGATTTTTCCTTTAGCAGAAATAGTAAAAGCTTGTTTTCCATCCATAGTTTGCATCGAATAATCAGCAGAATAATACTGATCGGCAAATTCAATTCTGGAACCGCGTTCTGATGCAGTTTTTTTGAAAACCAGTTCTGTTTCGGTTTGTGTTTCGCCAATAATCACTGGAATTCCAGATTTAATAATTCCAGCTTTTTCTCCTGCAATTTTTTCGAGTGTATCGCCCAAAAAAGCAGTATGGTCAATTCCAATATTAGTGATTACAGACAAATCAGGTATAATGATATTGGTTGAATCCAATCTCCCTCCCATTCCAACCTCAACAACGGCAACATCAATTTTACTCCGTTCAAAATAATCAAAAGCCATAGCTACTGTCATCTCGAAAAAAGATGGTTGAATCTCCTCAAAATAATTCTTATGCTTTTCAACAAAATCAATTACTTCAGCTTCAGGAATCATTTGCCCGTTAATTTTAATCCTTTCCCTAAAATCTTTTAAATGAGGAGATGTGTACAATCCAACTTTATATCCGGCTGTTTGCAAAACCGAAGCAAGCATGTGCGAAACCGAGCCTTTGCCATTGGTTCCGGCAATGTGAAAGCTTTTAAACTTTTTATGTGGATGATTAAAATAAGCATCGAGTTTGATTGTATTTACTAGATCGGCCTTATAGGCGGCCTTTCCGATGCGCTGATACATAGGTAGCTGACTAAACAACCAGTCGAGTGTTTCTTTATAATTCATTCTTGCAAAATCTTAACAGATAATATAAATAAAATTGTGCGTAAATCTATTTCCTATTAAAGCTTTTTAGGTATTCATCAGGAGTGAAAACTGGAATTTCGGATTCCTTAAAATCTTTTCCGTTTCTGGTAATTAGGATATTACACTCATTGGCCACAGCACAATAGTATTGCAATGAGTCCTCAAAGTCTTGAAACTTGGAAGAAAGCCCTTTGTCTATTACCTTATCTGTCAAGTCAGATGTTTCCGCAATAACTTTAAACTTTCTCATTTTCTCTTTAACGACTTCTTTTTCTTCAAATCTTGCAAGTAAGTAATATACTGTTGAATAAGTTAGAGCAGAAACTATAATTTGAATTTTTCCTTTGTCGGCAAGAGTGGCTATTTTGGCAACTGAATCATAATACGGTTCGCGCTCACCTAATAAATCGACAACTACATTAGTGTCTAAAAAAAGTTTGTCTTTCATTTATATTTCTCCTCCAAATAGTCACGATACGCCTCTTTATAATCATAATTAGCAGGAATTTTAACTCCTGTTTTAAAACTTTTAACAAATGGAGAAATTTCGATATTATTATCCGATAGATTATTATCTTTAGTAATTAAAGCTTTAAGGTAGGACTCAATCATACCTGATAAACTTCTTTTTTGTGAAGAAGCATATTCTTTGGCTCTTTCAATCACATATTTGTCTAATTTCAAAGTTAATTTAGTATCCATAATTAAAACTATTTCGTACGTACAAATATATAATTTTTATCCGTACTTATCAAGTTTTTTTGCATTTATATATAACTGTGCATCAATTGCAAGAAATTTCAGAACGATTAAAAAAATTCTTACCACTTATTATAATGAATTCTTTCAGTCTTAAACCGATCGGGCATTTCTTTTATTTCATTTGGGTAACCAACTGAAATAATAGATAGTGGTTGAATATGATCTGGCAATTTAAAAAAATCCCGAATAGCCTGCTTTCTCTCTTCGCGTGGAGCAATCCCAGCCAAACAGCACCTAATCCCATTCCATGAGCAGCCAATAAAATATTTTGTGTCGCTACAGAACAATCAACAACCCAATATCCAGTGCTTAATTCAAGGGTTTCGTCACCACAAACAAGTATAGACAGTTGAGCTTCTGTTAACATTTTTGCATAGGGATGTATTTCAGACAGTTGATTTAGAGTCCTTTTATCATTAATAACCAAAAAGTGCCATGGCTGCTGATTTCGTGCTGATGGAGCATACATTCCTGCCTTAAGAAGCATCTGAACCTGATCATCACTGATTTTTTTATCGGTGTATTTTCTTATGCTTCTTCTAGTTATGATTCCTTCGAGGATTTCCATAATTAAATTAATAATACATTAATAATGATTGAAAAAATAATTCATTAAATTAGTACGAAATTAACTTATATCTGTATTTACACAAAATATACAACTATGAAAAAGAATAAAAAAGTTTTTGTAATCGATACTAATGTTATTTTACACGATTATACCTGCCTATATAACTTTCAGGAGAATGATATTGTGTTGCCAATAGTTGTTTTGGAAGAGCTTGATTACTTAAAAAAAGGTAACGATCTGATAAACTACCATGCACGTGAATTTACGCGCGAACTCGACAAACTTTCGGGTGATACATTATTTAATGGTGGCAAAGAGCTGGGAAAAGGAATGGGACGATTATCTATCGAAACAGGAAAACCATTTTCAGATCAACTTAGAGCATCTTTTCCCGAACCAACACCTGATCATAGAATATTAGCCATTGCCGAATATGTGAGCGAAAAGAAAAAACCACTGCAAGTAATTTTAGTTAGCAAGGATATTAATCTTCGGATGAAAGCAAAGTCGCTGGGTATAATGGCTCAGGATTATACTACGGATAAGGTTGCCGATCTCGAAGAAATTCACAGAGATATTGAAACAATTAACAGTATTGATGATTTATTAATTTCAAAATTTTACGACTCGCACGATGGAATTCCGATTGAGGAGTTTAAACTAAAACCAAAAGCTCACCAATATTATATCCTGAAAGGTCAAAAATCGTCTGCTCTTGCCCATTTTGATCCGATCACAAAAATGATGCAACGAGTTGAAAAGCATAAAACATATGGAATTGAACCCCGAAATGCAGAACAAACCTTCTCAATTGATGCTTTAAACAGACCCGAAATTCAACTTATTGCACTTACAGGTAAAGCTGGAACAGGCAAAACATTACTTGCACTAGCCTCGGCTCTTCATCAGGAGAAAAAATTCAACCAAATACTACTTGCCCGACCAATTGTACCATTGGCTAATCGTGAAATGGGCTTTTTGCCTGGCGATGTTAAAGAGAAAATATTACCTTACATGCAACCGCTATTCGACAACCTTTCTGTAATAAAAAATCAATTCAAAGCTCAAAGTAAAGAATACATGCAGATTGAGGAAATGCTTAAAAACGAAAAACTAGTATTAAGCCCATTGGCATATATCAGAGGCCGAAGCTTATCGAATTCTTTTTTCATTGTTGATGAAGCTCAAAACCTCACTCCTCACGAAATAAAAACCATTATTACGCGTGCCGGCGAAGGTACCAAAATGGTATTTACCGGCGATATTCACCAGATTGATTCGCCTTATCTAGACATGAAATCGAACGGATTAAGCTATTTAGCCGACAGAATGAAAGGACAGGATATTTTTGCACATGTAAATCTGGTAAAAGGAGAAAGAAGTTATCTGGCAGAATTAGCTAGTAATTTATTATAAAGAGTGACTAAAATTCGAAAAATGATGACAACCTACAAACATTTATACATCGTAAGGCATGGAAAATCGGACAGAGATTTTGTTGATGTTCCCGATTATGACAGACCATTGAAAGAACGAGGAATTGTTGATAGCTACAAAATGGCATCAATTCTAGTACAGAAAAAAATGATTCCTCAACTGATTATTACCAGTCCCGCCATTAGAGCATTACATACAGCAATGATTTTTGCGCGCACGTTTAAGTTTCCTCTAAAAAATATCAATATCTCTGAGGATTTGTATTTGTCATCTGAAAACAAGCACCTTGAAATATTTAAAGAAACTGATGACTCAATTGATTCATTAATGATTTTTGGCCACAACCCATCATTTACCGATCTGGCAAATTATTTTCTGCATAATAAAATAGAAGAAATACCCACTTCGGGTGTCGTTGGAATTAAGTTCGAAAATGATTCGTGGGAAAATATTGCCAAATTTAAGCCTATTGAATACTTTTTTGATTATCCAAAAAAATAAAACCAACTATTTTGAAACTCCTAAAATTTGCAGCCATTGATATTGGAACTAACGCCGTAAGATTACTGTTTACAAACGTTATAGAAGATGGCCATGAAGTTTTTTTTAAAAAGTCATCCATTATTCGTGTACCTGTGCGATTAGGAACAGATGTTTTTACCAATGGAAAGATTAGTGATCTGAGCATTGAAAAACTAACTAAAACCATGATTGCCTTTAAAAACCTTATGAGCGTGCAGGATGTAGTGAAATATAGAGCTTGCGCCACATCGGCAATGCGCGAAGCTGAAAACGGGAGTAAAGTTATACAAAAAGTAAAAAATGATTCTGGAATACAAATAGAAGTAATTGATGGTAAAACCGAAGCTAATATCATCTTTAACAACAGAATTGATGAATTGCTGGACACAAAACATTCTTATTTGTATGTTGATATTGGTGGTGGTAGTACCGAAATAACCCTATTCTCCAATTCAATGATTGTTGCATCTCATTCATTTAATATCGGAACAATCAGGTTGTTAAATAAAACCTACAGTATGAATGAGTTAAGCGCGTTAAAGATGTTTTTAACCGATATTAAAAAAACCTATAAAAATATTGAGCTTATCGGATCGGGAGGAAACATAAATAAACTGTTAAAATTATCGGGTAAAAAAGAAGGTAAACCATTGCCTGTAAAAACAATTAAAACCGTTTCTGATAACATAAAATCATACTCTTATGATGACCGAATTAAAATTCTGGGATTAAATCCTGATAGGGCCGATGTTATTGTACATGCATCTGATTTACTTTTTAAGATTATTAAATGGTCGGGGGCTAAAGAAATCATCGTTCCGAAAATGGGTATTGCCGATGGTATTGTAAAACAAATCTATTTTGATTACCGCCAAAATGGCAAATAAATAATAAAATAGGCTAAATTTGCAGCAATTATTAATTGCTGTAAATGAGTAAATCCAACAAGAATATAAAACGTGTTGCTTTTCATACCCTAGGTTGCAAACTCAACTTTTCAGAAACATCAACCCTCTCAAGAAAATTTACAGAAGAAGGATTCGAAGTAGTTAACTTTAACTCAGATGCTGATTTTTATGTAATAAATACCTGTTCAGTAACAGATCAGGCTGATAAAAAATGCAGACAGGTTGTTCACAAAATCAAGAATCAATCACCTAACGCCTACATTGCTGTTGTTGGATGCTACGCTCAGCTTAATGCATCTGAAATTGCATCAAAACTTAATGTAGATCTTGTTTTAGGAACACAAGAAAAATTCAATATCCTTGAGCACCTCAATGAATTAGATAAAAACAGCACTCCCGTTGTTTATTCATGCGAAATTGAAAAGGTTGATAATTTTGATTCATCGCATTCCGAAGCCGATCGTACCAGATCCTTTTTAAAAGTACAGGATGGTTGTGATTACTCCTGCTCCTATTGCACCATTCCCTTGGCACGTGGTAAAAGCAGAAATAAAAGCATTAAAGAACTTGTTGATGAAACAAAGAAAATAGCATCATCCGGAATTAAAGAAATAATTCTTTCAGGAGTTAATATTGGCGATTTTGGTAAATCAACTAACGAATCATTTTTCGATTTAATAAAAAACCTTGAGCAAATTGAAGGTATTGAGCGAATCCGAATTTCATCTATTGAACCAAACCTACTGACTGATGAAATTATTGAACATGTTTCCAAATCAAAAAAGATATTAAATCATTTTCATATTCCTTTGCAATCGGGATGTAATGAAATACTTGCAAAAATGCAGCGCCGATACAAACGTGAGTTATTTGAATCAAGAGTACTTAAAATTAAAAATTTAATGCCTGATGCATTTATTGGGGTTGATGTTATAGTTGGTTTTCCTGGCGAAACGGATGAATTGTTTTCAGAAGCCTTTGCCTTTCTCGAAAAACTGCCTGTCTCATTCTATCATGTCTTCTCTTATTCCGAAAGACAAAATACGAAATCAGCTTCAATGGATAACAAAGTACCTAAAAAAAGTATTATCGAAAGAAGTAAAAAAGTGCATGAGCTGGCAAATAAAAAACACGCAGAATTTTACAAACAACATATTGGAATTATTACCAATGTATTGTTCGAATCATCGAAAAAAGACGGTATGATTTTCGGATATACAGAAAATTACATTAAAGTAGAAACTAAGTATGACAAATCGTTTATTGGGCAAATAAAACAAGTAAAATTATTATCAATCGCTCAATCTGGAAATATGGAAATTACTTTTATGTAAATAATAAAATGAATTAAATTTCGTCCCTAACGGGACTTAAAATAGAATCCCAAAATAATTACTATAACTATTTGATCCCTAAAGGGATCATTATTTTGGCAAAAAGAAAATAAGTCTTGTGCCGTTAGGCACAGAATATTTCTAGAATAAAGAAATTAAAACAGACAAGTGCCTTTAGGCACGATATATTTAAATTTTAAGGGAAGAATACAAATAAGTGCCGTAGGCACGAAATAATTCAAATATATGCCCAACACCTATACACAAATTTATATTCATACTGTTTTTTCAGTAAAAAACAGAGAATCCCTTATAAACCCTAAATGGAAAGATGAACTTTATAAATATATTACCGGTATAGTACAAAATCAAAACCATAAATTAATTGCCATTAACGGGATGCCTGATCACTTACATATATTTATTGGCTTAAAACCTGATCAGTCCATATCAGACTTAATGCAGGACATAAAAGGAGGTTCTTCAAAATGGATAAATGAAAAAGGATTCGTAAATGGTAAATTTGAATGGCAATCAGGTTTTGGTGCATTTTCCTATTCTGACTCTCAAGTCGATAATGTAGTTAAGTATATTATTGCCCAAGAAGAACATCATAAAAAGAAAACATTTATTGAGGAATATACCGATTTTTTAGAGAAATTTAAGGTTCCTTATGACGAAAAATATATTTTTAAACCAATTTAATATGTAATTTCGTCCCTAAAGGGACTTATAAAATAACCCCAATAAATTTGCTATAATTATCTGATCCCTAAAGGGATCAGCAATTTGTAATATCAC
>JAVEZW010000009.1:17128-39289 GCA_034002805.1 Bacteroidales bacterium | reverse complement strand
TACCAGCGGTGTTACTGCCATAGAAGTATCGGGATAAATAGGTATATTAACGCTTACTGGTATTGTATATGTATCATTATCTCCTTCAGTAATAATTAGGTTAGTTGTATAATCTCCTGATAATAAATAATTGTTTGTAACAGTAACGATTAACGTGTCTGTGTTTAAACTATATATTGAACCATTGTATTTATTACAGCTTATCCATGCGTTTTCGCTTTGATTTTCAATAGCAACGGTATAGTTGTTTAGAAGAGTTCCTGAATTAAACAACGGAATTTTATGAATTGATGTTTCCTGAATTTCCAAAGTATCTGTAATGCTTTCGGTTTCAATTAACAAGGAAATATCGGGTACGTTTATACTAACAGGAATTGTGTAGGTATTTCCGTCGGTTTCGGTTATAAGTAGGTTTGTTGAATAAAATCCTGGTAAAAGAGTTCCTTTGGTAATTGTTAATTTAAGGGTATCACTTGATTCAATATTAATGCTGCCGTTAGGTTTATTAATCGTTAACCAATTATTACTCTCAGTATTTTCGATAATTACATTAAAGTTATTTATTTCAGTTCCTGTGTTATGCAAAATAATAGTATGTTCTATCTGAATAGGAGAATAAAGTGTATCAGAAACTTTATTGGGCACTGTTACCATTGAAATATCATCAATAATAAAATTGAGCCAATGTGTTGAGTTTAGGTTTACAGGAAGGTTTTTTACTTTTCGAGGTGTATAACCATTTACCGAACAAACAACTGTGAATATACCTGTTTCTATAGGTCGATGAAAATCACCAATAGTTGCATCAGAATATACTATTGAGCTATCGTTTAACTGATCATGGTTTTCAATAGAAATGGTAGCTTTAAGCGGATTTCCGGTTGAGTTTTTTACTGTACCATGAATACCATAGGTACATTCCTTTAAATAATTGATTAGCGATTGTTTGTTAATCCTCCAGTAATAATCTAGGTTTTCAACTCCAAGAAGTTTTGTACTTGAAATCTCGATGGTTACCTCGCGGCAATGGTGCCAGTAGTTCATATAATCTTGCCTGCCGCCAGTAATTACATACCAGTCGCCACCTTCTGTAATACCCGAAGAATAGGTATCTGTCATATAATTTGGTTTTACCTTACGGGCAGTATTTACATAGTCTGTACAAATCTTTTTAAACCAGTTTACGTCAGCATGTGGATTTCCTGAGGTAGTCCAAGTATCCCAGGGATAGTTCATAACTTCGGCACCACCATGAAAATTTGCAGACATTACAAAGTGTCTGGTTGAGGCAAAATTCATCATTGCCTGATTTTCAGGCTCTTGTGGTGGATTGTTTAGTCCTATTCTCGGATCAGGAAAATCGCGATTTAAATCTTTATTGTTGGCATTTGATCTTGTTGCAGAAGCAACAGTGCTATTCCCACCGCGGTAAGTTCCATCGGGATTTGAATTTGGATTAATATATATTTCGATTGAATTAACTAATTTATCAATTTCGGGGTTTGATCCATAGCTCATTAATAAAGAGTCAATTAATCTCAGCATTAATATATAACCGGTAGCTTCGTCACCATGCATGGTACTGGTATAAAAAAACTCAGGCTCCAATTCATCAGCGGTAACATTATCTGATATTTTAACAACATATAATTGTCGACCATTTACTGTTGTTCCAATTGAATCTAATTTACAGATGGTTGGATAATTTGTTTCGAATCTTTTTAATAGTTGCTGATAAACTTCGTAGGTCGGATATCTGTTCCAGTTGGCCATTTCATGAATCGAATCGGCCATAATGATTGATTTTGGGATATCTTTTTGCAAGAACTCAATGTTGTAACCCAGTTTTTCAAATACTGCCATTTCTGATTGATTGGCATAAGCAAATACATAATTATCTCTTACATTATCAATAGAGATCAGTTGTGTAATTTTTTCGATTTCAGATTTTGATTCAATTTTAAATTTAAAATAGTATTCAGTAATTTCTTGTCCATTAGTAATAAATGGCAAAATAGAGATAATCAATAAAAAATATAAAAATTTTTTCATTCCAAAGTTTTGCACAAAATTTATGGATATTTGGTTTATTTATTGTTTTGGGTTCATTAATCTACCTACGAATAGTATAGTATTTGTTTCGTTGTCTTTTATTAAATAAATAAAAGGATGATCTGCTTTAAACTGAGCTTCATCGAGTAATATGGCCGTTTTTCTCATAGTTACAGCTGTTGCTGCAGCGGCCTCGGTACCTTCTTCGTTTACATCTATAAAAGCTTTGTGAATAACCTTATCAATAGCTAACGATTTATCGCCAGTTATTCCCGAAAAATCAGCGTTATTGCTAAAGGCAACTGGCATACCCATTTTGCTCAATTCTTCCTGCAACTTATAAGTCGATTCAGATTTAAATTTGGGTATTGAAAGATTTATTCGTCTGTCTTCCATTTTTTCAAAATAATCTGGTAATAAGTTTTGTTCAAAAAGCTTTTCCACTTCCTTTAACCCGTATTTTGATTTTGGAAGAATGATAATCATTGATTGATTTTTATTCCTGTAAGGTATTTCGGCTATAGATAACAAATTATCTTCATAAAAACCTGAATTAATATAGTTATTCATGAATGTGGCCTGAGTTTCGCAGGTTTTAAAAACGAAAAAAGGCTCAGTTGTGTTTTTATTCTTATCAAATACTTTTTCCCATGCACCATTAAAATATATTGCATTTACAAGTACCATTCTTGTTTGGCTGTGAATTGAGCCATCGGGTAACAAATCGATGATTTTATTATTTGTATTCTTCTCAACCCAGTTATTTATTGTTTTTCTTGAGTTTTCGGGATTAGTAATAAAATTAACCTTATTTATACCTGCCTGATAATATTTATTTGTGATAGAAAGATATTGATCAAGTACCTGCATGTTTTCCTGTAGCCATAAAGAGTTAGCAATATTTAATTGAATACCTTCAGCTTCTGTTTCGGTTAACATTTTTATAAGGTGCGAAAAGTTGCTATGGAGCTCTTCCTGGTTCTCAGAAAAATATAAAGTATTACTCATCTGCTTAAGTGTTTCGCCTTTTGCACCGGCATAAGTCATTGCAAGAGCCGACGAAATGCTGAGTGGTGAATAAAACTGATTAACGGGTTCTGTTTTTATTTGCTTATAAACATCGGCAGCAAATCTATTGTTGCCATCCGAAATAGAACTATCGTCCTGAGCCATAATATTTAAGCTAAATAATGAAAGAATAAGTACAAATGAGTAATTTCGCATATCAGAATTCTTTTTATAGGTTAACTTTACAAATTTACAAAACCTTATCAATTATTAAACCAATTGTAAAGTAAAGTGTTTTTATAATAAGATTAAATCTCTTGTGCTATGATTTTTATTTAGAATTGAATTTACTATTAAAAAATTGTATATTTAAAAATTAATTTAAGTTCACGTAGATTATTATGAGACATTTACAATTATTACTCGCATTTAACTTTTTACTGGTTATTGGTTATGGACAAAGCATTTCCTCATCGGTAATTGCATCTGGAGGAGGATCTTATGAGGCTGGTGGAATAAGCTTAAGTTGGACAATTGGCGAATTGGCTGTTGAAACATTTACAACTTCAAACTTAATACTAACTCAAGGTTTTCAGCAAGGATATTACGAAATTACTTCCGTTAACGATCCATTGGTAAAATCAATAGATTTAGAAATCTACCCAAATCCTGCTATTGATTTTCTTACAATTGAAATAAAAAATTCTGATGTAAAATCAGTTCGATTAGAGTTATATAATATAGATGGAGCGTTAATTACGAATGAACAATGGGAAAACACAGGAGCTCCTTATAAGTTTCAGTTAAATCGCTTTAGCGCAAATCAATACATTCTGAAAGTGATTGATTTGGATACTAAAAATTTAAGTACTTTTAAGATTATTAAGAGGTAGTATTTATACTTAATTTGTATTTAAATACTTAGATACTGTTTTAATTATTTTGTAAAATTGGTTAAAAAAGCTTTATTTGTCGTGTACTAGATAAATAAAGCTTTCTGTTTATATGATAATCAAGTTGGATCTTATAGTTGTATTAGTAGTAATTCTTTTTATCCTTGTATCACTTTATAGAGATCTGCTCGGTACAACTTTTACTTTTGTTATCGCAGTTACAGTTCTTGGTTTTTTTAAGATTCTTACTCCCTCAGAAATATTAAGTGGCTTTGCCAACGAACAAATTGCAGTTATAATTCTTTTATTGCTTTTGGGTGATATAATAAGACAAACTGCAATAATTGAAGTTGTTTTTGACAGACTATTTAAATCTGCACGAAGTTATAAAGGATTTTTAGGGAGAATGGTACTTGTAATATCTGGATTTTCAGCATTTCTGAACAATACACCTTTAGTTGCTGTAATGATGCCATATATTAATTCATGGTGCAAAAGAAATAATATATCACCCTCTAAATTTATGATTCCATTATCCTATGCTGCTATAATAGGTGGTTGTGCAACTCTTATAGGAACATCAACAAACCTTATTGTTAATGGGATGTGGGTTGATCAGAAAATTATTCCCAATGCTGAATCATTAAATATATTTGAGTTTGCATGGGTAGGGATTCCTATGATTATTATTGGTACCTTATATCTGGTATTTTTCAGCGATAAATTACTGCCTGCCCGAACGGATTTGTTATCAGAGTTTTCAAAAAATTCCAGAAGCTATATCATCGAAACTGAAATACGAAAGAATTCACACTTAATAGGCAAAACTCTCGAAGAATCAGGATTAACAAATTTAAAAGGATATTATTTAATTGAGATTTTCAGGAATAATTATAAAATATCACTTTTATCTTCCGAAATAGTTTTACAGCAAGATGATCAGCTTATTTTCGCGGGCGATACTAATGTTATTACCGATATGCTAAATACTGATTCGGGACTTACTTTACCCAGTGTCGGAATGTTGAATAAGAAAAAACAAACCGAAGTAGTGGAAATAGTTATTTCGCACAATTCAAAAATGATAGGACGATCTGTTAGTGAAATACGTTTTAGAGCAAGATTTGATGCTGCTGTAATTGCAGTGCACCGTAATGGAGAGCGAATTTCAGGAAAACTCGGTGAAACGATTATAAAAGCTGGAGACGTGTTGCTGTTATATACCGGAGCCGATTTCTTCTCGAGATCAGTTGATACACATGATTTTTATTTCATCTCAAAAGTTAAAGATTTTCAAAAACTTGAATCCTATAAAATATGGACACTTTTGGGAGGAACTGTTTTGGTAATTCTTTTATCTGCTTTTCATCTGGTATCCTTATTTATGGGATTAATAGTATTGTTAATGATCGTTATTTCAATGAAAATAGCGAAACCAAAGGAGTTATACAAAGCTATTGATTACAACCTGGCAATGATAATTGCTTTGTCGCTTGCCTTAGGAACAGCTATGATAAAAACAGGAGCTGCAGATCTTGTTGCCGACTTAGTTGTAAAAGTGTTTTTGCCTTTGGGTAAAGTAGGCTTGTTATTTGGTATTTATTTTATTACTGCAATTTTAGCTGCATACATAACAAATAAGGCTGCTGTAGCAATTGTATTTCCTGTGTCGATTATGATGGCTTCAAATCTGGGTTTAAATCCAATTCCTTTTGTTTTGGTCGTTTCATTTGCTGCTGCAGCTAATTTCATGACACCTCATGGTTACCAAACAAACTTAATGGTTTATGGTCCCGGCGGATATACTTTTACCGATTTCTTTAAAATAGGATTCCCGTTAACTATGATTTATATGGTTGTAACCGTTATTATTCTTAGATTTATTTATTTATAAATATGCCTGATTTAAATCTATTAACAAATATTGCTATTAAAGCCTCTCTAATAGCAGGAAAAGAGATCATTGAGGTTTATAAATCGTCTGATTTTAAAATAACATCTAAAAGTGATGATACACCTTTAACATTGGCTGATAGAAAAGCACATGATGTGATCATTGGCATGCTTGCAGAAACGAATCTCCCTGTGTTAAGTGAGGAAGGAGCTGTGATTCCTTATGAAGAGCGTAAAGAATGGACTTACTTTTGGTTGGTTGATCCATTAGATGGTACCAAAGAATTTATAAACAGAAATGGAGAGTTTACTGTAAATATTGCACTTATCTATAAAAATTCACCTATTCTTGGTGTAATCTATGTACCGGTTACAAAAGATTTGTATTTCGGAAACAAAGATATTGGTGCATTTAAAGCAATTAATGTTGATTCAGGTTTACAGTTTGAGAATCTCGAATCACTTTTGCAAATGAGTTTCAGGTTGCCGTTCTTTATTGATGATGAAGTAATTACTGTTGTTGCAAGTAAATCGCATTTAACAAAAGAAACATCTGATTATATCGAAGAGTTAAAGAAAACAAATGATAATATAAATATAGTTTCAAAAGGGAGTTCGCTTAAAATATGCATGGTAGCTGAAGGTACAGCAACTATTTATCCACGCTTTGGACCAACCATGGAGTGGGATATAGCCGCCGGGCATGCTATTGCCTTGGCTGCAGGTTGCCAGGTTACGCTTAAAGATGAAAAAACTCCTCTTGAATATAACAAAGAGGAGCTTCTAAATCCCTGGTTTATGGTTAAAAGATAAACTACCAGATAACATTGACAAAGTTGGACGGTTCAAATATCGACAAATCAAGATTTTTGGGAAATTTAATGTCGTAGTATTCCTCGTCCATAATTAATTTGCCGTTTTTATAGAATAGAATCTTTGTGGCAACTAACTTACCATCAATGTTTTGATAATTAGAAAAAACAGTTTCGTTAATATCTCCTTTTTGATATTTAGTGTTTTTAACGAAATAGAGAAATTCCTTATCAATATAAAACTTATTTGCTTGTTCATTTTCATTACTAACACCAATGCAATACATTGGCCTACCATTAATAGAGGCAGAACAGATTTTGTTTAAATCATAATCCAATTCTTTTATTTTGGAATAGATTTCTTCTGTAGGTAGTTCATAAATATCAAGGCCTAGCACTATTAAATCATGTAATCGTTTATAACCTGTAACAAGCAGGTTGTCTTTAAAAAGATAAAGACTGTCATTTCTGAAAATAATACCATTTCCTGTATCAAATCCCTCAAATTTAATAAGCAATTTATTTGGGAAAGAATAGGCTTCGTGCCATATTTCTTTGCTAGTAATTGAATCGTTTTCGTATTTGTTAACGTGTTGGGCAAAGGTAAAATTTGTGTAAAATGTATTATTATACTTCGCTTTCATGATTTCAATAACCTCGAACCCTGACTTGGGCTCTTTTTGGCATGAAAAAGCAAGTAAACAAAATCCTACTACTATAAATATCAGGTTTTTCATAGAACTTATTTTAAATATTCAAACATAAACATCATGGTTTCCAAATCAACAGTATTCATAATTTCTTCAATTACATTTGTTTGGGTGGCATTTGGACTTAACAATGCATCTTTAACCATAAATACCTTATAATCGTGGTTGCTGGCTCCAATAAATGTGGCTAACACACATCCTGTAGCACTTAATCCGCATAGAAAAACGGTATTTATTCCTTTTTCTTTTAATATTTTATCCAAATCAGTTTTGTTAAAAGCATCACCATAGTGTTTAATAATCATTGGATATTCGTTAGCAAACTTAATGGCTGGATCAAATTTAAACCCTTCAGAATCAGTTGCTGGTCCCTATTGATTATCCTGATGATAAATACGTATTATTGGTAATTCGGAGTTTTCGAAAACCCAAATAACCCCGTTAATCATCTGAAAAGCACGATCTTTATCACTCTGATCCATCATAGGAACGAATGCATTTTGAACATCAATAACCAATAGAGCTGGTTTAAGTTCTTTATTTTCTTTTTGCTGAGAAAAAGCACTTGCTGTGCAAACTGCAAGTACTAAAAGTAGGATGATTTTTTTCATAATAAATAGTTTAATAATTAGGATTAAAGTTAAAACATAATATCTGATATTCAACAATTATTTGTTATGCCTTTGCTTAAGGATATTAACCACATCATCGATTTTGAAATTTTTAGCTGATAATAACACCAGTAAATGATAAACCAGATCTGCCGCTTCATTTAAAAACAGATCGTTATTATTATCTTTTGCCTCTATGATTAACTCAACCGCTTCTTCCCCCACTTTTTGTGCTATTTTATTGATCCCTTTTTCGAAAAGCTTCGTTGTATAAGACCCTTCAGGCATTTCTATTTTACGTTTATCGATTACCTGCTGCAAATAATTCAAATCAAATATTAAGTTCTGATTTCCAAAGCAGGTTTTATTACCTGTATGGCATACAGGACCGGTAGGTTCGGCTAAAATCAGTAAGGTGTCATTGTCACAATCCGGTATAATTTCCTTAACTTTTAGATAATTTCCGCTGGTTTCACCTTTGGTCCATAATTCGTTGCGAGTGCGGCTGTAAAATGTCACTTTGCTTTCTTTAACTGTTTTTTCATAGGCTTCCCTGTTCATAAACCCAAGCATGAGTACTTCTTTGGTTTTATAATCCTGAATGATGGCTGGTATAAGCCCGTTTAATTTATTAAAATTTAAATTCATGTAATTTTATTTGTTTGCACATTTCGACAGGCTCATTGTGACATATTTCACTAAAAAGTCATACTGAGCTTGTCGAAGTATGAGTTAATTAATTTCTTATTGGTATATTATTTAAAGATAATTCTCTTTTTAAACTGGGGATTTCAATTTCTTTATAATGAAAGACACTGGCAGCCAGAGCTGCTTCAACGTTTGAATACCTGAACACATCTTCAAAATCTTTTATAGACCCGGCTCCACCAGATGCAATAACAGGAATATGTAAATCCTTTACAATTATTTTTAGGGGCTCTAGTGCAAATCCATTTTTGGTTCCATCGTGATTCATCGATGTGAACAAAATTTCTCCACAACCTAAACTTTCTGCTTGTTTAGCCCAACTAAAAAGTTCAAAACCTGTTTTTATTCTACCTCCATTTTTGTAAACCCACCAATCATTACCTTCTAATTTCGCATCTATAGCCAATACAATAAACTGACTGCCAAATTTCTTTGCAATTTCTGAAATTAACTCCGGATTAATGATTGCTGCGGAGTTAACCGAAATTTTATCAGCCCCAGCAGATAAAATCAAATCCGCATCTTCAATGCTTGATATTCCGCCGCCTACAGTAAACGGAATGTTAATTTCCCTTGCAATTCGCTTTACCAGTTCAATTAGTGTTTTGCGTTTTTCGTGTGATGCAGTGATATCCAGAAAAACCAGTTCATCAGCTCCATTATCGCTATAATATTTGCCCAACTCAACCGGATCGCCAACAACTTTTAAATTTTCAAACTCAATGCCCTTTACGGTTTGTCCGTCTTTAATATCGAGACATGGAATTATTCGTTTTGCTAACATTGTTTAAGTGTTAAATTTTCAATAGGAATAATATCTTCATAAAATGCTTTTCCAACAATAACGGCATCAATTCCTGCTTTTTCCAGATCGTAAATATCTTTTTTAGAACTAACTCCTCCGCTTGCAATCAGATAAATAGTATTAAACTGGTTTTTAAGTGCTTTGTAAAACTCGATATTTACTCCGGATAGCATTCCATCACGCGAAATATCGGTACACATAAACCTGGTTATACCAAGTTCGAAATATGCCGAAATAAGATCAAAAATCTGAATGTCGGTTCCCTTTAGCCAGCCATTTATATAAACTTTGTTATCCAATACATCGGTGGCCAGAATGAATTTTTCTGCACTAAAAGTTTTAATCATTTCTTTAAATACTGATGGTTCATTAACTGCCAGACTTCCAATTCCCAGAAATTTTGCACCTGCATTTACTGCTAATTCAGCTTGTTTCAGCGTTCGAATACCACCACTATAATCAATAATAAGATTTGTTGATGAACATATTTCTTCGAGAACTTTGATGTTTTTAGGCTCTCCATTCTTTGCCCCATCAAGATCAACCAGGTGTAGGTGCGTAAATCCATTGTTTTCGAATGCTTTTGCTACTAGTACTGGCTGACTGGAGTAAACCGTCTTTCGGTTATATTTTCCTTGCGACAGCCTTACACATTGGCCATCGATAATGTCTATTGCTGGTATTATTTCTATCATAGTTGTATAAAGTTTTTTAGAATTATTTCTCCTGTTTTTCCGCTTCGTTCTGGGTGAAATTGGGTAGCGAAAAAATTGTTTTTTTGTAGAGCAGCACTAAAGGGTTTAATATAATTACTTTCAGCAATGCTGCATAAACTCTGATTTACAAAATAGCTGTGTACGAAATATACGTAGCTATTTTCTGGTAATCCATTAAATAATGGGCCTTTAAGATTACCGATGCTATTCCATCCAACATGCGGAACCTTATTGCCTGATGGAAATTTTTCAACTTCTTCATCAAATATTCCAAGGCATTGTGTGTTGCCTTCATAAGAAAGATTACACATAAGCTGCATTCCTAAACATATTCCAAGAACAGGTTGTTTTAGCTTAGGAATAAGTATGTCCATTTTCATTTGGCGTAAATAATTCATTGTTGATGATGCTTCGCCAACACCAGGAAAAATTACTTTATCCGATTTCATGATAATCTCTGGATCATCGGTTACAATTGGAGAAATGCCTAATCGCTCCAAGGCAAAAGCTACACTGCTTATGTTTCCGGCGTTGTATTTAATAATTGCTATTTTCATAATTTTAAATTTTTTGTCATATTTCGACAAGCTCAATATGACCTGCGGTTGTCATGCTGAGCTTGTCGAAGCATGTTTGGTTTGTATTATAACACTCCTTTAGTTGATGGAATTGCATGCGAATAATTCTCCTGTTTAATTGCCATCTTTATTGCTCTTCCCAACGCTTTAAAAATGCTTTCGATTTTATGGTGTTCGTTCGATCCTTCTGCTTTTATATTCAGATTGCACTTGGCTGTATCAGTAAATGATTTGAAAAAGTGATAAAACATCTCTGTGGGCATATCACCAATTTTTTCGCGGACAAATTCTGCATTCCAAACAAGCCAGGATCGACCTCCAAAATCCAACGCTACTTGTGCAAGGCATTCATCCATTGGCAAAACGAAACCATATCGTTCAATTCCTTTTTTGTTATCCAATGCTTTATTAAAAGCCTCACCCAAAGCAAGAGCTGTATCTTCAACTGTGTGATGTTCATCTATATCTAAATCACCATTTACTTTTACCGAAAGGTTTACGCCCGAGTGTTTACCAAGCTGCTCTAACATGTGATCGAAGAATCTCAGGCCCGTTGAGATATTGGTTTTTCCGTCTCCATCCAATGAAAGTTGTATTTCAATTTGAGTTTCTTTAGTGCCTCTTAATACCTCTGCAGATCTATAATTTGCTTTAATGATTTCTAAAACTTCATCCCAATTTCTGCAATTAAAGAATGTTTTATCATTTGCATTGTTAATTTCATTGCTTTCGCTCAATAAAATACCTTTGATATTCATATTCTTTGCCAGTTGCAGATCGGTTAGCCTATCGCCAATTACAAACGATTTTTCATAATCAAGGCACACATTGAGGTATTTCTCTACCAATCTTGTTGCAGGTTTACGTGTTGGTCTTTTTTCATCAGGGAAAGAGCAATCAATCAGAGTCTCTTTAAATTCGATTTCTTCGTTAAGAAAGGTTTTTTCAAGTTTTTCCTGTACCTTATAAAACGTTTCGATAGGATAGGAGTACGTTCCCAATCCATCCTGGTTTGATACCATTACCAGCTCGTAATCGTATTGTTTTACTAGCTTATAAAGATTTCTGATAACTCCCGGAACAAATTCGAGTTTTTCAAGCGTATCAATTTGCTGATCCATAGGTTCTTTAATAAGGGTGCCATCGCGATCAAGGAAGAGTATTTTTCTCATACTAATTGAATTTAATTCTTTCAAATTGTTTTAAACAGCTTATCAGTAATAGGTTATCCAAAGGTTTCCCCACGGTAATTCGCAAACAACCTTCGCAGTTGGGCTCATTTGATCTATTACGGACAATGATTCCTTCGTTTTTAAGAAATCCAAATACATCTGTATGATTTTGAAATTTTACCAAAAGAAAGTTTGCATCCGAAGGCCAGATTTTTTCGACTATGTTGAGCTGATTTAGTTGGTTAAACAACCATTTTCGCTGCAGTTTGATGGTTTCCACAGTTGCCTTATAATTACTATCCTCAAGTGCTTGTAAAGCTGCTTTTTGATTCAACTGACTAACATTGTATGGATATTTGATTTTATTCAGTATTGCGATAATCTTCGGATTCGCAAAAGCCATTCCCAATCGGATTCCAGCCATTCCAAGCGCTTTTGAAAAGGTTTGTAATACAACAAGATTTTGGTAAGAACTAATATAACGAGCCAAGCTTTCTGAATTAGCAAAATCAATATATGCTTCATCAACCAGAACAATTCCCCTAAAATTTTCCAGAATTTCGAGAATAATATCTTGCTTAACTAAGTTTCCGGTTGGATTGTTTGGTGAGCAGATAAAAACAATTTTGGAATTGTCAGTTTTAGCAAAAAGCTTCTCCAAATCTATCTGAAACTCATCATCTAAATCAACCCTTGTAATCTCAATATCATTAATCTTTGCACAAACCTCATACATTCCATAAGTTGGTGTATTTATAAGAACTGAATCTCTTCCAGGATTACAAAATGCTCTTATTAAGAGATCAATAATCTCATCACTTCCATTTCCCAGAAAAATATTATCAACTGCAACATCTTTCTTTTTTGAAATGGCCATTTTCAAGTTGCGCTGAAATGGATCGGGATAGCGATTATAACCCACGGGAAAAGGATTCTCATTGGCATCGAGCAAAATTGCATCCTCTTCATTCAGCTCTTCACGTGCTGATCGGTAAGGTGTTAATCTTTTGATATTTTCTCTTACCATTTTTTCAATATCAATACTAACTGTTGTTTTCATTTTGTATTTGTTTAAGTCGTATACTAACAGCATTTTTGTGGCCCTGCAATTGTTCTGCATTAGCCATAATTTCTACAAAAGGACCAATAATTTCCAGTCCATCAGGTGCAGCTTCCTGAAATGTTATCTTTTTGAAATAGGCATCCATATTGAGTCCACTATAGCTTCGTGCAAAACCATTGGTTGGTAGCGTATGATTCGTTCCTGATGCATAATCACCCAAACTTTCGGGAGTATAATTACCAAGAAACACTGATCCGGCTTGAGTAATCAATTCTGCCAATTCGTTATGATTTTTTGTAGAAATAATCAAGTGTTCAGGGGCATACGAATTGCTTATTTCAATCATTTCCTGTTCGTTTTTTACAAGAATTATTGCTCCTGATTTTAAAGCTTTCATTGCAATTTCCTTACGTGGTAATAATTTCAATTGATTATTTAAAGCATCTAGTGTTTGGTTTGCAATTTTTTTACTGGTTGTCACTAAAATTACCTGACTATCTGTTCCATGTTCTGCCTGCGATAAAAGATCTGCTGCAATGAATTCAGGATTTGCAGTTTCATCTGCCAGAATCATAACTTCCGATGGTCCCGCAGGCAAATCAACAGCTATTCCCTGCGACGAAACAATTTGTTTTGCTATGGTTACAAATTGATTTCCCGGACCAAAAATTTTATCAACCTTAGGTATCGATTCTGTTCCATACGCCATGGCTGCAATTGCTTGCGCACCGCCACAGGCAAAAGTTTCGCTAACACCATTAATCTTTGCAGCATATAAAATGGCTGGATTTATTTTTCCATTCTTATCGGGTGGAGTACAAAGTACTATTTGTTTGCAACCGGCAAGCTGTGCAGGAATTGCTAACATTAAAACAGTCGACAACAATGGTGCAGAACCTCCTGGTATATATATTCCTACATTCTCAATTGGTACTGCTTTTTGCCAGCACTTCATTCCTTTCATCGTTTCAACTGTAATAGTTTCAGATAGCTGCGCTTCGTGAAATTTGGAAATATTCAATGCCGCAATTCGTATTGCATTTTTTAGCTCAGTGCTAAGCTGTTTTTCTGAATCATTAATCATTGATTCACTGAGTTTTAAATTAGCAAGTTTTACTTTATCAAGTTTTTTTGTAAAATAGAGAATAGCTGAATCGCCATTTTTTCGAACTTTCCCTATAATTTTCCGGACTTTTTTTTCCAGCTTTTTGTTATTAATAACAGGCCTTTTCAGAACTTCTGTTAGCAAATTTTTATCTGGATATTCAATTATTTTCATATTTCTAGGTTTAAATAATCATTTTTTCAATCGGAACAACTAATATTCCCTGGGCTCCGGCATTTTTAAGCTGGCCAATAATCTCCCAGAATTTTTCTTCGTTAACTACTGAATGTAATGAGCACCATCCTTCTTCAGCCAAAGGCATTACTGTTGGACTTTTCATTCCCGGTATGATATTGATAATTTCCTGTAGTTTATTATTTGGAGCATTAAGCAATATGTACTTATTCGATTTTGCTTCCTGAACAGCCCGAATCCTGAAAAGTAGGTCATTAAGTATAGTTTGTTTTTCGGAGTCAAGCTCTGTTTTTCCAATCATAACTGCTTCGGAATCCATAATTTTTTCTACTTCCTTTAAACCATTGCTGATTAGGGTACTTCCGGAGCTTACAATATCGAAAATAGCATCTGCTAGTCCAATGCTTGGTGAAATCTCTACTGAACCACTTATCTGGTGTATTTCAGCATTTATGTTGTTTTTTTTGAGGAATGACTTTAGAATGAAAGGATAGGAGGTGGCTATTTTTTTATTTTGAAAATATTCAAGCGATGTGTATAATTCTGTTTTAGGAATAGCCAGAGATAGTTTGCATTTGGCAAATCCAAGTCGCTGATAAATTTCAAGTGAATAGTTCCTTTCCATATATTCATTTTCACCAACAATGCCAATATCAGCAACCCCATCGAAAATGCATTGTGGAATGTCATCATCGCGTAAGTAAAGAATTTCGATAGGAAAATTGGACGAAACTAAAATAAGTTTTCGGTTTCCATTTGTTAGTTTAATATTGCATTCCTGCAATAATTCAAGCGATTTCTCGCTTAACCTGCCTGATTTTTGAATAGCAATTTTTAGTTTTTTCATTATTAGTTTTAATTTTTGATTAATAAAAAAAGGTCTGCAGAGTAGTGCAGACCTTTTAATTCTTATATAAGAACCTTTAATATTGCCATAGCTTTCTCTGCCGGGTGTGATTTACAATCAGATGATGATGAATATGATGATGTTTTTGGTTCATTGTTTTTATTTTTTTGATTTTTCGTTTTGCCCCAACCCTAAAGGGAACCGAAAAATCAATATTCATATTAAGATTGGAAATTAAAAAGGGCCTGCAATTTTGCAAGCCCTTTTTTTGTATTTGAATATATTAAAATCTACAAAATTATATATAGCCTGCCCATTCCAGCAATATGATGGTGATGATGAGCAGTATGTAAAACCTGTAAATTCATTTTTTCGTGTTTATGGCTGCAATAATACATACAAGATTTTAATTTTCAAAATAAATAATTAACTTTAATACTTAATTCTTTTATTATGAGTGAATTAAAAGATCTTCCAAATATTGGAAAAGAACTAGAGAAACTGCTAAATCAGGTTGATATTAAAACTGCTGAAGAACTAAGACAGGTTGGAAGTGAAAATGCATTTATTCGAATAAAAACAATTGATCCATCAGCATGTATTAGCAAGCTTTGTGCTTTGGAAGGTGCTGTTCAAGGAATCCGGTGGCATAATTTGAGTGCTGAAAGAAAGCAGGAGCTTAAAGAGTTTCTTAAAATGATCGAAAAAGCCAATGATAAAAGTTGATTTGGATTAGGAACAAAACTTAAATAATATTAAACAACTAACCCCGGGCTTTAGCCTGGGGTTAGTTGTTAAAGTTATAAAAAGGACTTTAGTCCTATTTATTTTGTGAATTAATTTTTAGGAATATTTTTTAGTACTTCAACCAACAGATCCCAAAATTTAATAGTTGTTTCAATATTAATTCGTTCTTCTGGTGTATGAGCACCCTTAATGGTTGGGCCAAAAGAAATCATATCTAAATAAGGATATTTTTCTAAAAATAAACCACATTCTAAACCTGCATGAATAGCTCTAACTAAAGGTTTTTTCTTAAATAATTTTGTGTAAGCAGCTTCAGTTATTCGCATTATTTCTGAGTTGGTATTTGGTTTCCAACCCGGATATCCTTCGCCATGCTCAACCTTTGCACCAGCCATACGAAATACACTTTCTACCATTCTCGATATATCGTGTTTGGATGTATTTACTGAACTTCGTTGACTTGTTGTAATAAATATTTTATTATCCTCAATAAATTTGATCGATGCCAGGTTTGTTGAAGTTTCAACAAGACCTTTCATTTCCATACTCATGGCATAAACTCCATGAGGACAAGCATATAAGGCATTTAATAAAGCAAATTGAGTATCTTCATCGATCACGAACTTTGGAGTTGATGCTTTTTCAATGGTTAGTTCAAGTTTAGAATCAGTAATGGCTAATTCTGCTTTTACAGCAGGTAAATACTCATTAAAATACTTAAGTAAGCTGTTTTTTTCGTCTTTATGAACGGTAATTAAAGCAAATGATTCGCGTGGAATTGCATTGCGTGCTTTTCCTCCCTCAAAATTAGCTATTCTTAAATCGAACTGATTACCCGCATTCCATAAGAAACGGTTCATTATTTTTATCGAGTTCCCTAATCCTTTATCAATTTCATCGCCCGAATGACCGCCATTTAATCCAGTAACAGAAACTTTAAAAGCAATATGTCCTTCAGGTACCTGCTCTTCTTCATAGAATAATGTTGCCGTTGTATCGATACCACCAGCGCATCCAATAAATAATTCGCCTTCGTCTTCCGAATCAAGATTAAGTAATATTTTACCATCAAAGAATCCTGCCTGAAGCGCGAAAGCACCGGTAAGGCCAGTTTCCTCATCAACAGTAAACAAACATTCTATTGGGCCATGTTCAATATCCTTTGAGGTAAGGATTGCCATCTGAGCTGCAATCCCAATTCCATCATCAGCACCAAGCGTGGTTCCTTTTGCTTTAACCCATTCTCCATCAATATATGGTTTTATTGGATCTTTGTCAAAATCATGTTTGGTACCTTCGTTGCTTTCGCAAACCATATCAATATGACTTTGTAGAACAACTGTTTTGATTTTTTCTTTTCCTTTTGTAGCAGGCTTTTTGATTAAAACATTACCAATCTCATCACGTTTTGTTTCAAGCTTATGTTTCTTCCCAAATTCGAGTAAAAATTGAATGATTTTTTCTTCTTTTTTTGATGGGCGAGGAACCTGGCAAATATCTTCAAAATAACTCCAAACAGCTTTTGGATTTAATGAATCTAATGTTTTCATTATTTTATTTGTGTTTTGTTAATACGATTTTTAATTCTTGTAAACATACAAAACAATATTTAACAGCCAAATAAAATAGATTAATTTTAAGATTTAATTTATTAACTCAGAAAATCTGAAAAAAAAATCAGTAACTTTAGCTAAACAGAAAAATACAACTTATGAGCTATTTAAAGAAGGCAACACAACTCTTTCAGATGATTGAAAATGGTAAGATGATAAATGCGCTGGATTTGTTTTATCATCCTGATGTAAAAGTCATTCGTGCCGACGGAAAAATTAGAACTGGAATAGAAGAAAACCGACAGTATGAGAAAGATTTTTTGAGTAACTTACAGGAGATTTTTGGTGCCGGAGTAAAAGCTATTACTTCGGATGAGGAACGAGGAATAACGATGGTTGAATACCGGGTAAACATAAAATTTAAAGATGGAATGCGCAAAAAATATGAAGAAGTAGCTGTTCAATACTGGGAAGGTGATAAAATTAAAGTTGAACGATTTTATGAGGGTAAAAGTTAAGCTATTTATCTGATAAAAAATTCAATAAAAAAGCCGCTTCATCGAGCGACTTTTTATATGTTAATTTAGATATTACTCAAACTTTTTGAATACTTCTTTAATACGTTTCATTGCTTCTCTTAACTGTTCTTCAGTGATAACTAAAGGAGGAGCAAAACGAATGATGTTCCCGTGAGTTGGTTTAGCTAAAACACCTGCTTCGGCCATAGCAACACATACATCCCATGCAGTTTTGCCAGGTTGGTTGCGAATAACAACTGCATTTAACAAACCTTTACCACGAACTAATTCGATCATGTGCGATTTAATACTGCTAAATTCTTCGCGGAAAATTTTACCTAAACGCTCAGCATTTTCGGCAAGTTTTTCATCTTTTACAACTTCTAAAGCAGCAATAGCAACCTTACCAGCAATTGGATTTCCACCAAAGGTTGATCCATGTTCACCTGGTTTAATGGTTAACATAATTTCATTACGTGCAAGTACTGCTGATACTGGGAACACACCACCTGAGATAGCTTTTCCTAAGATTAAGATATCTGGTTTAACACCTTCGTGGTCGCAAGCTAATAATTTACCTGTACGAGCAATACCTGTTTGTACTTCGTCTGCAATGAAAAGTACATTGTGTTTTTTACATAATTCTGATGCTTTTTTCAAGTATCCTTCAGCAGGAACAAAAACACCAGCTTCACCCTGAATAGGCTCAACAAGGAATGCAGCTACGTTTGGATCTTTTAATTCTTTTTCTAATGCAGCTAAATCATTATAAGGTATTTTTACAAATCCTGGGGTGTATGGTCCGTAATCGTTATATGCATCTGGATCAGTTGACATAGAGATGATTGTAATTGTTCTTCCATGGAAGTTTTCGTTACAAACGATAATCTTTGCCTGATTTTGTGGAATACCTTTTACTTTATAACCCCATTTACGAGCAAGTTTAAGTGCTGTTTCATCAGCCTCAGCGCCTGTATTCATTGGTAATACTTTATCGTATCCAAAATATTTGGTTACATATTCTTCGTATTCTCCTAAAACGTTGTTATAAAAAGCTCTTGAAGTCAACGTTAGTTTTTGAGCCTGATCAGTCATTGCTTTTACAATTTTTGGATGGCAATGTCCTTGGTTTACTGCGGAGTATGCTGAAAGAAAGTCAAAATATTTTTTACCTTCAACGTCCCATACAAATACTCCCTCTCCCTTTTCTAATACAACTGGAAGTGGGTGATAATTATGTGCTCCGTACTTGTCTTCCTGATTAATGTAATCTTGGCTTGTCTTTTTAGTCATAATACTGATTTTTAAAGTGTTGTATATTAATTTTGTTTTCTTTTCGTGCTACAATGCTACTAAAACCTTTTCTGATAATCAAACTTAAAACAAAGATTTTATCTAATTTTTAGGATATTATATAACATGTTATTACAAATTTGATTTTATTTATCATGATTAAATGAACATTTACTAATACCTCGTGTTTAATAAATCATTTTAATAAATAAACATTATGGAAATTATTGATAGCATAAAAAACAGATATAGTACTGTACTATTTTCACATCAACAAATTGAGAACGAAAAATTACAATTGCTTTTTGAAGCAGCCCGATGGGCTCCGTCAGCATTTAATGAACAACCCTGGAGGTTTATTGTTGGAACTAAAGATCATGATAATCATTATGAGAAACTGTTAGATTGTCTTGTTGATGGAAATAAACATTGGGCACAGCATGCACCAGTCCTTGTTTTAGTCGCAACAAAAAAAGTATTTTCACATAACCCTAATCCAAACCGATCATCGTTTTACGATACAGGACTTGCAATAGGTAATTTGTTATCGCAAGCCACTGCATTTAACCTTTTTGTTCATCAGATGGGAGGTTTTTCAATTGATAAAGCCAAGAATGAATTTTCTATTCCTGATGAATTTGAACCAATTGTTATTATGGCGATAGGATACAAGGGGGATTCTGAAGATTTTCCTGAAGATCTGCAAATACGTGAAAAAAAAGTCCGAATTAGAAAACCACTTGAAGATCTGACCAAGTTTGTTTAATTATAACAGGATAATAGCTCCCATCAATTTAAAATGTTGTTAAAACATGTTAAAAAAATGTTTGGTTTTGCTTTAGCTAAATCAAATAGTTTATTTTTGTATAAATTGAAATTAAAAAATAATGTTACAAAGGATACAAACAGTTTATTTATTGGTGGTTGCTATTTTAATGGGTTCGATGTTTTTTTACCCTTATGCAGAACTTCTGGCTGCTGATAATCAGGTTTTTGCCTACTATTTTAATGGACTTTTTATTGAAGGCAATGAGAGTGCTTATTTTTTAACAATTCCGCCTGCAATTTTGCTTTCTATTATTACACTAGTTTCGATTGTGACCATATTTTTATACCAAAAAAGAATTTTACAAATACGTCTTAGTGCAATTAACCTAATGTTAATGTTAGGGTATATCGGACTAAATTATTATTATATTAAAAGTTTCTCGAGTCAGCTTACAGGTGTAATAAGCTACAATTTAATAGTAATATTCCCGTTAATCTCTGCTGTTTTAACATATTTGGCTATTCGCGCAATTGGCAAAGACGAAGCATTGTTAAGAAGTCTGGACCGCATAAGATAGTGATTGGTGATTTGTGAATCGTGAATTGCAAGATAATTGTTCACGGATCACTTGTAAATAATCACAATAAAAAAGCTGCTTTTTTTGAAGCAGCTTTTTTATGTACTAAAATATTTCCATTTGTTCGGAGTCGGTAATTTTTTCGCAATAATGACATTTTAGTGCTACCTTCTTTTTTGAAACTACCTGAAATCTGGTAACAATATTTTCGATATTGGTAACACATTTTGGATTACCGCATTTTGCAATACCTACAATCGAATCAGGAACTTCAACAATCCTTTTTTCTACAACTTTATAATCCTTAATAATATTTAATTTGGCATCCGGAGCTACTAAAGCAATCTTGTTAATTTCTTTATCCATAAAGAAAACATCAGCAAGTTTTATAATCGCTTTAAAACCCAATCGCTTACTTTCAAGGTTGGTTCCAAAGGTAATCTGCGATTTTATTTTTTCAAGGCCTAAAATATCAATTACCTTAAACAAATTACTTGCAGGAATATGGTCGATAACTGTTCCGTTTTGGATAGCACTTACCTGTAATTTTTTATCGTTAATATCCATAATTTTTTATTTTTTAAGTCCTAAAATATAAGTTATTATTGCCTGACGTGTGAATACTCCATTCAGGGCCTGAGTAAAATAATAGGCCTTTTCGTTATCATCTACATCAGTATGAATTTCGTTGACTCTAGGGAGTGGGTGCAATACCTTCATATTAGGTTTTGTATTTTCAAGCATTTTGTTTTTAAGCACATACGAGTTTTTTGTTTTTTCATACTCCATAGGATCAGAGAACCGCTCGCGCTGAATGCGTGTCATGTATATAATATCTGCATCGTTAGCTACTTCTGAGAATTCTCTGTATTCAAAATATTTAAGGCCAAGCTTATCGAGATATAATTTGTACTCTTTGGGGATTTGCAACTCTACTGGAGAAATAAAATGGAAAGTAGTATTAAACATCGACATGGCCTGAAGCAAAGAGTGAACTGTACGGCCATATTTAAGATCACCTACAAAAAACAAGTTCAGATTTTCTAAGGTTCCTTGTGTTTGTTTAATAGTATAAAGATCGAGTAAAGTTTGTGTTGGATGCTGATTTGCTCCATCGCCGGCATTAATTACAGGTACTCTTGATACTTCGCTTGCCCAGCGAGCACTTCCTTCGACTGTATGACGCATAATGATCATGTCGCTGTAATTGGCAACAGTCATGATGGTGTCCTTTATTGATTCACCTTTCGAAACACTCGATGATGATGCATCGGTAAATCCAATGTATTTGCCACCTAACCGACTGATAGCACTTTCGAAACTCAAGCGCGTACGTGTTGATGGTTCGAAAAATAGCGTTGCAATTACCTTACCTTCAAGTAAGTTTTGTGTAGGTTTTTTTTCGAATTCGGCTGCTAATTCAAGGATTCGAAGAATCTCCTCCTTTGTAAAATCTGTAATGGAAACTAAATGTTTGTTTTTCATTCGTTATATTTATTAGTTCAACATTTCAATTATCAGTTATCAATTATCAAT
>JAVEZW010000009.1:0-17028 GCA_034002805.1 Bacteroidales bacterium | reverse complement strand
TTATCAGTTATCAATTATCAATAATCAATTGAGCTTTGAGCTTCCAGCTTATACTCTATACCATATACCTTTTTAACCTTCTACTTAGTTTCAATAAATTCAATCATTAAGTTTTCAATTCTGTCGAATTTGCTTAGTATCTTTTCTGTATCAGCTTTTCTGAAATTAATGGTTACCGAACATGTCAGATCAAATTTCTGATCCAACTGTTCAATGTTTTCTTCTTTCAGAATTTTCATTATGGTATTCATAGCTGCATAATCAAACTTAAGGATATAATAATCGTGTAATGTTTTTTTTATAATTTCTGCGCTTTTAATAGCTTCTTCGGTGGCTGTCTTGTATGCATGAATTAATCCGCTTACACCAAGCTTGGTTCCTCCAAAATAGCGAATTACTACAATTAATACATTGGTTAAATCGAACGATTTTATTTGTCCTAAAATTGGTTTTCCTGCTGTGCTTGATGGCTCACCATCATCATTTGCCCGAAATACTTTTTTGTCAGCACCTAGCATATATGCATAGCAATGATGTCTTGCATCGTGATATTCGCTTCGTAATTGCTCCTGAATGGCTTTTATTTCGGTTTCTGAAAATACAGGAAAAGCTTTGGCAATGAACTTGCTGCCCTTGTCCTTAAAAATTCCTTCGGAGGGTTTGCTCAATGTATAATATTCATCAATATATTCTGCCACAGCTTACGTTCTTGATAATATATAAATTGCAATAAACGAGATGATGATTCCGATCCAGTTTATTTTTAATAATTTCTCTTTGAAAACAATTAATCCGAATAATACTGATAATGCAATAACGCCCAGGTTATTTACTCCAAAAACAATAGATCCATCGAATGTGTTTAAAGCGTTTGTTTTATGATTAAGCGCACGAATTAAAAAATAAAGCGATCCGTAATTGCATATTCCCAAAGCCATTCCCCACAAAACAGTTTTTGGCCTGATCAAATCGCCAAATGATGATCTTCGGAATATCTTAGTTATTAATCCTGTTATTGCGGCCATAACAAATAATACAACAGTAAATAGGGCCAGATTATTATCATCAACATAATAATGCTGTGCATATTTTACCAGTGAATCAACGAGGCCCATTCCTAGGAAAAGGATTATCGGCAAATAAATATCGCGGGGATGAAAATCAACTTTTCGTTCGCGGTAAATAGTTAAGAAAACAGCTATAAGCGCCAGGATAATTCCAACAACTTTAAGGTTAGTTAAAACATCTGAAGGATCTATTAATATTGATACTAGAATAGGTATAATCACCGACATTTTATTTGAAACTGTTGTAACTGCGATTCCAACAACCTGCGATGAACGGGCTATAATTGCAAACATGATGATATATAAAACCCCAATAATTATTGAATAATAAATCCAATTATTGCTAAAAACAGAAATATTTATCTGATTTAAATCTGAAAGCAAAATACCAAGAACCGATGCTGTAATATAATTTATAATGATGATATCGAAAGTACTAATTTTGAATTTATCAATATACTTAAAGATAATATAGATTAATGCGGAAGAAAGTATGCTAAGTATAAGATAAATCATATTGTCTCAGTTAGTACATAAAAAAAACAGGTTTCCGAAAAAGAAACCTGTTTTAAAAGGCATTGCGCCAAATATTATTTGCAAAATACTCTACTTTGTCTCTGAAAATCTTAAATGTTATCATCGAACGTTTACGAAAAATGAATTCCGTATGCAAATATATGTTTTTAAGAAATAACAGATTAAAATAATCAAACCATCTTTTAACATAGTTATTAACAATAAAAAGTTTGAAGTTAAAAGTGAGCTAAAGTGAACTAAAGTTAAAAAAGTGTCTAAAATGCCTAAAATTAGCTAAAGTGTCTAAAAAAAGAATTCTCTTTGCGAGCATCGCCAAAATCGGATAGTCACTGCGATCCCGATGGCTATCGGGAGAAGCAGTCTTTTAAACCGTTTATAGATTGCTTCGCTTCGCTCGTAATGACAAAAAAAGCGAATGTATGACTATTATAAACTATTCTTAACCTGAACCATTTTTGCTGCAATACTAATGGCTATTTCTGCGGGTGTTTCGCTGTTAATCGATAATCCTATCGGCGCATCAACTTTATCAAGATCTAACTGTTTAATTCCTTCGTTTAGTAAATTCTCGAAAATAGTTTTTGTTTTGTTTTTGCTACCTATCATTCCGAGGTATTTCAGATTTTTTGTTACAAGTTGTTTTAAAATAAGTTGATCGGCTTTATGACCAGCGGTCATAATTACTGCATAGCTATTCATTCCCTCTGACACTAAATGTGCGATATCGCTATAATCAACTATAGTTTTTTTATGTGCAAAATGGTTTGCCTGAATAGTTGAGAGATCTTTACGGTTATCAAAAATCTCAACACGAAAGTCGAGCATATTAGCAACCTGACTTAAAGGAACACTAACATGTCCGCCACCAAAAATATATAAGGTGTTTAATAGACCCATCTGTTCACTATAAAACCAATTGTTTTCATTAGTATATTGGTAATTGATTGGTTTATCCTGTGTTTTATCTACCTCAAATGTAAACTGAGCATTTGTAAGGGTTAAAACTCCTTTGTTTCCATTTGCAAAACAATCGATTAGCTGTTGAATAGTATGAATAGATGATTTGTCAAAAGGAATAAATGCATGGATTTGTTCCCCAGAACAGATCAAACCTGATTTCTCAGTTCCTGCATCAGGATTATGAATCTGCCTTTTTATAAATGATTTTATGTTTTCTTTTTTTAATTCTTTTCGGGCAAGCTCAACCATATTAAACTCCATTACACCTCCTCCGATTGAACCATTTAAAACTCCTGATTCAGAGACAGCCATTTTAAATCCCACTTTTCCAGGGCTGCTTCCGTTAACTTCTACAACAATTATTAATATGACCTTTTTATTTTTTGAAAGTTCGCTGATAATAAAATTCCAGAGTTCCATAATGAGTTGATTTTTGTTATACGCTTTGCCCAAAAATACAATGAATTATAAGATAATTTTGATTTTAATTTTAGTTTTACTGATTTTAGAAGGATAAAAGCCAGTTTTTATTAATTTTAATTGTCAAATAGAAAAAAAAACTTTAAAAAATACCACAGATAATCATTTGTTCTAAATATTAGTATCTGATATATATTATTGTTCTGCATAATATAAGTAATTAATAAAAAATATAATTTTAACATCTGAATTAATTAAAAATACTATGAGTGATATTTACAAAAGAATTAATGAACTAGCCGAAAAGTATAGGAACTATACAGCCGGGAATTTATCAAAGCTAGTAAAAATAAAATCGTTAAGTACACAGGAAAAAGATGTTCAGCTGGAGCTAAAACGACAGATGGAAGAGGCAGGTTTTGATAAAGTATGGATCGATGATTTAGGCAATGTTATTGGCCGTATAGGAAAAGGTAAAAAAATCCTGGCTATTGATGGACATATGGATACCGTTGATATGGGGAATATGGATAATTGGTCGTTTAATCCACTTAGTGGCGAAATAAAAGATGGATTTGTTCATGGTCGTGGATCTGTTGATCAGGAAGGCGGACCAGCATCGTTTGTAACATCAGGAAGAATTTTAAAAGAACTTGGATTTGATAAAGACCTTACTATTTATTTTGTGGGTAGTGTAATGGAAGAAGATTGTGACGGTCTTTGCTGGAAATTTATTGTTGAAGAAGATAAAATTAAACCTGATTTTGTAATAAGTACAGAACCAACAAACCTTAATATTTATCGTGGCCATCGTGGAAGGATGGAGATTCATGTTCATTTTTATGGTGTTTCATCGCATGGCTCAGCCCCCGAACGTGGCAAAAATGCTATTTATATGGCATCAAAAACAGCACTTGAAATTGAAAAGCTAAACGAACGACTTAAGTTTGATGAGTTTTTAGGAAAAGGTTCGGTTACCATTTCCGAAATTATTTCCGGAACACCATCATTGTGCGCAGTTTCTGATTATGCACGAATACATTTGGATCGTCGTTTAACATGGGGCGAAACAAAAGATTCTGCTGTGGCCGAAATAGAAGAGCTTATTAAAGGAATGAACGCAAAAGTTGAAGTGTTAAATTACAAAGAGAAAGCTTATACCGGATTGGAATATGGAATGGAAAAATATTATCCAACCTGGAAGATAGAAGAAAAGCATGAAATAGTTCAGGCAGGAGTTCGTTCATTCAAAGGTTTGTTTAACAATGATCCCAAAATTGACAAATGGACGTTTTCTACCAATGGAATTATGACCTGTGGTACTTATGGAATACCAACCATTGGTTTTGGTCCTGGAAATGAAGTATTGGCACATGCTCCCGACGAAAAAGTGCCAGTAGATGATTTAGTAAAAGCTTCAGCATTCTATGCTGCTTTTGCTTACGAGATTTAATATTTCTTTGTGAAAATTTTGTGTATTAGAGTCTTAGTGGCAAAAAGTTTTTTTATTAGCCACAAAGTAACTAAAAACACAAAGAACCACAAAAACGCAAGATAAAGTTGTAGTAAAAAATAAAAATAGGAAGCATATATGAGTTTACAAGATAAAATTCAAAAATTAAGTCAGTTAAAAACTGATTTATACAAAAAAGATTTCCTTTTAACATGGGAAAAGAGCCAGGAAGATTTAAAAGCTATTTTTGAGGTGGCCGAAATATTGAAAGAAATGCGCGATAATAATATCTCTCCCCGCGTTTTTGATTCAGGTTTAGCCATTTCAAATTTTCGAGATAATTCAACCCGCACACGTTTTTCGTTTGCTTCAGCAAGTAATTTGTTAGGTTTGGCTGTTCAGGATTTGGATGAACAAAAATCTCAAATTGCTCATGGCGAAACAGTTCGTGAAACGGCTAACATGATTTCATTTTTATCTGATTTTATTGGTATTCGTGATGATATGTTCCTTGGCGAAGGAAACAAATATATGCGCGAAGTAGGAGAGGCTTTGGATGAAGGATTTGCAAAGGGAGTTTTACCAAATAGACCAGGAATTTTGAATTTACAGTGCGACATGGATCATCCTACTCAGTCGATGGCCGATTTATTGCATTTGCAAAAAGAGTTTGGATCATTAGAAAACCTAAAAGGTAAAAAGATTGTAATGAGCTGGGCATATTCACCAAGCTATGGAAAACCATTATCGGTTCCACAAGGTATTATTGCGCTTATGTCGCGTTACGGAATGAATATCGAACTTGCTTATCCTGAAGGTTATGAATTGATTCCAGAGATAGTTGAAATAGCAAAAAATAATTCAAAACAAAGCGGCGGCTCTTTCAATATCAGTCACTCAATGGAAGATGCTATGAAAGATGCAGATATTGTTTACCCAAAAAGCTGGGCTCCATTCCATATTATGCAACAACGCACCAAATTATTGCAGGCGGCTGATAAAGAAGGTTTAAAAGCTTTGGAGCAAACCTGCTTAGCAAATAACGCAAAACACAAGGATTGGGAATATAATGATGCTAAAAAGCGACTAACTAAGAATCAGGATGCTTTATATATGCATTGCTTACCTGCTGATATCAGTGGTGTTTCGTGTAAAGAAGGTGAAGTAAATGGAGATGTTTTTGAACAATACAGAATTAAAACATATCTTGAGGCAGGATTTAAGCCATATATTATTGCAGCAATGATGTTTACAACAAAATTTGAAAAGCCATCCGAAGTTTTACAGAATATACTAAAAAGGAACACAAAGAGAGTAGGTTTTTGAATTATACGTTAGTATAGAACGCTGATGACACTGATATAAATGATTTCCGCTGATAAGATCTGTGTCATCTGTGTTCTATTTTCCTTGCCAAAAACTTTCCTTTTAAATCTTCAGTAGCTATTTTTCCACCAATAATTACATGTTCTGCAGCCCCTTTGGTTTTAAATCCTTCGAATATCTCCAGATCGCAGTTTTGTTGGTGGTTTTTTACCGAAATGGTATTTTCTTTTTCTGGATTCCAGATTACTAGATCAGCATCGGAACCAACAGCTATTTCACCTTTCTGCGGGTATAATCCAAATATTTTAGAAGCTTTTGTTGATGTTACATCAACAAATTGATTTAAGGTGATTCTTTTTTCCAGAACACCATAGGTATAAAGCAACGAAAATCTGTGTTCAACTCCACCAGCACCATTTGGAACTTTTCTGAAATCATCTTTACCAACTGATTTCTGATTGAGGTTAAACGGGCAATGATCGGTTCCAACTGTAGAGATAACACCCATTTGGATGCCATTCCATAATGCATCCTGATCTTCTTTTTTGCGCAATGGCGGACTTAAAATATACTTAACTGTATTATTAAAGGTTCCTTCATATTTCGAATCATCTAATAATAAATAATGAGGACAGGTTTCGGCAAGTACTTTTTGTCCTGATTTCTGTGCTTTTTCGATAGTTTTTAATGATTCTTTCGAAGAAACATGAACAATATATATGGCACAATTTGCTTCTTTGGCAAAATCAATAACACGCTGAACAGCTTGTGCTTCAAACTCTGCAGGTCGCGATAATGCATGATACAGTGGCCCTGTTTTACCTTCAGAAAAGAACTTGTCACGCAATGCATCTATTTCATCGCCAAGTTCGCAATGAATAGTAACCAATCCGCCAACTTTACCAACAGCTTTTAAAACTTTTTTAAGATTAGTATCATCTAATCCAACAGCTCCTTTGTATGCCATATAAACCTTAAATGAGGTTATTCCGGCTTTTACACATTCATTTATTTCCTTTTCGGTAGTTGATGTCCATTCAATCGGACTAACATGAAATGAATAGTCGCAATGCGAATTTCTGGCTTCTTCTATACGCTGAGCAAGTGCTTCGGTGAGCGATTGTCCTTTTTTGGGAGTAACAAAATCGAGAAGGGTAGTAGTACCTCCAAAAAGAGCAGCCTTACTGCCTGTTTCAAAATCATCAGACGAAGGGCCAGCAGGAGTTGGCAAATGCATGTGTACATGAGGATCAATACCTCCGGGGAAAATATAAGATCCTTTGGCATCAATAATTTTATCAATTTTTGCATGAATGGTTAATGATTTTTCAATCTGTGAAATTTTGCCTTCAGAAATAAAAATATCAGCAATAAAAGTCTTATCTGATGTAACAATTTTACCATTTTGAATAAGGATATTCATAATAGAACTTTTATATTTTAAATGGGCTAAAGCCCAAAGGTACTTTCTTTTATTAACCCCAGGCTTAAGCCTGGGGTTATAGAAAAATAATTAATAGAGGACTTTAGTCCTATTTTACATTGTTATTTTCAAAATCTTTAACGAAACACCCATCTTTATCTTCAATAAATCCTAGTTTTTTCAAGTATTTGGAGTGCTGTTTGCTTTCACTTCGTGTAATCACTTTCTTAAATCCTGCTTCGATAAAACGATTGCTTAATCTGTGATATACAAATTTAGCATTCTTAAAATCACGGTATTCCGGAATTACATAATCCAGACCTACTTTAAGTACTCCATCCTCGTGCTTGTGTGCCAGAAATAGTCCAGCAACAGCCATATTTCGATGAATAAAAAAACTTATTGTATTCATTTCGGGTTTGTATTCGAATCCGGGGAAAAACTTATGAATATCTTTTTCGTGAAATTTTAAAAATCTAATTAAGTATCTATTTTCAGGCCTTACTTCTAATATTTCAAAAATCTCTTTTTTGGTATAAATAATTGTCAGGTAATAGATATCTACAAATACGATAAAACCATTTAGGATTCCTACTGGATAAGCCCCAATTAAAAAACCGTAAGTCGAAAAGGTTATTGCTCCGCAAAGATTTATCCATCTGAATTTTACGATGGAGTTCATGGTCATGGAGAAAGCAATTATTACAGAGGCAGCATAGCCTATCCATTGCAGAATAGTTGTTTCCATATGATTATAAGATAAAAGATTAATGTAAAAAGATAAAAGCAAAATTAAAGAAATACGTTCACAAAAATAGTAAGTATGAATTATAAATAATATTAAAACAGCGCTAAACTTTTTACTTTATCCTTTTATCTTTTATCTAGATTTATTCCTTCATTTTTTTCCAGAGCTTATTAGCCAATTTACGTGAGGTTTTAAGAATCTCTTCCTCATTAACAGTCTGAATTTGTCTGTTTTTTACAATTAATTTACCCTTTGAGATAACATCATTAATGTGATTTGAATTGATTCCAAAAATAAAATGACCTAAAAAATTATTCTTATTTATTTCTGTTGGAGTATTGTAATCAAGTATTACAAGATTATTTTCACCATCACCTTTAAAATTATTTAATGCAATATAATCATGCGCATTCCTAAATCGCTTATACGATGAAGGGTAATCAATTTTATCAAATCCCTGGCCAACAAAAAAAGCAGCCTTGGCACTTTGCAACATATCGCTGTGCATTCCATCGGTTCCCAGCATAATTCTGTCGCTTAAACCAATACTTTTAAAATAACCAACATTGTTATTAAGATTGCTTTCTGTGTTTTGAGCGACCCAACAGTTTGCATTTTTTATTAGCTCACGTTCATTATCGTTTAAATGAAGACAATGCACTAAAATTGATTTGGATGAATTGAGGATGCCAAATTCGTTGAGTCTTTCAACTACTCTTACTTTGTATTTTTCGATACATTGTTTCTGATCAAATGAATCCTCAGCAACATGGATATGTATTCCCGAATTAAACTGACTCATCAGATCGGTTGTTTTTTTAAGTGTTTCATTACCAACAGTGAATGAGGCATGCAACCCGACTAATCCCTGATGATTTTTAAGGTAGCTTTTTGTATGATCCAGGCCTTGTTGAGCTATTTTATCGCCATCGCGATCTGATATTTCGTAGCATAATAGATGCGAAACTCCAACTTTTTCGAATGCTTTAGCCATAATGTCAAGTGAATCTTTCACGGCAAATGGCGAAGCATGATGATCGATTACAAATGTTGATCCGGCCTTGGCACAAGCCATTGCAGTAACAAGGGCACTATATTCAACCATTTCACTATCAAGACATTTGTCAAGTGTCCACCAAATATATTTTAAAACTTCGTAAAAATTTTCTGGATTTTTTTTCGGTGCGCCCATACCACGCGAAAGTGCCGAATAAGCATGATGATGACCAACTGCAAATGATTTTGTAACTATTTTTCCTTTACAATCTATCGTTTCGTTTGCTTTTTGCTGATCGATCTTATCCAAAAATTGAATTTTTCCTTCAATTCCTTCCTCGACAAGAATGTTTGTATTCCTGAATTCCAAGGATTTCCAATCGATGTATGTGGCGTTTTTTAGAAGTATTGACATGTTTTTAAGGTAAAAGATAAAAGTTTAAAGATAAAAGTCTAACGCAGAAAATATATAAAAAACTACTTTCTTTTTAGTGGCAATTTAGTTCTTTTTATTCCATCAAATTGATAAAAAGCATTAGCTACTGCAGCAGCTGTTGGTACGAGGCCAATTTCACCAATCCCTTTTGCTCCATAAGGACCAATAGGATCTTTTACTTCGACCATTTTTACAACTATCTCAGGTGTTTCGTGTGCTCTTAATATTCCTAAATCTTTCATTTTATCACTAATGAGATAGCCATCTTTCATTGGCAGATCTTCTGTTAAGGCATAGCCAAGTCCCATATGTACACCACCCTGAACCTGTCCTTCGAATAACATGGGGTTCATAATTTTTCCACCATCGTGTGCAGCAATCATCTTCGAAATATTTCCCTCATCGTCTAGAATACAAACCTGCGCTGCATATCCATAGGAGTAATGAGTAATTTGTTCATTCACATCACTTCCAGGTTTTGTTGTCCAATCGCAAATAAATTGTCCGTTATACGATTTTCCGGTAAGTTCCTTTAATGAGTTGGTTTTAAGATCTTCTTTCAGTGCTTTTGCTGCATTTATAACGGCCAATCCAACGAGAGCTGTAGCACGCGATGAAGTTGTCATTCCAGTTTTAATTTGGGCTTCTGTATCAACAACTATTTCAATAATTTCAGGGGATATGGATGTTTCTTCGCATAAAGTTTGCAAAGCCATATTATGCACTCCTTGTCCCATCTCTGTCCATCCATGATGAATGCGAATGTGTTTTTCTGAAATAATTTCGATAATTACTTTCGATTCATCGATCATTCCATTGCCAACACCAGAGTTTTTAATTGCACAAGCTAATCCGGCATATTTTGCTTTTTTAAAATCATCCTTAATGGCATCGAGGCATGCACGAATACCAACACCAAAAACTTTCTGTCCTGTTGATGTTTTTAATCCATCAACAAGCGCATTATCGTATCTGAATTGCCAGCGGTCGAAACCAGCTTGCTTACAAATATCATCAATACAACTTTCGATTGCAAAGCAAACCTGGTTTGCACCAAATCCGCGCATGGCACCACAGGGTATATTATTGGTATAAACTGTTTTTGCTTCAATATCAATTTGGGGGATGAAATATCCACCAGCGGCATGACCTGCAACACGTTCAAGTACTTTTGTTCCTACAGATGCATAGGCACCAGTATCGCCAACGGCTCTTAATTTTAAAGCCGTCAGTTTGCCATTTTCATCAGCTCCAAGTTCAATATCCATAAATACAGGATGACGTTTTGGATGCAAACGAATTGATTCTTCGCGTGTTAAAGTAAGTTTAACTGGTTTTTGCAGTAAATATGCAAAAAGCGATGTTTGTCCCTGAATGCTTAAATCCTCTTTACCACCAAATCCGCCACCATTTGGAACAAGCGTTACACGAACTTTTTCTTCTGGTAATCCAAGAATCATGGCTACTTGTCGTCGGTCTTCATAAACCCCCTGACTTTGACTAAAAAGCTCTAAACCATCCTTGCCATCAGGACGAGCAACAGATGATTCTTTTTCAAGAAAAGCATGCTCAATTCGTTGTGTTTCGTAAAAACCTTTCGATCGGAATTTAGATTTTTTTAAGGTTTCATCGGCATTGCCAATAGTAAATTGAGTTGTATTGAAATTATTTGGTTTTTCAGGATGAACACGATCTGAATCAATAGCTTTATAAACATCAGTTACAGGTTCAAGAACCTCATATTCAACCTTGATTTGTGAAATGGCAACTCTGGCAATTTCATCTGTTTCGGCTACAACACCTGCAATAACATCACCGATGTAGTTTGTTATTTCTCCTTCGCCAATCATCACACTCCAGTCCTGGTAAATTAAGCCAACTTTCTTTTGGCCTGGAATATCTTTTGCAGTAAAGATTTTTATTACACCTTTAATATTTTCTGCATCCGAAGTATTAATTTTTATGACTTTTGCTTTAGGATAATCACTCAATTTTAAGGCAGCATAAAGCATTCCTTCAAAATATAGATCATCAACAAATGGTCTTTCGCCCAGAGCAGTTCGATAAGCATCATATTTTGGATGAGAAACACCCACTTTACCTGATGTTTTAGTTATTTCAAGCTTTTTGTTTAACCGAATAGCCTCACCGGCATAAATAATAGCTTCCTCAATCTTTTTATAACCTGTACAACGACAGATATGCGATTTTATAGCTTTTTGTATCTCTTCGGTTGATGGGTTAGGGTTTTCCTGTAATAGAACTTTTACTCTGCTTATAAAACCGGGTGTACAGAATCCACACTGAACAGCACCTTTGTTAACAAATGCTTTTGCAATAGTGTCTTTTACATATTCCGGAAAACCTTCTGGTGTAAAAATTTCTGCGCCTTCAAGTGTTTTCATTTTAATGGCACAGGCAAGTTTAGCTTTTCCATTTATTTCAACGGTACATGCTCCGCAGGTTGCCTGACCAGAACAGCCATCTTTTACTGATGTTATATGCTTGTCAAGCCTTAAATGGGTGAGTAGTGTTTTTTCAGGATCACCTGTATAGTTTTCTTTCTTTCCGTTTAATGTATATTCGATCATCCAATACTTTTTTTCAGGTTTTCAATAGTTGGTTCGATTGATTCGGGCATTTTAAGGATTGATTTTACTGCTGTTAGATCCTTTAAACCACTTCCGGTTAAAAGTACAACATTTTTGGAGTTGTTGTCAAGTTGGTTTGAACGATAATAACTTAAAAATCCAGCAAAAGCAGCCGAAGCCGCTGGTTCGGCAAAAATACCTGTATTTCTTGATAATGTTACAGAGGCTTGTAATATTTCATCATCAGTAACAGATAAATATTCACCTTTATACTTTGAAATAAATTGCTTTGTCATGTAAAAATTACGCGGAATATCAACAGAAATTGAATCAGCAATGGTTTTACTGACTTTAGTACTAAATAAGTCACTATCTAAATTTCTAATAATATTATTACTTCCTTCAGCCTGAACAGCAATAATGGTCGGAATTTTATCTATTAAATTAAGTTTCAAAAGATCCTCGAAACCCTTATATACGCCCGAGATTATAACGCCATCACCAACTGGTACAAAAATCCGATCTGGAAGTGTTTCGTTAAGTTGATCAAAAATTTCAAACGAAACCGTCTTTTTACCTTCAATGGTTAATGGATTAAAGGCAGTATTACGATTATACCAACCGAATTGCTCGGTTGCTTTAATACTAAGGTCAAATGCCTGATCATAAGTTCCTTTTACAGGAATAATGGTTGCTCCATACATTATAATCTGGGTTAACTTGGCAATTGGTGCTGATTCCGGAACCATGACAATTGCTTTTTGCCCTTGTGATGCACATATTCCTGCTAATGAAGAACCTGCGTTTCCTGTAGATGCAGCAACTATGGTGTTAATATTATTTTCTTTTGCAAAAGCCGATACTAATGCCGATGCTCTGTCCTTAAATGAAAAGGATGGATTCTGAGAATCATCCTTAAGATATAACTGAAAAGGTAAATCTTTGTTATTTAATGTGTTGAATTGATAAAGTGGTGTATTTCCGACATTAAGTTTTGGGTAACTTGAAGCACTTTTTAAAGGAATAATATCAATAAAAGTATTTTTTTTAAGATTATTAAAAGTCTTATGATTCTTTAGTACTTCTGAATAGTTATAGATAACTTTAAGAACTCCCTTTGGGGGTTGGTTTTCACTGTTTTCCTGTGCACAACTTGCACACAAATAAATAACCTCGTTCGTAAAAAACTGTTTTCCGCAATCGATACACTCGTAAATAAATTTATTATTTACTTTTTGGGCTGCCATAATTATTATTTAATTCAAGAATTTAAAAGAATAACTTGTTTCTAAAAACCAAGGTGTTTCATTGTTTAGATTTAGAGGTTTTGTCATTTCTGAGCGTAATAAAAGCCATTTTTAACAAATTTACTAAAGCATAAATGATGAAACACCTTATTAAAGCTTAAATTAGAGTGTTTAACCGAGGTTTTTTAATAATCCGGTACGTTCGTTAAAATCATTTATCAGGTCGTCCCAATGCTCTGGTTGTAAAAACAATTTATTCCAAATTTCACGGTCATTCCAGAGCTGATTTAAATCTTCAATTTCTTTTGCTTGTTGTTCAACCCAGGTAAAATATTTAAGGTTGTGAATAGCTTTTCTGTCGTAATAAGATAATTCCTTCATGGTATCTGTTTTTGTACCCATTAGACATCTCTCAAAGTCAGAAATAGCCTGAATATCAAAGTATTTGCCTTTTTCATCATGCAGCTCAGTTATTCTTGATTTATACATATCGGCAGAATCAGTAGCTATGGTAAAGATTATATCATCTTTAGTCATTTCGAAATACTTGGCTGTTTTTATTGCAGATAGAATATTTCCAATTCCGGAAATTCCTATTAAATGCAGATTTGCAACAAGCTCAGGATCAACACCAATTGATTTAAGAAAATCGTGTCCTTCGGGTTCATTAAATAACCTAAGAATTCTCATACAATCCTCATCGTCAATCGCTGTAACAACATCGGTATTTTTAACATTATGAATCCATGGTACATGTTTATCTCCAATGCCTTCGATGCGATGACCACCAAAGCCATTCATTAATAATGTGGGGCATTGTAAAGCCTCAGAAGCAACAACCTTAACATGTGGAGCAATAGTTCTTAAATAATCGCCCGCAGCAATTGTACCAGCTGAACCGGTTGCTGAGATATAAGCAGCTAACTTGCTGTTTTTGGTTTTTATTAAATCATAAACTTCCTCGATTGCTTTACCAGTGGTGTTGTAATGCCAAGCAGCGTTCCCAAATTCATCAAACTGATTAAATATAACACAATCTGGTCTTGTTCTGCGTATTTCCCAGCATTTATCGTAAATTTCTTTTACATTCGACTCACAGCCTGGTGTTGCAATTACTTCAGATCCAATAACATCGCGTAACCAGGTAAATCGTTCTTTACTCATTTCCTGAGGTAATATAGCCACTGATTCGGTACCCATTAATTTTGAGTCGAATGCTCCACCGCGGCAATAGTTACCTGTTGATGGCCACACTGCCTTATGATATGTTGGATCAAATTCGCCTGTTGTAATTCGAGGTGCAAGACAACCGTATGCAGCACCCACTTTATGAGCACCTGTTGGGAACCATTTACCTATTAATAGCACAATTCGTGCATTTACTCCTGAAAGAGATTTGGGTATCTCAATATAATTTACATTACCGTATAGTCCACCTTTTTCTTTAGGTTCGTTTTTCCAGGTAATTCTGAAAAGGTTTAAAGGGTTTATATCCCATAAACCGATATTTTTTAACTGATTTTTTATTTTTTCCGGAACCAATTCAGGATTTTGTTGTTGTTTAAAGGTAGGTAATATAATTTTACGCTCTTTAAAACGGTCTACTGCATGTTGCAGTACTTTTTCGTTTGTTACTCGATCAATAATTTGAATCATATATGATTTGTATAAAATTTTAACCCACGCAAGTTAGGAATAATATTAATTAATTCTATATAATCATAAAACAACAGAAAAAAGGGCTATAAATTGCATAAAAAGCAGAAATAGACTATATTTGCAAATATATTTTGTTTTAATTTAGAAAAAATAACTAGCATGAAACCACTTGATGAGATAGACCGTAAGCTACTTAATGTATTGCAAACGAACAGCAGAATAACAATTAGAGAGCTATCCGAAAAACTTCATTTGTCAACAACTCCAATTCATGAACGGATAAAAAAACTTGAAAAAAACGGGTACATTAAACAGTATATAACCTTAGTTGAACCTAAGCTATTTGGTAAAAAACTAATAGCTTATATCTCTGTATCACTTAATAAACACACCAAGGAAGCCATTGAAGATTTTGAGAGAGAAATGGATACCATGGATGAAGTAATGGAATGTTATTACATCTCAGGCAACATTGATTTTCTCTTAAAAGTATATTGTCAGGATATGAATGACTTTCACAATTTTGTTACCACGAAGTTTTCCACCATTGGAAATATCAGTCAGTTCTATAGCTCATTTGTAATGACAGAGGCAAAAGTAAAACATCAGTTTAAGTTGTAGTTTTAATTTTGGATTTAGAGATATACAAATTTAAACGATCCCTTTTGGGGTCGTTTTTGTTTTATGTTTGTATTTGAGAGTCCCATAACTTATAGTCACTGCAAACCACAAACTATTGTCACTGCGAGAGAAACGAAGCAGTCTTTTTTTATTCGTCAATAGATTGCTTCACTTCGTTCGCAATGAGGAGGTTAATTATTTCTAATAAACTACCAATTTCAAAGATGCTTTAAGCAGAATACTCATTTCTATGGCCAGCCTATTTGTAAACTCTTTTGAATTATTAAAAAATTCAATTTTTTGTATTTGCAAACCTATTTTAGAAAGAGATGCTCTAACATTCGCCGAATTATAAACAAAAACATCAGATACTTCCGAAAGACTTACTATTTGGCCATTCGATTTTAAATATAAGGTTTTATTATCTTCCTTTTTGTTTACATAATAGCCTTTATCAGCGGCATCGAACGATTCTTTTGTTAACCAGAATTTAGGTTTTTCCTTATATGGAGCGCTCTGTGTTGGGCAGAATGTATTGCAATTGCCACACTCATTGCAAAAGTTACCAATATTCAGAATCTGATAACTTTGATTTATTTCGAAAAATCCATCATTTTCTATAGTAATATGGTCTTTTGAATCTGAAATTGCTTTTTGAAGCATAATTTTCAAAGGTTCAATATCGTATGAAAAATTGGCGAAGTTTGGACAAACTGTAGTACAAATATTGCAAATCTCATCGCATTGCAGGCAACGTTCAGCTTCTTTAATTATTAAATCTTTATTGAGTGTATTGCTAATTAACTTAAAATTTTTGCGATCCTTACGATCAAGTTCATTTAATTCGGGTGAGTATTGGCGAAAAGCCCTTTTTAGCATTAATTCTTTTTTAGTGTAGTTTTTGCCATTTGCTGGTTTTGGAATAGAAAAATCTATGCTTGCTTTTTTCATTATTTGCTCTGCCGCTTTGCGTCCATCGCCAATGGCTTTTATAGCTGTAGCAGCACCGCGCATTGCATCACCACCAATAAATACATTATCAAGTTGTGTTCTATAATTAGTAAAATCCGCTTTCAGCAACTCAGTTTTAACAAAATCAATATCGAGGTTTTGGCCAATGGCTGGAATGATTGTATCGCACTCAATCTCGAATTCTGAACCGTTAATTTTTACAGGTTTTCTTCTGCCTGATGCATCTTTATCACCCAATTTCATTCGGCTACATAACAGTGCTTTTACTTTACCATTTTCACTAATAACCTTTTCGGGAGCAGTTAATTCTATTATCTCCATTCCTTCTTCGAGTACTGCTTTTATCTCACCCTGATCCGCAGGCATTTCATTAATTGTTCGACGATATACAATAGTTACTTTTCCATCATTGCCAACAAGCCTGTATGCTGTTCGTGCTGCATCCATGGCTGTGTTTCCACCACCAATTATCACCACATTTTTACCAATTCCGGTATTTTGACCTTTTTTGACATTAAATAGAAAATCAAGTGAATCTAACACACCTTTTGATTCTATTCCTTCTAACTGAA
>JAVEZW010000008.1:4015-40572 GCA_034002805.1 Bacteroidales bacterium | reverse complement strand
TTGCAATTACTTCCGATTTATTTAATGTACTCATTTCGGCTGTTAATCCGATAGTTACATCCTTATCCTTTGGAAAGATAGAAGCATCGGCTACTTTAATATATTCAACTTCTGAAGCAAAAATTGAATTATCGGCTACTTTGTAAACAGCTTTAACTGATGAGAAGCGCAAAGAATCTTGTCCTTTATGATATGATAAATATAAAGCTCCGGGCAGTTTATCATCTCTAAGTTTATTTAATTGATTAATATCAGGACATGTAGTGGAGTCTGACTGTGGATCTGATTCAATATGAACTTCATCCAGATTTATTTTCCATTCAAACTGATCGAGGTAACTTTTATAAAGATTTTTTGGAAAATCGACTACAGTAAAACACGAATTTGATTTAAACTTTCCTATCTGGTTGGTAAGGTTTACCTTAACATTTAAATTTGAACCCAGCATAGTAAACTCAGATTTATCGATCGATTTAAGGCTAAATGAGGTAGTATCTGAATTAAACGCCATGGCATCAAAATAAAAAAGATTTGATCCAAAAGCCGCTTTTTCAATATCTAGAGAACCTTTACCTGTTAATCCAATTGGCTGTAATTTTAATGATCCTGAATAAGTGTATTTATCGTTAAAAATCGTAAACGGCTCTTTGGTTTGCTCCAGATACATTACATCTTTGTGCGGAAACCACTCTATGTCGATGTTCGTAGCGGTTACATTAGGAAACTCAATACCTGTAGTTCGCTGGGCTATTGTAAAATCCTGAGCATGGACTTTTGTAGAATCCGGAAAAAAAACTATACTGTCAGATGTTGCTGAACTTGAGAGGTATTCTAACTTTCCGTTTCCTTTTAATCCCTGATTGCTTAAATCAATATCGTTAAAAAATTTGCCTTTGCCATCATAAAGAGGAAATCCTTCAGTAGGGGTTTTTCTCCTAAAACCAAGAGAATAATCGGGGCGCGTGTAAATAGAATCATAAAACGGAGGAAAAATACCTGCTGAAAAGAATTCACCTTTAAAGTTTAAACTTTTTGTTGAGAAATTATCCAAACTATCAATAACAAACGGATCAAGTTTAAAATAGAAGTTTTCGGGTTTATAAACTCCTCCCCAAATATTATTTACATTATAAAAAACAAACGAATACTCAGAACTTATGAACACCGGATATTCAGGATAGCTCTTTAAACCCGATTTATTATCTGATTTATCAATTAATAAGTTACCTGAAATAAGTTTAATTGAATTTTGCAATGCTGCTAGAACTGATTTTCCGTACAAATCGGTACGTTCTGTTTGAACTTTAATGTTTAACGAATCGACATTATTTAATGTTATCTTAAACGTGTCGTAGTCAAAATGAAAGTCGTTACCATAAAATGTAAATAACCCTGCGTTTATTATCCCTCCAAAATCAAATCCTCTATTTTTTGTCATAATGATTCTTTGATTTTTTGGATAGATAGCAACGTTCTGAGAATCAGAGATAAATATTCGTGGAACACCGTTAATTTCGAGTTTAAACGAATCGATATCGTAAATGGCATTATGAGTTAGTCCTTGAGTTTCGGAGGTAAATTTTATTACATCGTAATCAATTTTCCCCATGCGTGAGTTGATATAATCGTATAAACGCTGATTAATGGTAACCAAGTCATTTTCAACATCGAAGAATATAAAGCCATCCATACTAACAAACATAAGCATTTGTCGTACCTGATGAATAGGATAAGCCATATAATCAGCAAACACCTCAGCTTTAAACTGATCTGATTTAATCATACGTGCAAAATTCCGAATTAAGATCAGCGGATGCTCTAAATCGCGAGACTGAATGTTTTCGTAATCGACCAGGTTATAGAAGTTTGCCGATGTAAAAGTTGCATTGCTTACGGCAGCTCCTTTTGATGCTGTTAGATATATTTTATCGGAATTGGTTTTCCAGACAAGCCTGTCGAATTTCATGAAGATATTGTGGTACGAATTAAAGTACGGGCTTTTAGAAACTATCCTGTCGGTTGGATTTAGTGTTACTTCCTGAGTTCTTTCCTGGTAAGTAAACATCAATCCAGGGTGAAAAATTGAATCGTTGGTAAATTTTATATTAACCTGGGCATTATTCGAAACCACACGATCCTTTTTAAACATGAAATTCTCTGATTTAATTGTAAGTTTGGTTTTTACGTGTTTATCTATAAAAAGCAAAGCTTCCTGATTTTTTATGCCAGAACCCATAAGATTAGATCCTTTCATGGCAAAACCCCCATCGTAATTTATTCCGGGGAAAATATCCTTAATCTGAAATCTTTTTTGATAAGAATTAAATTCAGGATAAATAGCTTTTTCAGGACTTGCTATATGTACCACATGATCGGAGAGTTTACCCAAGATCGTATTATCAAAATATAATTTGTTTGTAAACACTACAGAATCAGCATCGTAACCTGATCTGGTAAGATCAACCTGGTATTTTTCCAGTTTGGCCGAAATACTGTCTTTTGAATAACCTGCTTGCTCCCAGGTAACCAGTCCCTTTTGCCCTATCCAGCTATTTGTTAGAGGATAAAAGGTTCCTTTAGTATCAAAAATATCAATACTATCTCTTTTAATTTTGCAGGTAAGGTTCGTTTTTTCGAAAACAAATTTTATCGTTTCATCAACCACAATTTTATAATTATCATTACTAACAAACCATTCAGTGGCATAAGAACTATAAAGTGTTTTTGTTTTCAATAAACTTATTGATCGGTCAAAATAAGTGCTAAGCTTACCCAGTGGGTATTTAAGACTGTTTAAAATTTGAATAGCCCCTTTTTCCCACTGTTCATAGTTTTTAAGATTATTTTCGGAGCTATAAAAAGCCAGCACTGCTTCAATATATTTAGTGAAATGAGGACTACGCTGTGCTTTTTGCTGTAAAAGAAGATTTGATACATTAATAAATCTGGCTCTGGCATTTTCATCGATAACTCCTGTTTGCCATTTTAATAAAAATTGTTCGAGGTTTTCCTTATCCGGATCAGAGATATTCTTTTCTATAAACGATTCAAATTGATCAATAAAAAGCAAGGTATCACTCGAAAATTCTTTTAATTCCTGGCCATACGATTTACTACTAAACAGATGAATTAAAATCAAAATTAAAACTGTTAAACCGATTTTGCTCCTCATTGTAATTTTATTTAATAGTTTTCCTTAGATCTTAATAAAACGGGCAGCTACCCAGTTGTTTTTCGAATCGTACATTTCGAATTTTAAATGTTGATTTTCAGCTTCTTTCTTTATAACATCAAGGTCGTTTTCGTAAATGCCACTTAGCAGCAAAATACCATTCCTCTTTAATGTTTTTGAGTAATGTTTAATATCTTCTAAAAGGATATTCCTATTGATATTTGCCAAAATAATGTCGAATAGTTTTTGATTAATCAAAGCTGCATCACCTTTAAAAACTTCGATATTATGGCAGTTATTTCGTGCAATATTCTCGATTGTATTTTCAAAAGCCCATTCATCAATGTCAATAGCGATAATGTTTTTTGCCTTTTTAAGTGAAGCAAGGATAGCCAGAACACCTGTTCCACAACCCATATCAAGTACATTTCTATCATTAAAATCCATGGATAGCATGGCTTTGAGCATTAGCGAGGTTGTTTCGTGATGACCAGTCCCAAAAGACATTTTTGGTTCAATAATTATGTCGTAAGTAAACTGATTTTGCTTTTGATGAAATGGAGCACGCACAAAACATTCGTTTTCGATACTTATAGGTTCAAAATTACTTTCCCAGATAGCATTCCAGTTCTGTGCTTTTATTATTTGCCATGAATATTCGATAGTACAATCAGGTAATGAATTAATCTGTAGGTTTTTAATCTTTTCGTTATCGAAGATATTTTGCGGTATATATGCATTTATTCCATTTTGAATTTCTGTATAACTCTCAAAACCAACCTCATTTAATTCGGCAATCAGTATTTCCGAAATCTCGCTAATGTTACTATTTGAGATAATGCATTTTAGTTCGATATAATCCATTTAGATGAATTTAAAATGATTTGGCAATCTGAATAAAATCTAAAGCTACCAATGATGCTCCACCAATAAGGCCTCCATCAACATCGGCATTTGCAAATAACTCCTTCGCATTTGATGGTTTGCAGCTTCCACCATACAATATTGATGTATTATTTGCCAACTCCGCACCAAACGCTTTTTCGATATTCTTTCTAATAAATGCGTGCATTTCCTGAGCTTGTGCAGGACTTGCAGTTTTTCCTGTGCCAATTGCCCAAACGGGTTCGTAAGCAATAATTATTTCTTTAAATTGGGTTGCAGTAATTCCATCAAACATTCCTTTAAGTTGGCGTGCAACAACATCAAAATGAATGTTTTTTTCTCTTTCGTCAAGTACTTCACCACAACATACGATTGGTTTTAAGCCATGAACTAGCGCTAACTTTATTTTTGTATTAATTACTGAGTCGGTTTCTGAAAAATAGGCACGACGTTCAGAATGTCCCAGAATAACATATTCTACACCAACAGATTTAAGGATGGATGGAGTTATTTCTCCGGTATAAGCTCCTTGCTCAAACTGAACGCAGTTTTGTGCTGCCAATTTAATTTCTGAGCCTTTAATAAGTGTTGAAAATTCAGAAAGATGTGTAAACGGCGGTGAAACTATTAATAAAACATCTTTTTGAACATCATTGTTTTTTATAACTTCATTGATAAGTTTTTTTCCGTCTGGCAAGGTAGTATTCATTTTCCAGTTACCAGCTACTATTTTTTTTCTCATTGGATATGATTTAAAGGATTGTAAACCAAAAATAAGAAATTATGTGGTCAAAAGCTGTAAATTTTGAAAAAAACAGGAAATTGTTTTAGCTTAGTTTGATGCGTGGATCAAGTATTGCATAAAGTATATCAACCAGTGTGTTAATAATGATAAATATTATGGAGATTGTTAATACGCAACCAACCACAACCGGAAGATCGTAATTATTTAATGAATCAACGATAATAAAACCCAGACCTTTCCATCCGAAAATATACTCAACAAAAACAACACCGGTCATTAGGGAAGCAAACCAGCCCGAGATAGCTGTAATTACTGGATTTAATGAGTTTTTTAGCGCATGTTTCCAGATCACTCTCGAATATTTTAATCCTTTTGCCCGGGCAGTTCGAATATAATCTTGCGAAAGAACTTCGAGCATTGAGTTGCGTGAAAGCTGAATTACAATTGCAAGCGGTCTTATACCCAACGTAAAAGCTGGCAGAATCATGTTTTTAAGTTGTAAATGATAACCTTCTCCCAGATCATCAATCTCATATAAGTTACCTGTTAAATTTAAACCGGTAAAGTCACCAAGCAAGAATGCAAAAATCCATCCGATTAATATTGCAGCAAAAAAAGAAGGTAATGATATTCCAAAGGCTGAGAAGAAAAGTGAGAGTCGATCAAACAGGCTGTCTTTTTTTATGGCTGCAATGATTCCCAAAAAAATACCCAGAAGAGATGCAAAAATAATTGAAACCAAAGCCAGATAAAAGGTATTGGGTAAGGTTTCAGAAATTATTTCGGAAACTTGTTTTTTACTCTGATAAGATCTTCGCAAATACGGATATTTTATAACCAGGGCTGAATTTTTACTTGTTTTAAAAAGTTGAACTGAGGAGTTGTACTTTGTTTTATCGAGATAAAAATAACTATCTGAATTTGATACATTATAGATTGAGATAGGAGAGAGGTCGTTTAAATATTTTACATATTGCATCGATACTGACTTGTCGAGGCCAAGTTCTTTTTTTATTGCTTCAACCGAGAATTGATCGGCCCGTTGTCCGAGCATCATCTTTGCAGGATCGCCGGGTAAAACAGTAAACAAAAAGAAAACAACGCTTATTACTCCCCAAATGATGAGAATCGCGTATAAAAACCTTTTTAGTAAAAATCTAAACAATTGTATTTGTTTTTGAACTAAACATTAAATTCTTCTTCGCCCGTTTCAGTTAATGCTGGCTTATATTTTGGGTTATTTAAAATATCATTGGTTAGCGATTCAATAGAAGGTAAATCATTTGAATTCCACTTTTTTATAATCCAGCCACGACGCAATAACATAATTCCCGGGTTTGCCCTGATGATCGTTTTTAATGTAATTTCATCGGTATTAAAAAATGGGTAAGTAGCTTTTGTTTTTGTCGCAAAACTTTCAATTTCACTTTGCGCCGAAGATGTTAAACATATAAAATTGTATTTGCCGGATGTTTTACAAAAATCAGCCAAGGCATTTATTCGTTCAATATTTTTCAGGTTTGTTTTTTTCAGATCATACGCAATCATTACAAAGGTGAATTTGCCATCGTTTAGAATCAAGTCGGTATAATCATTTCCATCTAACGATTGTATTGTAAAATCATGAATAGGAGGTTGATATCCTTGTTTAACTAATGTATGCCTGGTTTCTATCCAATGCCAGGTTGAATCGGGTAAATTGTCGATAGTTACTTCTATGGTTTTATCATCTTTACCATAGATCAGAGTAGTTTTATATTCGGCTACAGGTGCTCCTTCGGGAATAATCATTTTATCAGGAATATAAGTTCCAACCGAATAAGGTCTGAAATCAATTAAAGGTAGATGTTTGTATGAAAATCCTGAAACAGAAATAATAAATAATCCGGCAATAATTATCAGAGTCCATTGTCTTAAATTGCTCCAGTTGCTTAAAAAACGGTTTCTGTTTACAAAGACAATCAACGTAAAAATCATTATAACAACGTTTTTATAAAAGGTTTGCCAGTTGGTCATTATTATTGCATCGCCAAAACAACCACAATCGGTTACCGGATTGAATATTGCCAGAATAAATGTTAAAACTGTGAAAAACAACATGAACGCAAGCAAAGCCCATGTGGTAAGTTGTTTTTTTGCTGAAAATATAATTGCTACACCGATTACAAATTCGAGTGAGCTTAATAAGATCGATAGAGGAAAACTAAGCGGTTCAAAAAATGATAAGTTAAAAGCATTAAAATAATCGATAAACTTGTAGGTTGATCCTAGCGGGTCGATTCCTTTTACAAATCCCGAAAAAATGAACACCGCACCAACGATTATCCTGCTAATAGTATTTAAGGTTTTCATGAATAGTTGATTTAGTTAGATTATATTTTCCGCTTTAAGCAGATTTATAAGTTTATTGAAAACAATTTCTGAAGATGGCATTTTACCAGTATCATCGATACACTGAATTATTTTTAACGAATTGTCAGTTGTTGCTTCGTGAATGTAAACATCCTGAACCCTGCGCTGAAAATCAATATCTTTTTCGTGGATATCTTCTTTACCTTTCAGATAATCACGATCAGCTCCATCTCTTTGATTTGTAAGATTTTGCATCGTAAATTCGAAAGGAACATTTAAGAATATATTTAATGCGGGTTTTGGAATCTGATAATAATTGTATTCTAGGTCTTTAATCCATTCACTTAATTTATTTCTTTCGTCCTGATTGTTAATTTTTGCACATTGAAAAGCGATATTTGAAAATACATATCGATCAACAACCACGAGGTAATCTTCGTTTAACCATTTTTCTATCAGTTGTTTGGCGTCATTCCTGTCACCTGCATATATAAGTGCAATTAAATAGGGGTTTACATGATTAATATCTCCCAATTCGCCTCTTAAAAACCTGGCAACAAGATCGCCAAATATTCTCGAATCGGTTCGTGGAAAATGCAAATATTCAAAACGAATTTTGTGTTCATTAAGGTAATTCTTCAACATGTTAAGCTGGGTCGATTTGCCAGAGCCATCTAATCCTTCAATTACAATAAATTTCATCTTTCGGTTGATTAAAATTCAATTTTCAATGCCACTAAAATACGGAATAGCTGCATCTATTTTATTACATTTGTGTTAAAATCGAAGGTAAAAATATAAAATGGATTCTAAAAATACATTTTTTTCGAAAAAATTAGCCATCCAAATCAGGGGCACGTTATTCAATTTATCAGAACCTAAGGTAATGGGGATTTTAAATCTAACTCCAGATTCGTTTTATGATGGTGGCAAACATAATTCGACCGAAAAAATACTTCAGTATGTTGGTAAAATGGTAAGTGAAGGTCTCGATATTCTTGATATTGGAGCTTACTCAACAAAACCAGGAGCAAAGGACGTTTCTGAAAAGGAAGAGCTTGATCGGTTAATTCCTGTATTAAAAATCTTAAAATCAGAATATCCTGATTTGATTTTATCTGTTGATACATTTCGTTCAGAAATTGCAAGAATAGCTGTAACCGATTATTCGGTTGATATGATTAATGATATTTCGGCAGGTGATATGGATAATAAGATGTTTGAGGTAATTGCCAAACTCAATGTTCCTTATATTATGATGCACATGCAGGGTACACCACAAACCATGCAGCTAAATCCCGAATATAAAAATGTGGTTAAAGAAGTGATTCGGTATTTTTCCGAGAAAGTAAGCAAAGCAAGATTATTAGGTATAAACGATGTAATTATTGATCCTGGTTTTGGATTTGGAAAAACCATTGAACATAATTATCAGTTATTAAAGCATTTACCTGATTTTCGAATATTCGAGATTCCTCTTTTGGTTGGTTTATCACGAAAATCTATGATTTACAAATCGTTAAAAACAACGCCCGATGAATCGTTAAACGGAACAACAGTGTTAAATACCTTGGCATTGCAAGGTGGTGCAACTATTTTAAGAGTACATGATGTGCGCGAAGCCAAGGAGGCTATTACGCTTTGTCAGAAATTTTCGGTTGCCAGTATTCCGAATTGGCACGAATGATTTTAATTTTATTACATTTGTTAATCTGGTTAATTAAATATTATGATCGGTTTTATTACAATACGAATTCTTGATGTAATTGATATTCTTTTAGTTGCGTTTTTGCTTTACCAAATGTATAATTTGATTAAAGGAACAACGGCCATTAATATATTTATCGGTATTTTTTTGGTTTACTTATTATGGTTAATCGTTCGGGCATTAAATATGCAATTACTGGGCACTATTCTGGGTCAGGTAATTGGTATTGGTGTTATTGCCCTTATCATTATCTTTCAGCAGGAAATACGAAGGTTCATGCTTATGCTTGGTACCAGATATGTTAAAAAGAAACGATTTTCGATTGATAAGCTATTTTCATTCGGCGAGCCCGAAAGCAAGGGAGTTGATATTAGTGCAATCGTAAATGCAAGTGCCAGCATGTCGTCGCAAAAAACAGGAGCACTAATCGTTGTGTCCCACGAATCCGATTTATTTAGTATTGTAAAAACAGGTGATATAATTAATGCTGACACATCGAGCCGATTGCTCGAAAGTATATTTTTTAAAAATAGTCCGATGCACGATGGCGCTGTAATCATCAAAAAAGATAAAATTGCTGCTGCACGCTGTGTGCTTCCTTCAACCGACAGGATTGATCTGCCACCACACTTTGGAATGCGTCACAGAGCGGCTTTGGGAATTACAGAAAAGACAGATGCTTCGGTTGTAGTTGTATCTGAAGAAACTGGTGCTATTTCTTTTGTTATTCATGGGGAAATTGAATACAACATTAGTTCAAACCACCTACAGCAACTACTTGAAAAAGAATTTATAATTCAACCTGAATAATAAGTAAATTATACATTTTCAGTATTTTATAAAGTTGATTTAATGATTCTGGCTATCTCTGTAAATGAAATTCTTATTTTTATTACGATATTTTTAGCATGTTTAGTAATACTATCTTCTTTAACAATCTTTGTTCTAAAGTTGTTGAAAATAAGGAAACATGCTCAAAGCAATGATTTAAATAGCAGCTCATCAAGTGATTCTCGAAACACTAATTTGGATATGCTCTTAGATTTTCCAGATTTTACTAAATCTCAGCAAAAACAAAGCAGCAATAGAATTTCTGAGTCTGTGGTAAAATTTATTTTTGGCGAATTAATAAATTCAAAAGTATTTATTCATTATACCCGCGAAAAATCAACAGCAGATAATATATTAAAAACAGGGTTTAAGTATTCCGATAGTATTTATAAAACCACCCAGGAAGTTATAAATAATCCGATCGATTTAACATATAAGTTACAGTTATACAAGCCTTATGGTGATTATCTGATTGTGATTTCAATACCAACGTATATTTTCGATTTTGCCGAAAAAAATACCCGATCATATAAACAAGCCATATTAATTGATCAGGTGCTAAGTAAATATAATCCTGCTGAAGATCTCGATTATACATTGCCCGCGACATTTATCCGTGGCTATGTTAATGTGGAAAGCAATACTATTGTTGAAAACAATACTTACCTGAATGATTTTAATTGGGAAGGTTACAAACCAGTAATTCGTAATGCTTTGAAATAGTTCTTAATCTCTTCAGATTTTGAGTTGTTTTATGCTTCAACAACTTTTCTTTTTTTTCTTCTTCTTGGTTTGATTTTTTTGAGTTTTTGAATATGCTCTTTTTTAATCTTGGGTAGATTTGCTTTTTTCTCTTCCTTTCTTAACAATCTTTCGATATTTTTTTGATGAGTAAAGAGCATCAAAACAGCCATTATAAGAGAAAAGATGATAAGTGCGGGAGTGGTTTCTTTAAATACAAGTACAATAAGAAAAGGAAAAGAGAACCCTGAAATCATCGAACTAAGTGATACATATCGGGTAATAATAAGAGTAATTAAAAAAATGCCAGCCATCATTAAAGTGGGATATAGGCTAATTGCCATAATCACACCAAACAAAGTTGCTACACCTTTTCCTCCTCTAAAACCAACGTATATTGGGAATATATGACCAAGCATAGCTGCGATACCCAATAATAACTGAATATTTGTGTATGAACCGCTATGTGGAATATAATAACTAGTAAAATGGATAAGGTTTACCGCTCCAAAACCTTTTAAAATATCAACAATAAAAACAACTATTCCTGCTTTTGTTCCTAAAACCCTGAACGTATTTGTAGCCCCGGCATTTCCGCTTCCATGTTCACGTATATCAATGCCGTAGTAATATCTTCCAATCCAAACAGAAGTAGGAATTGATCCAATTAAATATGCTACAATTATCAGGATAATATTGAGTACAATAAACATAATGCTTTATTCTAATTTCCTTGCGCGCAAAATAACAAATATTTTTTAATACATCAAAATATATAGGTATCTGAATCTGTATAGGTAATTGTAAATGATTGTCAGTTATATTTATATGTATTATTATAAAAAAACAGGGTTTAGTTAATCTAACTAAACTCTGTTTAAATGTAAAATTTTATTGTTCCAGATTATTTACCCGGACACTGTTGTTTAACGCTATCTTTTATGTTTTTTGTGCCATATGACTTATCAAATGCTTTGCTAAATTCATCTGCTAACTTTTTAGCCATTTTCTGATAATCTTCTTTATTGGCCCAAGTGTTCGAAGGAATAAGTATTTCAGAAGGCACTCCAGGACAAGCTTTTGGTATATTTAAATGGAAAAGCTCATCATAGGTGTATTCTGCTTTTTCAAGATCACCATTTAGTGCAGCATTTACCATTGCTCTTGTAAGTTTAATATCGATACGTTTTCCAACACCATAAGCACCCCCGCTCCAGCCTGTGTTTACAAGATAAACTTTAGAATTAAACTGTTTCATTTTTTGACCAAGCATATCGGCATAAATATCAGGATTGCATGGCATAAATGGTTGTCCAAAGAATCGGGAGAAAGTTGATTGTGGCTCAGTAATTCCAGTTTCGGTACCAGCTAATTTACTTGTATATCCCATCAAAAACCATAACATAGCCTGATCAGGATTTAGTTTTGAAATAGGAGGCAATACTCCGTAAGCATCAGCTGTAAGGAATAAAATAGTTGTTGGATGACCCGATACAGATGAAACTTTAATATTCTTTAAAAATGAAAGTGGAAAAGATGCTCTTGAGTTTTCAGTTAAACGGTTATCATTGTAATCGAATTCTCCATTTGGATAAACCATCGCATTTTCCACTATTGCTCCATGGTTTAATGGATCATCTTTATGCATAACAGCATTATAAATCTCAGGCTCTTTTTCAGGATTAATATCAATCATTTTAGCATAGCATCCGTTTTCGAAATTTGCAATTCCATCAACACTCCAACCATGCTCATCATCACCTAATAATGCTCTGTTTGGATCGGCAGATAAAGTTGTTTTTCCGGTTCCTGATAATCCCAGCAACAAAGCCGAAACACCTTGTTTATCTTCGTTAGCGGAGCAATGTAACGGTAAAACGCCTTCGAATGGCAGGTAATAATTCATTACAGTAAACATCATCTTTTTAACACTACCAAGGTATGCAGAGCCGATTACCACACCAAGTCCTCTGTCAAGATCCATTGCTAATGCCAGATTCGAAGTTTTTCCATTTGGCAGTTTGTGAATACGACCTTCGTATTTTTTAGGATCAAGTTTGTTGTAAGGAACCTGAACTAACTGAAATTCACGATTGAAGAAAATACTTTTTTCAATATCTTTAGGTACTGGTCTGAACATGTTATCAGTAAATAACGTTGTTAGAGCTAAATTTGTAACAACTTTTACAGGTAGTGCATATTTCGAATCAGCACCAATTACGCGATCTGTAGTATATAATTGTTCTTTTTGCGATAACATCTGAAGTGCATCTGCAAATAGCATATCAAATGTTTCGCTATCAATAGGTAAGTTATTTGGGGATGTCCAGTCTATGTTTTTTTCACTTTCAGCACGTTTAACGATGTATGTATCTTTTGGGCTACGACCAGTAGATTCGGTTGGGGTCCATGTTGCAATTGCACCATTTTTTGATGCAATGGCTTCTTTATTATCCAGAACATGCTTTATTGTTTCTTTACGTGTTAAATTCTGATGAACCTTTTTATGGCTGGTAATCAGCTTTTTTAAATCATTTTTTAGGGTTATTCCAGTAGTTTTTTCCATGATATAATACGCTTTTGTTGTTTTTTTTCAAGTAAACATCAAAGGTAAAAAATTATTTAGATTCAAATACTGTTTAAATTGATTTTACCCCTAAAAAATAAAGAGGCCATCGTATAATCCCGATGGCCTCTTTATTTTAAAAGGATAAACTAATTATTTCCCAGCTTTGATAGAAGCTTGTGACGATGCTAAACGTGCAATTGGAACACGGAATGGAGAACAAGAAACATAGTTCATTCCAACTTTAAAGCAGAATTCAACTGAACTTGGCTCACCACCATGCTCACCACAAATACCTACTTTTAGTTTTGGATTTTTTGCTCTACCTCTTTGAACACCCATTTCAACTAACTGACCAACACCTGTTTGGTCTAAGATTTGGAATGGATCGCTCTTTAAAATACCTTGTTTTAAATAAACAGGTAAGAACTTACCAGCGTCATCTCTTGAATAACCAAATGTCATCTGAGTTAAGTCGTTTGTACCAAATGAGAAGAACTCAGCTCTGTCAGCTATATCACCAGCGGTTAAAGCAGCTCTTGGAATCTCGATCATAGTACCTACAAGGTAATCGATTTTTGTTCCTTTTTCAGCAAACACTTTTTCAGCAGTTTTGCGGATGATTTCTTCCTGCAATGTAAATTCTTTTGCTGTTCCGATTAATGGAATCATAATCTCAGGACGAGCATCAACTCCTTTTTTCTTTAAGTTTACAGCAGCTTCAATGATTGCACGTGCCTGCATCTCTGTGATTTCAGGATAAGTGATACCTAAACGGCAACCACGATGACCTAACATAGGGTTAATTTCGTGCAAAGAATCAACTTTACGTTTTACTTCTTCAACAGTAATACCCATTTCTTTGGCCATTTCTTTCTGATTTGCTTCTTCGTGAGGTACAAATTCGTGTAATGGTGGATCGAGTAGTCGGATAGTAACACCATAACCTGCCATAGCTTCAAGAATTCCTTCGAAATCTGATCGTTGGAATGGTAATAATTTTTCTAAAGCTTTTCTTCTGTCTTTTTCTGTTTCGGCAAGAATCATTTCGCGCATAGCTTTGATTCTTTCACCTTCGAAGAACATATGCTCTGTACGGCAAAGACCAATACCATGAGCACCAAATTCTCTTGCAACTTTTGCATCATGAGGAGTATCAGCGTTTGTACGAACATCCATTACTCTGTATTTATCAGCTAATTTCATGATATCGCCAAAATCGCCACTCATATCAGGATCCTGAGTTTCAATCTTTCCCTGGTAAACTTCACCTGTTGATCCGTTTAATGAAATCCAGTCACCTTCTTTAAATTCAACACCTTCAATATTCATGATACGGGTTTTGTAATTAATATTCACAGCACCAGCACCAGAAACACAGCACTTACCCATACCACGAGCTACAACAGCAGCGTGTGATGTCATACCGCCACGAGCAGTTAAAATACCTCGGGCGATATTCATACCTTCTAAATCTTCAGGAGAAGTTTCGGTACGAACCAATATTGAAGCTGGGAATTTTTTAGCTTCGTCAGCAAAGAATACGATTTGACCTGTTGCTGCACCTGGAGAAGCAGGTAATCCTTTTGCCAATACTTTGGCATTTTTCATTCCGGCTTTAGAAAATACAGGGTGTAATAATTCGTCTAATTTATTAGGTTCCTGACGAAGAATCGCTGTTTTTTCATCAATAACACCTTGCTTTAACATATCCATGGCTATTTTAACCATAGCGGCAGCGGTACGTTTACCATTACGAGTCTGTAACATCCATAATTTACCATCCTGGATAGTAAACTCAAGATCCTGCATATCTTTATAATGATCTTCAAGTTTTTGCTGAACTTCGTTTAACTCCTTAAAAATAGCTGGCATTTTTTCTTCTAACGAAGGATAAGTTGTTGCACGTACTTCTTCAGTTACTCCAGCTAATTTAGCCCAACGTAAAGAACCTTCTTTCGATATCTCTTGTGGTGTACGAATACCAGCAACTACATCTTCACCCTGAGCATCAATTAAATATTCTCCGTTAAAAATATCTTCACCAGTACTTGCATTACGTGTAAATGCAACACCTGTACCTGAGTTTTCGCCCATATTACCGAAAACCATTGCTTGTACGTTTACAGCAGTTCCCCATTCTTCTGGAATCTGGTTAAGTGCACGGTAGTAAACAGCTCGTGGGTTTTGCCAGCTATCGAAAACAGCCATTACTGAACCCCAAAGTTGCTCCCAGGGATTGGTTGGAAAATCATGTCCTGTTTGTTTTTTAACAGCAGCTTTAAACTTTGTAACCAATTCTTTTAAATCTTCAACTGTAAATTCAGTATCTAACTTAATTCCTTTGGCATGTTTCATTTCTTCCATAATCTCCTCGAAAGGATCAATTTCTTCTTTCGATTGAGGTTTCATACCTAATACTACATCACCAAACATTTGAACAAATCGGCGATATGAGTCCCATGCAAAACGTGCATTACCAGTTCTTTTTGTTAAACCTTCAACAGCTGCATCATTCATACCAAGGTTTAGTACTGTGTCCATCATACCTGGCATTGAAGCACGAGCACCTGAACGAACAGAAAGCAATAATGGATTTTCGTTGCTTCCGAACTTGGTACCCATAATGGTTTCAACATATTTAACAGCAGCTTCAACTTCAGCTTTAAGAAGCTCAACCACTTTATCTTTTCCTAATTTATTGTATTCGGCACATACATCGGTAGTGATAGTAAAACCTGGAGGAACAGGAACTCCTATCAGATTCATCTCGGCAAGGTTGGCACCTTTACCACCAAGCAGGTTTTTCATTCCTGCATTACCTTCGGCTTTTTTATCACCAAATGTGTAAACTCTTTTTACGTTTGACATTTTATTGAATTTTAAAATTTATAATTAATTGAAAATGATTCTATTACTAAAAAATATTTTGCAGGATACAAATATATTTAAAAATTAACAAATTCAATGCGTACAGGGCAATTATTTTAACCCAAACAATCGAATTTATAGATTTGATGAATTTGTGTAAATAACAGTAAATAAACAAGATAGAAAATTATGTATAAGCAGATATTCGATTGTAAATACCGTTGCAAAGGTTTGCAAAAAAAATTATGCTCTTGGATGAAATCTTATAATCGCATCACGTAAATATTCGCGATCAAGATGAGTGTAAATTTCTGTGGTTAAAATAGATTCATGTCCCAGCATCTCCTGAACAGCTCTTAAATCAGCGCCTCCATCAATTAAATGGGTGGCAAATGAATGCCTAAATGTATGTGGACTAATTGTTTTTTTTATCTGTGCTTTTTCTGCCAATCGTTTAACAATAGTAAAAATCATAACACGGGTAAGCTGTTTGCCTCGTCGGTTAAGAAAAACAATATTCTGACTTGCTTTATCAATAACCGGAAGTAGGTTTCGGTAGGTGTAATAGAGCTCAATTTCTTTGATTGCCTTATTGCCAATTGGTACTAGCCTTTCTTTACTTCCTTTACCAATTACTTTTATAAATCCATCATTAAAATATAAATTGGTAATTTTCAAATTAACGAGTTCCGAAACACGTAATCCACAGCTGTACATAGTTTCTATAATGGCTTTGTTGCGTTGACCTTCGGGAGTGCTTAAATCGATTGCAGCAATTATTTGATCGATTTCAAGAATAGAAAGAACTTCTGGTAGTTTTCTTCCGGTTTTGGGTGATTCAAGTAATCGGGTCGGATCTGATTCAATCTGATTATCAAGAAGTAAAAATTTAAAGAAAGATTTTAATCCAGAAATAATTCGCATTTGTGAACGGGCATGTAACCCAAGTTCATTAATCCATTCGATAAAGTTTTTAAGATCTTCAAGTTTTATTTGCTGAGGTAATGTAGTTTGTTTTTTAATCTCAAGGAATGCAACCAGCTTTCGAATATCCGTTTCGTATGCATCAATTGAGTTGCCTGACAGCGATCTTTCGAGCTTTAAAAAATTTCTGAATTGTATAATCGTTTGTTCCCAGTTCATAAATCATATTAATTCGAACTTACCTGTTTCAAAGTTAATGATTATGATTAAATTTGTAGTACAAAGTTAATTTTACTTGCATGAAAATTCAGATCATTAACGGACCCAACCTTAACCTTTTGGGCAAAAGAGAAAAAGAGTTTTACGGAAATATTTCGTTCGAAAAGTATCTCGAAATTTTAAAAGATCTCTTTAAAGATATTGAAATTGAATATTTTCAATCAAATATCGAAGGCGAAATAATTAATAAAATTCATGAAACTGGGTTTTCTTTTAACGGAATAGTTATAAATGCTGGTGGATATACACATACATCAGTAGCTATTGCCGATGCCATTGCTGCAGTTGAAACTCCAGTAGTTGAAGTGCATATAACCAATGTATTTGCCCGCGAAGAATTCAGGCATGTATCTTTGATTGCACCAAAATGTAAAGGAAGCATTTCAGGATTTGGATTGGATAGTTATCGATTAGCAATTGAAAGCTTAAGAGTATTAAAGAAAAAATAGAAAGCCGAAACACTAACCAGTAACCAGTAACCAGAAACCAGAAACTAATTATGATAAAAAAAACTAAAATTGTCGCTACAATATCAGACAGATCTTCTTCTCCCCAATTTATAAAATCCTTATTTGACGAAGGTATGGATGTTGTTCGGTTAAATACAGCACACCAAACGCCAGAACAAGCACTAAAGGTTATTCATGATGTAAGGATGGTTTCAGATAAAATCGCGATCTTACTCGATACAAAGGGTCCGGAAGTTCGAACTTCCAAATCAGATAAAACCATCATGCTTAAAGCGGGTCAGCAGATAAAAATCAAGGGAGATCCGGAAAAGGAATCAGATAATGATTGTATTTATGTTTCTTATCTCGATTTTGTTAAAGATGTTCCTGATGCAAGTCAAATTTTGGTTGATGATGGATCTGTTGAGTTACGAGTGATCAAAAAAGAAAATGGATATTTGGTATGTAAGGCCACAAATGATGGAGAAATTAAAGGACGCAAAAGTATAAATGTACCCAATGTTACTTTTAATTTACCATCTTTAAGTAAGCGAGATAAGGAGTTTATTCAACTTGCTATCGAACAGGATATTGATTTTATTGCTCATTCTTTTGTGCGCAACAAGGAAGATGTTATAGAAATTCAAAAACTACTTGATGCACAAAAAAGTAATATAAAAATTATTGCAAAGATAGAAAACCAGCAGGGAGTCGATAATATAGATGAAATATTGGATCATGTTTATGGTGTAATGGTTGCTCGTGGTGATCTTGCCATTGAAATACCTTATGAGAAGATTCCCGGAATACAACGAATGCTGATTAATAAATGTATAGAGCGACGCAAGTCGGTAATTATTGCAACACAAATGCTTCATTCTATGATTGATAACCCTAGACCTACAAGAGCCGAAGTGAATGATGTTGCAAGTGCAGTTTATAGTAATACTGATGCTGTAATGCTTAGTGGCGAAACTGCTAATGGCAGTTATCCTATTGAAGCGGTTCGCACGATGGCGAGAATTGCAATTGAAGTTGAACAATCAAAAGAATCATTTAACAATATCCCAACCATCGCAATTAATAATCCAACAACAGCTTATTTGTGCAAGTCTGCCGTAAAAGCAGCCATTCGGTTAAATGCCAAAGCTATAATTGCTGATTCAACCTCCGGAAGAACATTAAGAGCTATGGCGGCCTACAGGGGTTCAAAACCTATTTTTGCCCAATGCTATTCAAAACGTACTATGCGCGAAATGGGTCTTTCGTATGGTGTAATTCCAGATTATATGGAATCAAAAGAAACATCTCACGAATTTCTTTTAGAAGCTCTAACCAGTTTAATAAATAAACAACAACTAAATCATAACGACCTGATAGTTGTTACAGCTGGTAATTTTGGCCGAACTATGGGTGTTTCGTATATCGAAATTGGTACTGCCGGAAAATTAATGGGTAATTTGTTATAGTAATTAAAACTACTTAATTATTTTTTTCTTTTAACAAAAACAAAATCACCACCTTCGTCGCCAGTATCCTTTATTTCACCATATAAAGGAATTGTTGGTCCATTATTTAGTACAGCAGATTTAAAGCTGCTAAACAACTCCTCTGCAGATATATACTCTTTTGTATTTTCTTCGAGGCGTTTATTAAGATAAAGCATAAAAACGCTTTTATCGGGTACTTCTTCTATTGAACCACTTGTCATGGCTTTTCTGCTGGGTACTTCATATGCATTCTGAATTGATTTTGGAGCTTCGGTAAATGTTGTTCTGCTTTTAAATATACCTCCACTAAAACATGCATCTGCAATTAAAAGTGTGTGCTTTGTTTTAACAGCTCTCAGGTAATCGCGGATTGTACTATTTCTAATCCAATTAGCTGTATTGGCTTGTTTAGCATTTGAAGGAAGCCAGTATCCAATTTCATCTTCACGATCCCAATAACCATGGCCTGCATAAAAAATAAGCAGGTTATCTTTTTCATCAATTACTTTGTTTAGTCTGTCAAATTCTGCAATAATATCTTCGTGAGTAGGATTTTTTAAAAGTTTTACGTTTTCGGGTTCAAAAGTGTAATATTTGGTTAAGTTATTTATAAGTTTTTCAGCATCAGGTATTGGTTTTTCGAGTTCCATTATCTCAGGATCAGGATAATCATTTACACCTATAACTAACGCATAATATTTACTTTCTTTTGATGATTCTTTAATTGATTTTGATTTGTTTTTATTTGCTGAAGCTTGTCGTTGATCTTTTTTCTGTTCCGGTACAAATTTTATTTGGTAAGTAGCTTCAAAATTATTGTTAAAAATATCGGTAGCTCTAAGAAAAATTGTATTATCACCTTCGGCAAGAAAAACATCTGCTTTAAATGAATCGTCATCGCGAGCTTCAATATCCATACCGTTTATTGAAAATTCGTAGATACCCGTTTCGTCGGTTATTTTTCCGGCAATAGTAAGATCTTCGGTTTTTGAAGTAAAAAATTTCCCGATTTCGAGCTTTGGATTTGTAAAAGACACTGATGGCGCTTTATTGTCAATTACCTTTGCTGATTCGGGTCCAATATTAACCTTGAATCCCTGAGAAATTAACTCAGTTTTCGCAGCGGCCTCTGGATTTGATAAGGATACATCTCTAAACTCTATATTCCCTTTTTTATAGTCAAGGCCATAGGTAATTTCAAGAAATTCGAAACCAAATTCAACTAATTTGATTCGATTTGAAAAACCCTCAGGAACATTAAACTGAAATACAGCTATTTCAGTTTGTTCAGGCATAAAAGTAAGAGTCGGAACAGCATATTTTTCGGCACCTGTAACTCTGCCCAGCTTACTTAAATGCGATTCGACAAAATTTCCTTTAAAATCATAAATACGAGCTAATCGGTTTATTGCTTTAAGATCGCGCTTTTTACCATTGTTTTTTACTTTTAGAGCGCAAATAATGGTTTGATTTCGTTTAAAACAATCAATTAGTTCAAAATCAAAATCTTGTGCATAATCAGTAAGGTTTTTAATTTTTTCAGGTGTTGCAACTAATTTAAAAACCACATTTTCACTCTTAAGGTTTTTGGTATCTTTTAAAACATCCCAAACGATTATTTTGTCTTTGCCACCATATACATTCTTTCCAATATCGCCATTAACTGTTGCAACATTGATATTAAAGGTTGCTCCACCATCAGCCGAGCACAAAAGTTTTACATCAAATTGTTGTCCTGCCTTTTCGTGCGTTAAATCGTAAATTATATTTAATTTATCGGGCAGGTTTTTTACCCTTATATTTTCAATTTGTTGTGCTCTGATTAGGGGTGTGAATATAATCAGTATTAAAAACAAAAAACTTAACTTTTTCATGATATGTGGCTTTAGATAAAGTAAAAATACAAAATATCAGTTTACAACATTCTTAAATCAATAAAAATATGAGTTGTCAAAAATCGCACCAAGGATTTTTAAAAAGGATATCTTTCGATTATTAAAATTAGGGAAACTCCAAGCCCTGCTCCCGAAAGGATCAGATTCCATTCACGCTTTTTTACATGACCAAAATAAACAGTTACTGCAGTAATTAAAATAATTATGGCTACAATTATTAACTGTCCAAGCTCGATACCAAGGTTAAATGCAAATAATGGTTTTACCAGATTTGATTCAGATCCCAATAAGCTTCGCAAGTAATTTGAAAATCCCAATCCGTGTATTAACCCAAAAAACATAGCCATTAAGTAATTGAATAGCTGGTGTTTTTGTTTTACAAGCTCATCTTTTTGCAGAATATTAGCAATTGCAGTAAGCAAAATAGTAACAGGTATTAAAAACTCAATAATTTCAGCGCGAATAGTTAAATAATTATTAATGGCAAGCACCAGAGTTGTGCAATGTCCTATGGTAAAGGCGGTTATTAAAATTAAAAGATTTCTCCATTGTGTTAAAGAGTAAGCCGCGCATAAAACCATAATAAACAGAATGTGGTCGTAACCAACTAAATCTGTAATATGGGTAACTCCTAATTTAAAATACATTGAAAATATAGTCATGCCAATCTGTTATCGATAGTCCAAAGAAATAAAAAAATTGTAATTTTAGCGTATGATATCCTGGATAAATATCTTTCTAATTTATTCTTTTATTGGTTTGGCAGATTATCATCCGATACATGTGTCGGTTGCTAATATTGAATATTCGAAGGATTTAAATAAATTAACTGTATCGGTTAAATTATTTGAGGACGATTTTAGGTTGCTTTTTTTTCATTTAAATCAGGTTGAGGTAGATCTGAAAATTGAATCAAATTTCGATAAGTATAACGATCTGATTAAGAGTTATTTTCAAGATCATTTTAAGCTTATTTCAAACAATGGTGAAATACTGAATCTGGAGATTACGAGCTGGAAGATAAATGAAGATGCCATTTGGTTTCATTTTGATTCAAAAGTGGAAAACGAAATAAAGTCACTAAAAATTTCGAATTCATTATTGCTTGATTTATATTTCGATCAGAAAAATCTGGTAATAGTAAAAACATCTAAAAGAGAGTTGGGTTTTCAGTTTGATTATAAAACAACAGAAAAAGTAATAATACTTAAATAATGATTTTTAGATACAAAATAGCTTGCCTTTTTATTTTGAGTTTTTTACTTATTTCTACTGTATATGGAACACATAACAGAGCCGGGGAAATTACATACAAGCAACTATCAACCCTTACTTACGAAATTACGGTTACCACTTATACGTATAAACTAAGTGGTGTTTTCAGGTTATCTCTCGATGTGGAATGGGGCGATGGAACCATTTCTACTGTTCAGAGGCGCGATTCTATTTCGTTGCCCGATAATTATATCCGAAGCACTTATGTTGCAACGCATACATATCCGGGTCCGGGAATTTTTGAGATTTTAGTGCAGGATCCCAACCGAAATTATGGAGTTGTTAATATTCCAAATTCTGTAAATACAATTTTTTCGATAAAGACACTATTGTTTGTAAATCCTGATTTTGGACCTAATAATACCCCTGTATTATTAAATTATCCGATTGATAAAGCTGGCCAGTACAGAGTTTTTAATCATAACCCAGGAGCCTACGATAGCGATGGCGACAGTTTATCGTATAAATTTACTACTTGCACAGGCGAAGATGGAAATCCTATCACGGGATATTCTCTTCCACCGGCAACTACTTCGATAACCATTGACCCAATTACAGGTAATTTAATTTGGGATACACCGCCATTCGTTGGAAAATACAATATTGCAATAATGATCGAAGAGTGGAGAAATAACATAAAGATTGGATACATAACGCGCGATATGCAGGTTGATGTTTTTACAACCGAAAATCTTCCTCCTGTTAATGATGATGCTCGCGATATTTGCATTCCTGTTGGCGATACAGCTTCTATAATCCTCAGAAGCACCGATCCAAATAATGATCAAATAAGTCATACTGCTGTTGGTGGGCCATTTTTATTTACTCAAAGCCCTGCTACACTTACAACTCTTTCATCGGTAAATGGTGAAATTGTTTCAGAATTCTCATGGAATACAAATTGCAGCCACATCAAAAAATCTCCGCACGAGGTTTTATTAACGGCAAAGGATAATCATCCTGATATTAATCTGGTTGATAATGATCAGTTTACCATAAAAGTTATTGGACCTGCACCAACAGGATTGAGAGCTGAACCGGGTAATGGATTTGCACGCATTAGCTGGGATACTTGCGAATGCAATGTTACAAAATATTTAATTTATAGGAGAGATGTACCATCTTATTATGTATTTGACAGTTGCAAAACAGGATTAACTGAAGAAGATGGGTATTTGTTTGTTGGTGAATCAACCGATTCCTTGTTTCGGGATGATGACTCTGGCGAGGGTCTTGTTCAGGGTATTAAATATTGTTACCGCGTAGTTTCAGAATATGCCGATGGTGCGCAGAGCTATCCTTCTGATGAAGAAGTATGTATTTCTTTGGCTCCCGGATTTCCAATTATGACGAATGTTTCGATTGAAAAAACCGATAAGATTAATGGCGAAATAATGGTAAAATGGGACAAACCCGATCGGCTTGATACAATTCCCGGAGCAACTGGTCCTTATAAATACCTAATATATCGATCCGAAGATTTATATGGAATGAAATTCAATTTAATCGATTCGATTAATGACCTGAACGATACAACTTATACGGATTTTAATTTGAATACTTCTGATTCCACTTATAGTTATTCGATTGCACTTTATAACGATGCACCCGGGAATAGATTCAGGATTGGTACTCCACAAATGGCATCAGCTGTTTTTCTTAGTCTTACACCTGCTGATAATGCGGTTTTAATAAAAATCAATAAAAATACACCCTGGCTAAATAATCAATATATCATTTACAAGTATAACCAGTTTACTTTGCAATTTGATTCAATCGTAGTCACTGATAATAGCAGTTATAACGATAATGGACTAACCAACGGAACATCTGTTTGCTATAAAGTGGAGAGTATTGGAACTTACACTATTGGTGGTAACTCATATGTAACCCGCAACTGGTCGAATGAACGCTGCGAAACGCCAATGGATTATCAGCATCCTTGCCAACCTGAGTTGAGTGTAAGATCATCGTGCGATAGTTTATTTAATTTTCTTACCTGGAATAACCCAAATAATACTTGTGCTGATGACGTAGTATCATATAAAGTATATTTTACTAAGTTATATAATACTGCATTTGATTCTATAGCTCATATTGAAGGAGCGGAAAATACATTTTTTCAGCATTTTCCAGAGGAATCGATGGGTGGATGTTATGCTGTTTCAGCTGTCGATTCATTTGGTAACGAAAGTAACTTGTCGTATGTGAGATGTGTTGATGAGTGCAGTTATTATCTATTACCGAATGTTTTTTCACCCAATGAGGATAATCGAAATGATGTTTTCTTAGCAGATAATCCGCTGGGATATGTTAAAAAGGTGGATATGAAAATCTTTAATCGATGGGGAGAACTGGTTTTTCAGACTGATAATCCTTTAATTGAATGGGATGGTAAAAGAAAAGGAACAAATACGACGGTTTCTACCGGGGTGTATTATTATATTTGTGATGTTTGGGAGCCCCGGGTAACCGGTTTAGAAGTTCGTAATTTAGTCGGATTTATACATGTGTATGCCGAAGAAACAGGCTTAATATTTGAATGATTTAATGAGAATTTTACTTTTATCAGTATACTTATTATTTTCACATTATATTCTTAATGCACAGCAGGTAGGAGTGAGAGAGCTAAAACCATTTGTGAATATTGAAAAAGGTATGTATGCCGAAGCTATCGATTCTCTAACACAATTGATTTCCACCGAAAATAACACTTATTATTTAGATGCCAGAATAAATGCTTTTATTAAGGTAAACGACCTTGATAAAGCTTTGATCGATTGTGAGTTGATGGAGAAAAAACAAAAGGGGAGTAGTGCTATTTTGCAAACAAAAATTTATTTGCTAAAAAAAGATATTGCAAATGCAGAAAAAACATTGCTCAATAACCTAAAATCTACACATAAGATTTCGCTTTATGAGTTACTTACCGATGCTGAGTTCAGAAAGATTCAGGATTCAGAGTTTATGGACAGTATTTTAAAAACAAATATCTACTCATCAACTGAAAAACAGATTTATAAAGTTGAGAAATATATCAATAATGGTAATTACAATGAGGCATTTTTTCTTGCCAACGAAATAATCAATCGAAATCCGAATATTGCCGATGCGTATTACTTTTTGAGCAAAATTTATTTCCAGAATACTGATTTAGTTGCAGCCAAATCAACTATCGATAAAGCAATTGAATTAAATTCATCAACGATTGATTTTTATCAACATAGAATAGCAGTAAATCAAGGCCTTAAAAACTATACTGAGTTATTGAGCGATGTTAACAGAGTTTTAAAAATCAATCCTTACAAAGTTGATTTCTATTTATTACGATCTGAAGTTTTGTTACATAATTCAAAATTTGATGAAGCAATTAAGCAAGCTGATTTCTACCTTGAATTATACCCACAAAACTCCAATGCTCTTTATATTAAAGCAAGCTCCTATTTTCAGAAAGGAGAAAATCTGGATGCTTTAAAGTACATAAACGAATCACTTGAGAATACGAAATCAGTTAGACAATACGAGCTGCGAGGCGATATCTACATGAATACAGCAACTTTTCATTTTGCCGAAATGGATTATTCTATGGCTCTCGATCTTGATGCCCGCAATGGTGAAATGTGGACTAAAAAAGGATTTGCACGTTATCAATCAGGCAATAAAACTGGAGCATGTGCCGATTGGCAAAAAGGGAAACGATACGGAAGCATTGCTGCAATTGAATATTTAGAGAAATTTTGTAAGTAGTTACTATTTTTTGCTACCTAATTAGTTGGTTGTAAATTTTAACTAAAAGTAAATCAGTATTATATGAAATAATTTAAAAAATATTTTAAAAAAATACTTGATAAGTTAGTTAATATAAACTAACTTTGTCCAATAATAATTTATATAACTAATTATGCTAACCGATCGCCAAAAAGAAATAATATTAGTTTCGCTTGAACTTATTGATAAAAAAGGTATTCAGGGATTAACCATTAAGAACCTTGCAAATAAAATTGGTATAAGCGAACCAGCAATATATCGACATTACGAAAACAAAATACAAATTCTTATAGGAATTTTAGATTTCTTCAAATCTAATACAGAAGATTTTTTTACAAAAGAATTAAAGAATGATAATAATTCCGTTGAAAAAATTGAGCGTCTATTTTCAAATCATTTTAGAACATTCTCTGCAACACCTTCATTAGTTTCTGTGGTATTCTCCGAAGAGATATTTCGTAATGAAACGATCTTAATTGAACAAATTGCTGAAATAATGACGAAAAATAATATGGTACTCTCAAATATAATTGAAACAGGTCAAAATAAAGGAGAAATACGAACGGATATAAATCCTTCTTATTTATCTATTATGATTCTTGGTTCGCTACGAATGTTCGTAAAACAATGGCAAATGTCAAATTATTCTTTTGATTTAGTAAAAAAAGGTGCTGATTTTATAAACTCATTAAAATTATTAATTCAAAAGAATTAACTAAACAAAACACTTTTTAATTGAAATAATAGTATTTGAAAATAAATTAAAATTGTTATTAAAGAACTGATAAATAAGGTATTTATGATTTTTTACAACATTGACAAGTTATGAAACAGCAGTTAAACTATAATGATGGGTTCTTTTTTATAGTACAAAGTATCTCTGAGGTATTAATTGATGACTCAAAAACTGAAGCTCAAACAAATAGTGTGGTTGAATACCTGAGCAGATACTCTATATTGTTTTAGTACAAATAAAAAAATTTAAAAATTAAGTTAGTGAATATTCACAAACATAAGAAAATGGAAATAATAACAAATGAAATAATTAAGATCGCATCTCAGATTATTGAGAATAAAGGATTAGAAAATCTCACAATTCATAATCTGGCTAGTGAATTGAAAATAAGTGAAACACAGCTTTACAATCAATTTACAAAAGATGATGATATTCTCTTAATGATTCTTTTATTTTTTGAAAATGAAATTAAAGAATCTATCCTGGAGTTTAAAAAAATTGAAGAGTCACCCGAAAAGGAGCTTAAATTTTTATTTAAAAGGTTATATGTTCTTTTCATGGAAAAACCCTATTACCTGTCTATCATTTTTGATAAAAGTTTGATGAACAGAGATGAAAGTATAAATATGGCAATATCTCGAATAAAAGAAATTGTTGAAAATTATTTTACAACACTTATAAATAAAGGAAAATTAGAAAATATCTTCAAAACGCAAGTGCCAACCAAATCGTTGGTCGATAAAATGTTATCTGAATTTAAGTTATTAATGGAAGATGAGCAATATGTTAATGATATGATCCTTGATTTAAAAACGTTAAAAAAATCTAAAGACTAGAAAAAATATGAAAACCAAGAGTAAATCGTATTCAAAATTAATGAATATAGAACAATTTAAGATCTTGCTATTAATGGCAGTAATCTTAGCTACTACTGTTAGTACACAAGCACAAGTTTGGACATTGCAGCAGTGTATTGATACAGCCCAGGTATATAATAAAAGTTTACAAATAAGTAAAAATAATATTTCTATAAGCGAACAAAAGCATAAAGAAGCAAATGCAGGATTATTGCCCAAAGTAAATGTAATAGCAGATTATAAATATTTTATTGAATTGCCATATCAGCTTATGCCCTTATCATTATTTGGTGGACCAGAGGGACAATTTAAAGAAGCTCAGTTTGGAGTGCCTCATAACATTAATACGAATCTGCAGGTAACAATCCCATTATTTAATTCGCAGATTATTGGAGCTATGCGAACAACAAAAATAGCATCAGAACTTACCAATTTGCACTATCAAAAAACCGAAGAACAGGTGTTTTTTGAGATTTCTAATATGTATTACAATGCGCAAATATTAATGTATCAATCATCATTTATCGATAGCAATATTGTTAATACAGCAATTCTACATAATAACATGCAATTGCTAAAAGAACAACTTATGGTTAAGGAAACTGATGTTACAAAAGTACAGTTGCAACTAGAACAATTAATTACGCAGAAAGAAATAGTAGTTAATAAGTTTGAACAAATAATGAATGCTTTGAAATATTCGATGGGTATATCTATCAATCAGAATATTTTAATTGATTCTGTAATTATATTTCAAAAAAGCGAAGATTATTCAGTTTCTAACTTAATCGACTCTCGGATATTAGAAACAAATAGCCTTATTATAAAAAGTGAACTTAAAACCTTGAAAAATTCTAGACTTCCATCACTTTCTTTGTATGGAACATTTGGAGCAACAGGATTTGGTTATGATGAGGAACCCAATGATTTCCTTGAATTTTATCCAACCACCTATGTAGGGATTCAATTTTTATATCCTTTATTTAATGGCTCTGTTACAAATAGAAAAATAAATCAGAAGAAAATTGAATTTCGAAATAGCGAGTTGCAATTGAACTTATTTAAAGATCAAAATGCTATGTTGATTGAAAATGCGAGAAATCAAAGTGCTGTGGCTCAAAGAAACGTTTCTACTACTGCAGAGCAAATTAAGTTAGCCCAGACAGTATACTCCCAAACTATATTGCAGCATACTGAAGGTACAGCAACTATAACCGATGTATTGTTAGCTGATAATTCTCTTCGTGAAGTTCAGCAAACATATTTAAATGCTGTAATTGAATATTTGAAAACAGATTTAGAGTTGAAAAAGCTTACAGGTAATATGAACATTAATAAAAACTAAAAATTATGAATTCAGTAACAAATAAAAATAAATCGCCATTATTAAGAAATATTGTATATTTTCTTGTGGCAGTAGCTTTAATTGCTTTGTTAATAGTTCGTTTAAAAAGCAATAAAGAAATTACTCAAAACCGGGTATATCAATACAATAAAGAACTCCCAATTAATGTTAAGGTTGACACTCTGAAAACAGAGTATATCGAAAACGATATGTTTTATTCAGGAACTTTTGAACCCAATAAAGAATCAAAAATAAGTGCAGATATTCAAGGTAAAATAAATTCAATTTTGGTTGATATTGGAAGCACTGTAAAAAAAGGACAACCACTAATTCAATTAGATAATTCTTTACTAAAACTGCAATTACAATCGGTAGATATTCAGATTGAAGGATTAGAATCAGATGTAAAACGATATACCGTGCTGGCTAACGCTGATGCAATTCAAGGCATTCAACTAGAAAAGGCCATTTTAGGCTTAAAATCAGCAAAAGTGCAACGTGCTACAATAAATGAACAAATCAATAAAACAACAATTGTAGCCCCTTTTAGCGGGATAGTAACAGCTAAATTCAACGAGGAAGGATCGTTTGCTGCACCAGCTATGCCATTGCTTCAAATTACAGATATTTCTCTTTTAAAATTTACTGTAAATGTCCCTGAACATGAGTTAAAGTCATTTAAGCTAAATCAGATATATTCAATAAAAGCTGATGTTTTTCCGGAAATTGAATTAACAGGGAAAGTAACAATGACTGGTAGTAAAGCTAATCCAGGTAATAGTTTTCCTGTTCAATTTTCAGTAAATAATACGGATGACTTAAAAATTAAATCGGGGATGTTTGGAAAAGTAAAACCGATAGCAAAGGATTCGAAAGACGAAAATAAAAATAAATATATAATTATTTCAGCATCTTCAATAACTGGAACAACTGACCAACCAAAGGTTTATGTAGTAAAAAGTGGAAAAGCTGTTTTACAAAACATTACTATTTCAAAGAGATTTCAAAATAAGGTAGTTGTATCTGAGGGTTTGGCAGAGGGCGATATAATTATAACCAGTGGTTTTATAAATCTTTTTGATGGAATAAATGTTAACATTATTTAATATCAGCGAATATGAATATTACAGAAATTTCAATTAAGCGACCATCGCTGATAATAGTACTTTTCAGCGTATTTACCCTCTTAGGGATAATAGGATATAAGAACCTGGGCTATGAATTACTGCCCGATTTTAACCAGCCTGTTATAGTTATAAAAACAATGTACCCTGGAGCAGAGCCTCAGGAAGTAGAGGCATCCGTTTCGCGAAAAATAGAGGATGCTTTATCAAACCTCGAAGGAGTTGATTACTTGGAGACAAAGTCAATGCCTAATGCATCCGTAATTATTGCTAATCTTAAATACGGCACAAACGTTGATAATGCAATGAGAGATGCTCAGCGATATATCGATAATATAAGAAAAGACCTTCCTTCTGACATATTAAGCCCCGTAATGAGCAAGGTTTCACCAAACGATTTACCTATTATTTCAATTAGCGCAACAAGTAATTTAACGGCAACTGAATTTTATCAAAAAATGAAGGATGAGTATCTGCCACAAATTCAACAACTGAAGGGTGTTGCGGAAATTACTCTTTTGGGAGGTGAAGAACGTGAGATTCAGGTTAAGGTAAATCAGGATAAATTGAAGCTTTATAAGATTTCACTTTCTCAGGTTGTTGAGGCAATTAATCGTTCCGGTTTGGATATCCCTGCGGGAAAAGTACAAACCAATAATGAGTCTAACTCAGTTCGGTTAATAGGCAAGTTCGCAACTGTAAATGATATCATGAATGTGCAGGTGGCTATGCCTGTCATTGGAAGTCCTGTTTATATTAAAGATATAGCAACTGTTATTGATGGGATTAAAGAAGTAACCTCAGTTAGTCGGTTTAACGGAGAAAACGGTATTGGTCTTTTGTTAAAAAAACAAGGGGATGCAAATGCTGTTGATGTTTCTAAGCTTGTTCGGGAAAAACTTATAGAGATTGAAAATCAAAATATAAATTCGGGTGTAAAATTTATTATTGCCGATGATTCAACAGACAAAACCATAGCAGCAGTAAATTCTGTTGTTCACGACCTTATTCTGGCAGTTATTCTGGTTTCAATTGTAATGCTATTATTTTTAAGAAGTTACAGAAATTCAATTATTGTTTTAATATCAATTCCTACATCACTAGTTACGGCTTTCGCAGTGATGTGGTTAATGGGATTTACTTTAAATCTTATGACTTTGCTTGCTATGTCATTAATAATTGGTATTCTGGTTGATGATGCTACGGTGGTTTTGGAGAACATTCAGCGTCATTTGGATATGGGTAAAGAAAAAAGAGCTGCCGCAATGGATGGACGAATGGAAATTGGTTTTTCGGCAATATCAATTACCCTGGTTGATGTAGTGGTATTCTTACCCATTTTGTTTTTACAGGTTTTTGTTGCCGATATGCTCAAACAATTCTCTATTGTAGTAATTACATCTACACTTACCAGTTTATTAGTAGGATTTACTTTAACTCCATGGTTAGCTTCACGAATTGGGAAAAAAGACGACTTAAAGCCAACCAATTTTTTTAATCGTTTTTTATTATGGTTTGAACATCAGTTGGAAAGATTTATTCAATGGTATGGAAAACAGTTAGAATGGGTGCTTAGCCATAAAATTATTTTTACAGGCATTGTGATTTTCCTTTTGGTAATCATAGCAGTTATTATGAAACAAGGAATAATAGGAAAGGAAATGATGTCCACGGGAGATCAGGGAAAGTTTCGTTTAAATCTAGAGTTTGATAAAACAATTACCGTTCAACAAAACAACATCATTTCACAACAAATAGAAAACTTTATAATTCAACAACCAGAAGTAGCCACACTTTTTAGCAATATTGCCGGGCCAAGTACAGGAATTGGAAGTTTAGGAGTAGGTTCGTCTAACCTTTCTGAATTCACTATTCAGCTTAAGCCATATAACGATAGTTATAATGGCACCGAAGCATATATGAAATCGCTTCGTGAAGAATTAAAACAGCAATTTCCTGATGTTAATTTCTCAATGGCCGTGCTCGGATTACTTCCCAAATCAGCTCCAATTAAAATTACCCTGAGTGGAAGCAATTTAGATAAAGTAATGAAAACGGGACTTGAGATGAAATCAATAATTGAAAATATCCCGGGAGCCGATAATGTGCAATTATCAGTTGAAGAAGGGAGCCCTGAATATAAGGTTATTCCTGATAAGGATAAAATGCAGCGATTGGGGCTGACTACTGCTTTTGTTGGTTTAAATTTAAGAACTGCATTTACCGGAAACGATGATGCCACATTAACCGAAAAAGGTATAGAATATCCAGTTCGTATATGGTTAGATGAATTTAACAGAAAAAACTATGAAGATTTACAGCATCTTTCAATAGTAAATCCAATGAATATACCTATTGAATTATCGCAATTTGCAGATATTAAGCAGGATAATTCCCCTTCGTTACTTGAGAGATTAGACAGGCAACCATCGGTAACTTTAACAGCAGAATCATTTGGCAGACCTTCTGGCACCTTGGCCGATGATGTTATTAAATACCTTAAAACAAAACCGTTACCTGATGACATAAAGTTAACATGGGGCGCGGATATTAAGACACAAAATGAGAGTTTCGGAGCGTTAGGTTCAGTATTAATTATTTCATTTATCCTTATTTATTTAATAATGGTGGCACTTTATGATAATTATATATATCCTCTTGTCGCTCTTTTTGCGATTCCAGTGTCTGCTATTGGTGCTTTTTTAGCATTAAACCTATCGTTAAATCACTTAACCTTATTTGCACAACTTGGTTTGATTATGCTTATGGGGTTGGTAACAAAAAATTCGATACTTATTGTTGATTTTACAAATCAGTTAAAAAAACAAGGGAAGCACTTTAAAGAAGCACTAATAATTGCAGGAAAAGAACGTATGCGGCCAATTTTAATGACAACACTATCGATGGCTATAGGAATGTTACCCATTGCATTAGCTAAAGGTACGGCTGCTGAATGGAAGAATGGACTAGCTTGGGTAATTATTGGCGGCTTGTTGTCATCATTAATTTTAACCGTTTACCTTGTACCGATGGTTTATTATATTGTTGATACTATTAAAGAGAGAATATCGAAAAAGAAAGGGACATTTAATGAATAGAATAATAGAAATTATATTAATAGTTTTTACAATTATCCTTCTTACTTCTTTCATTAATTATAACAGGGATACCTGTGATTTAACAGTTGAAGTAAATAAATTAAGAAACTCTAAAGGTAATGTTCAGTTTACATTATACAATAAAGACGGGTCACTTCCTGATGAGGATTATGAAAAATACTACAAAATTTTAAAAGGAGAAATAATAAATAATTCATCTGTAGTTACTTTCGAAAACCTTCCTGCAGGAATATATGCTGTAAATATTTTGCACGACGAAAATACCAATGGAAAAATTGATAGGCCATTTTTAATTCCACAGGAAGGGATAGGATTTTCTAACTATGAATCTATTGGTATGGCTAATAAACCAAAATTTGCAAAAGCATCGATTAATTTAAACGATAGTTTAAAAATACAGGTGAAAATTATATACATGTAAACTATGAAAAAATTCACTTATTCATTAATACTTTTAATATTTTATACTCTTACAATTACAGCTCAGGAAAGAGATTCTATACCTGAAATTACACTTACAATTATATCACAGGTAAACCAAGGAAATAGTTATGTTACTTTCCCTACAGATATTGGTAATATTGAACCATTGTGGTTTGAAGGAAATTTAATCCCCAATTTTTATATCCGACAAAGTAAGGATTCACGATTTATGGGAGTTTTAACACCACAAATTATAATAAGAATGTACCAGGAGAGATCTTACCCTGTTAGAACTCCCAGCTATATGCCACAGGTAACCGTCTATTATTTTTTACAAAGAGAAAATAAACCTCAAAATTTTACTTTATATGGACGCTTTGCGCACCATTCCAATGGACAGGATGATGATTTCTTCTTAGAAAATGGGGAATTAAATCTAAAGTCCGGTGATTTTTCGACAAATTATGTTGAAGCAGGAATTATTAAAACAAATATTTGTAAGCGATTCAATGCTTATCAGTTTTTTAAAACTTCATTCGAAGTTCATCCTGAAAATTGGATTGGCGATGAACTTGATGGTATATATAGCAAATATAGATGGCATACAGCATTTTCTATTTTCAAGCTTCCATCGCAAAATATTCATAATACTATTAAGAAAGCAGAGATTTCTATCAAAGGTGAAGCTACATGGATGTTTGGTGAATTAAATAATTGGAGTGATGCTTCTTTAAACAGGTTGAATTTAAGTTTAACTCTTTTTTATCATCCTAAATTTTTAGAAGACTTGGGATTATTTGTTCAGTATTACCATGGTTCTGATTATTATAACATGTATTTCAACCATAGTTTGGATGTTATAAGATTTGGCTTAATGACAGAAAAATTGAGATTCTAATAATTGAAATTGCGACTATTGATTAACCTATTAATATACTGTTTTAAGATTGTAAATATTTGAATATGAACAAACTAATATACACGCTTATTATATTTACTTTATCGTTACAATCATGCGATGATATCTTTGATTATTCTCCTTATCAGATTGATTTTGAAGAAACAAACATAAATGTGAAAAATATTTCAAAAATAGTATCATTTACTAATATTGAATATTTGGATACCTTGAAAATTGCATTTACTGGCGATACTCATAGATTTTATGACGAATGGGTCTCATTTGTAGATACAGTAAATAAAATTGATGATATTGATTTTGCAATTCATGTTGGTGATTTCACTGATTATGGTTTACCTATTCAGTATGAATGGGGATATGATATTATGTCGAAACTCAATGTTCCCTTTTTGGTGGTTGTGGGTAACCACGATTTAGTAGCCAATGGTCCGGAGAGTTATAACAGTATGTTTGGAAAATTCGATTTTAGTTTCATATATGCAAAAACGAAGTTTATTTTTTTAAATACAAATAGCCGGGAGTTTGCTTTTGATGGAAATGTACCTAATCTGGATTGGTATGAAAAGCAACTTGTTCCTGATTCAACATTTGTAAACGCTATTATTATTGCACATGTTTCGCCTGTTGATGCTGATTTTGATCCCAATCTAAGAGACCAGTTTAGGGAGATTACACATAAGTACAACAATATTATAGCATTTATTCATGGCCATACACATCATTTTGAAGAGTATATCCCTGAGGATTATAATATAAATTTTATAAATGTTTATGGCGCTCAGTACAAAAAGGCAACAATAGTAAAATTTACATTAAATGAGTACAAAATTGAAAATATTAGTTTTTAAGATTTTTATAATAACTTTTTTAGTCATTATTTCTTTGGGAGTTATCGCAGAAAATAGAGATTCTGTAGTAGTCTCAAGAGAATATGCTTTACTTCCTGATTATGTAAAATTACAATTTGCAGGTGGAATAGGTTTTATTTCTCCAGGATTTGGATACACTTTTTTTAAACAACGATTAGATATTACCCTTTTTTATGGGTACTTACCATCCTTCTTGTCTACCGATGATTTACATAGCATAAGTTTACAATTTACCGGAAAACTCTTTAAAATATCGCTTAATAAGAATGTTGTTTTACTGCCATTAAACATTGGTTTTTTTCTGCACCATAATTTCGGTGACGAATATTGGGTAACTCAACCATCACATTATCCCGACGATTATTATTGGTGGTCACCAGGCAGAATGGGTGGGGTATTTTTGGGCGGTGAACTAAAAACAAAACTACTTTCGAAAAATACACCTGCATCAGGGTTAGCATTTTATTTCCGAGTTGGTAGCAGAGGGCTTTATTTAACAAGTGCCTGGGATAATGAATATATAAATCTTAGTGATATTCTCGAGTTGGGTTTTGGTGTTGCTTTATATCGCTAGTTAAATTTAAAGTGCTTAATCTTATGCATAATTATCAGTAGGTTGATTAGAAATATAAACTTAATATTAGATGAATACTGAAGAAAGAATTTTAGTTGCAGCACAGCATGTTTTTTTAGAATATGCTTATCATGGAACAACAATCCAGAAAATATCATACAGGGCAGGAGTGGGGAAAGCTGCAGTTCATTATTATTTCAGGTCAAAGGAAAAACTATATAAACTCGTAGTTTCAAAAATTGCTAAATTTATTATCGAAAACAATTTTGAAAAAAAGGATTTGGCGAAATATGTTTGGTTTATTTCTACTGAGTTAAAAAATAACAAAAAACTATTCATTACAACGTTGAATAGTTATGAAATAATGGATTGGGAAAATCTAATAGAAAAGATAATTGTTGAAAAGAGCTCTCAAATAAGTATTGTTGATTTAATTATAGATTCATAGGAAATAAAACAAGGAGTGAAAATTTTTCACTCCTTGTTTTATGGTTTTAAAACCCATTTATCGTAAATCCCCCATCAACAGCAATAGACTGGCCAGTAATATACGCAGCCGAAGGCATGCACAAAAAAGCCACTGCTGCTGCAACATCTTCTGGATTTCCAACTTTTTTCATTGGGGTTCGCATAATTA
>JAVEZW010000008.1:0-3915 GCA_034002805.1 Bacteroidales bacterium | reverse complement strand
GTAAATCCCCCATCAACAGCAATAGACTGGCCAGTAATATACGCAGCCGAAGGCATGCACAAAAAAGCCACTGCTGCTGCAACATCTTCTGGATTTCCAACTTTTTTCATTGGGGTTCGCATAATTACTTCGTTGTAATACTCAGTATTTTTTAGAACTGTTTCTGCCAAAGGAGTTCGAATGTACCAGGGTGCGACGGCGTTTACTCTGATTGAATCTGCGGCCCATTCTCCAGCGAGATTTTTTGTTAGCTGAATAAGCGCGGCTTTGGTCATTCCATAAATGGAACCAGTGCGCAGATGTGTTATTCCTGCTACAGAACTTATATTTACAATATTACCCTGCTCCGATTTTTTTAATAGAGGATAAAGTGATTTACTTAACTCAAACGCTGAGCGTAAATTGGTATAAAGTATTTTATCAAATTCATCATACGAATACTCGATTGTTTTTTTACGAATATTGGTTCCAACATTGTTTACCAATATATCAAGTTTGCTCCAGTTTGTATTTACAAAGTCTGCTAATTTTTCAATATCACTTAATTTTGAAACATCCCCAGAATAATAACTGAGTTTATCTGGATTTTTTAGCAATGATTTTAGTTTTTCGAAACCTTCATTATTTCTCGAAACAACAAGAACCTCAGCACCAAGATCAATAAATTCTTTTGCTATAGCTTCACCAATACCTTTTGTTCCTCCTGTAACGAGAGCTTTCTTATTATTTAGATTCCATCTATTTGTCATTTCTTTAGATTTTTTATAGGTCTATAAAAATACATTTTACCATGTACAACTGCATTAATATCAAGTTTATTTATTCCTACTTTTCTTCCCGAAAATTCGGTATTCTGATGTGCAAGTTCATAAACTCCTTTTTCTATAACTTTATACACAATGGCTGTGTGATGTTCCATAATTTCGGTGTAAGTAGCATTTCCTTGGGTATATTTAACGGTTACATTTTCGAACTGAATTAAATCACCTGGATAAACTTTGTCTATTCTCGGATCTATTTTTTCGCCGTATTTATATTCTCTGTCCCAATCAGCTCCAACCTTAATAAGAGCCTGATTAGCTAAATCCCAGCATTCACCACGATCAACCTGCTTTCCAATAACTGATTCAACATAGCTGACAATCTCTTTATTTAGCTCAGGAATTGTATTTTGAGCTTTTAGAGTTGTTGGTAAACTTAAAATCAATATAAGGGCAAGTGTGAAATTTATTCTTATGTTCATGTGTTAACTTAATAATACAAAACTCAACCTGAAATTTATTATTAAACGAGTTACAGTTTATTTTGTTTTAGTGTTAAGTCGTTTTTAGCTTTTTTGCTACTTCGATAATTATTTCTGAAGCTCTTGTTATTTCTTCTTCAGTGGAATATTTCCCTACTGAAAATCGAATAGTTCCCATCGCAAATTTAGTATTCAGGTTAATTGCTTGTAATACTCTCGAAACCATAACTGAGCCAGTATGGCAAGCTGCACCAGCCGATGCTGCAATCCCTTTTAATTCTAGCTGGCTTAACAATGTATTGGCTTCAATCCCCGGAAAGCTAATATTTAGTGTGTTTGGTAAGCGCAATTCGGGATGTCCGTTAAGTTTTATTTCAGGGATTTTGTTTAAGAGATTAGTATGTAACAAATCACGCATTTGTTTTAAGTGATTGGTGTTTTTTGTTAAATCTCTTTTAGCAATTTCACATGCTTTTCCCAGGCCAACTATTTCGAGCACATTTTCTGTTCCAGCACGTTTGTTTTGTTCATGATCGGCACCATGTATAAGTTTTTCGAGTATAATACCATCACGTATATATAGAACTCCTATTCCTTTTGGAGCATATAATTTATGACCTGCGACTGAAATCATATCGACTCCCAATTGCTGAACATCGGTTTTATATTTTCCCACAGACTGTGCTGCATCGGTATGAAATACAATATTGTGGTTCCTTGCTATTTTGGCAATTTCAGAAATTGGTTGAATTGTTCCAATTTCATTGTTAGCATGCATTACTGTAATTAGAATTGTTTTGGAAGTAATTGATTCTTCAAGTTTCTTTAAATCGATTATTCCAAATTCATCAACTGGAATAAAAGAAATTTCAAAACCTTTAGTTACAAGATATTTGCACACTTCAGTTACAGCAGGATGCTCAATAGTAGAGGTTATAATGTGATTTCCCCTATGTTCATTGGCAAAGGCATATCCTTTTATGGCATAATTATTTGACTCAGTGCCCCCACTGGTAAAAATAATTTCGTTGGGTTTGCAATTTAATAATGCAGCAACCTGCTTTCGGGCATTTTCGATTGCTTTTTTTGTTTCTGTTCCAAAACTATGCGAGCTTGAAGGATTCCCAAAATAATCTGTTAAAAAGGGCATCATAAATTGGGCTACTTCTTTATCAATGGGTGTAGTGGCATTATAATCTAGATAAATCATAATTCACAGTTTTATTTTTGATAAAAATACAAAAAAAGAGCCTTGAAAATCTTCAAGGCTCTTAGTTATTTAAGTTTTATTATTTCTGTATTACTAACTTCGTGGTTGATTTCTCATTACCAGAGGTCATTACCATATAGTATATTCCATTAGCCAATCCAGGATTTCTCCATACAATATAGTGATCACCAGCTGGCTTGTACGTATTTACAACAGTTTCAATCGAATTACCTGCAACATCATAAAGTGTAATATTTATTTGTTGAGTTGTTGCTAAATAATACTCAATTCGAGTGTGCGATTGCATTGGATTTGGGAATACTTTTAAACCAAATGGATTAATATCCTCAATACCAGAAATCACAACACTTACAGGTTCAGATGGTTCAGAATAGCAACCATAAGTATTTGTTACTACAACTGTATAATTGCCACTTGCTGTTGCATTATATGTTTGATTTGTAGCTCCTGTAATAATTGATCCATCTTTATACCACTGATAACCTGTTGCAGTAGCTGTTGTTAATGTTGTCCCTGATAATGTTGCTGTTGGCTTATCTGGTGCTGGATTAACAGTCAATGTCAGATAAACGATACTATCAACACCAATTACACTTGTTGTTGTATCGAGGTAATTTCCTGCCTCTGTTAAATTATTACCAAAGAAATTATAACTTGTTCCTTCACAAATTTCTTCTGAAGCAGTAATTTCATATGGTATTGCAATATAATTGCAGAAAGTATCACTCTGATTTATAATTGGATCAGAGATAATAAGACAGGCCTTGTATAATCCAGGATTTTCGTATAAGTGTGTTGGTCTTAATGTTGTAGAATCAACAGCTCCTGATTTGGTTTTTCCATCTCCAAAGTTCCATCCTAAATTAGAACCACCACCATGACGCACACCAATCATGTCAACTGGTTTACCGCCTGGTTTTCGTCCTTCAGTGGTATCAACAATATAAGTGAACATTGCCTGAATACCTGTTCCGGCCTTAACATTTACTATTTCGTATTCAAAACTTTCACAACCAGCATCATTTTTAGTTTTTAAACCAACCAAATAGTAACCGGTTTCTGAATAAACTTTTGTTGGATTCTGGATGGTTGATGATGTTCCATCTCCAAACTCCCAATAAAATTGATTTGGAGTTCCATAGGATTTATCAATAAATTTAACTGTTAAAGTTGTAGTGTCAACGTCGTAGTTAAACTTGGCCAGACAGTTGTTCGATTCTTCAGAAGAAACCTGAACTAATTTGCAGGTTGTATTTTGTATTCCGGTAACGCTGTTTTTAGCAGTGAGGCATACAAATTTGTACCCTCCCGTTGCATAGGTATATTCAGGGTTTTGAACTGTTGATGTTATACCATCACCCAAGTTCCATACATAAGTTAAATTTTGCCCATTCGATTTATTGGAGAAATTAACTTTTCTTGTGGTTAAATTTGCTGAATA
>JAVEZW010000007.1:0-40960 GCA_034002805.1 Bacteroidales bacterium | reverse complement strand
AGGTCAGTAGCTATATCAAACTTGGTGGCAAATAAATCATCCTGGTATAAGCGGGTACTGACAATCTTATCGGGTACAATACCTGTTTCAAGGGCATCATGCACTGCTGACAGTAAGCCTTCGAATGACTGATCGTATATAAATAGATTCATAGTGTGTTGTTTTTAGTTTTAAGGAAATAAACTTAATTGTTTGTACAGTCTTGATTTGTTATTGTTTTTAGCCTGTACGTTATCTGATAAGAGAGCTTTTCGCACATATTCGGGCGAGATTTCGTTTACTGTGTGCATCTTTAGCTCATTACACGTAATAAAGTATTGTGCACGCTTAATAACCACACCTATTTTCTTTAGGTTCTCCGTTGTAAGCTTGTTATATTGACGGCTAACAACAATAAGCTTAGCCGATTTTACACCAATGCCGGGTACACGAAGCAGCGTTTCATAGCTGGCTTTGTTGATATCAACCGGAAATAGCCATGGATTACGTAATGCATAGCTGAGTTTAGGATCAATTTCCAGATCAAGATCCGGATGATTGTCATTTACAATCTCATCAATAGAAAAATGATAGAAACGAAATAACCAGTCGGCCTGATAAAGTCTGTTTTCGCGTCGTAATGGTGGCTCAACAAGAGCAGGCAGTCGTTTATCGTAGCTATTCACTGGGATAAATCCCGAATAATATACCCGTTTCAGGTTTTGATTTGTATACAGATTCCCCGCCAGCGATAATATTTGCTTATCACTATCGGGTGTTGCTCCTATAATTAGCTGTGTACTTTGTCCGGCAGGTGAAAAACGAGGTGCAGACCTGAACTTTCGTCTATCTTCTTTATTCTCTATGATTTTATTTTTTATGGTTGTCATGGGATTCATGATACTCATATAATTCTTATCCGGAGCAAGCATCTTTAGGTTGGGCTCAGTAGCAATTTCGATGTTAACACTTAATCGGTCGGCATATAAACCTGCTTTTTGCTGAAGCTCGTCGCTGGCTCCCGGAATCGATTTTAAATGAATATACCCATGATAATTATGTTTTATACGAAGATCTTTAGCTACACGAACCATACGCTCCATAGTATAATCAGGGTTTACAATTACGCCCGAACTTAAAAACAAGCCTTCTATATAATTTCTTCGGTAAAACTCAACTGTTAACTCAACCACTTCGCTCACGGCAAATGTTGTACGCTGAATATCATTGCTTTTTCTGTTTGCACAATAGGCACAATCGTAAATACAATGGTTGGTAAGCATTAGCTTTAGCAACGAAATACATCTTCCATCTTCGGTAAAACTATGGCAAATACCCCACGGTGCAGCATTACCAAGTCCTTTGCCGGTATTTGGCCTATTGCTTCCGCTCGATGCACACGAAACATCATACTTAGCAGCTCCTGCTAATATTTTTAGTTTATTTACTGTTTCCGTTTGCATTTTATTAGTATATAACTAATATTATTAGCAAATATACTAATTAAATTAGTACGAATCTATTTTTTTACTAAAAATTTGTGTATATTTGCTATTATTATTTGCAAAAACAATCAAAATAAGAGCGTTATGGAAATCATTGGACAAAACATAAAATACCTTCGTAAAAGTCAGGGACTTACACAAGGCGAACTTGCTGAAAAAATTGGCGTAAACCGCGCAATGATAGGATCTTACGAAGAAAACAGAGCAATGCCAAAACTATCCGTAATGCAGGTAATTGCTCAGTATTTTAATATTACCATGGATGAATTGACAAATATGAAACTTTGGGAATCGACGAAACCTGAAACTAACCTGGAAAAACGAACCAAAGGAGAAAACCTTCGTGTGTTAACAACTGTTGTTGATAATACTGACAAAGAATTAATTACAAGCGTTCCTGTTCAGGCATCTGCCGGATACACTACTGGATATGCCGATAAGGAGTTTATTGATGAATTACCATGTTTTTCCCTGCCATTGAATGAATTGAGTAAGGAACGAACCTATCGTGTATTTCAGATTAAGGGCGACAGCATGGAACCCGTTAAATCGGATTCGTATATAATCACTGAGTACTTGCCAAACTGGAATGAAATAGTTGATGGCGAAACTTATGTTGTTATTACACTAAACGAAGGTCTTGTATATAAAAGATTGTACAGTAGAATTCAGAACCAGAATGAAATTATATTAAAATCGGATAACCCTGAATATCAACCTTATTCAGTATCCCTTGAAGATGTGTTGGAGGTTTGGAAAGCATTGGGATTTATTAGTTTTAATCTTCCCAAACCAAATGAATTAGATGTAAATCAGTTACATCATATGATTCTGGATTTAAAGAACGAAATAAATTCGATGAAAAAAAGTAAAAACTGACAAGTTTTTTAATACATTTGTTGCTCGTGCGAGAATAGCTCAGTTGGTAGAGCGTAAGCTTCCCAAGCTTAAGGTCGCGGGTTCGAGACCCGTTTCTCGCTCACTAATACCGCCAATTTCAGATTATAGTTTGTTGGTGGTTTTTTATTTTGCACCAATTATTGCACTTTAATTAGGTGAAATTCGAAAATAATAATTCCCAAGCTTAAGGTCGCAGGTCCCGAAAAATAGAAAATCGGAGATTTTCATAATTTTTCGAGGATGCTCGAATTTTTAACCAAACAAAGTTTGGTAAAATTCGGCATTCGAGACCCGTTTCTCGCTCAATAATATCGCCCCTTTTAAAATAAGGTTTGTTAGTGACTTTTCATTTTGTACTTAAATTTGCGTATTAATAGTTTATCGACAAGCGCATTACGAAAATATTCTTTAAATAAAGGAAGCTTTACATAACTATATGTAAAGTTTATTTGTGTATATGTAATGTATGTTTTACATTTGTCGTATAAAATTTTTAAACTATTTAAATATGAAAACTTATTTACCTTATTATTTTAAAAAAATAGGAATATCTCTTGTTATAATTGCTTTTATTCTCTCGATAATTGCTAGTATAAATTCTTTAGGTAATGGTTTTGCAGATGGTTGGAATGATGCCAAGTCAGAAATTACAGTAGCGTCAGATTTTAAGATTATTTCAAGTGAAACGAGCAAAACACTTACATGGATTAGCTTGTCTTTTTCATTTAGTGGTTTTCTTCTTTATATGTTTTCTAAAGAAAAAACAGAAGATGAATTTATTCAGACGCTAAGATATATGAGCCTTGCAAAATCACTTATAGTTACTTGGATTGTCACTTCAATTTTACTTATTATTAATAGTGGAGTTAGATTAGAAGGCTTTTATATTTTACAATTTCAGCTTATCGTTTATGTAATAATATTCAATTACTATAAAAAATGGAAATTCATTTAGTCAGGTAACTCAATTAAAATTAGAATTTTGAAAAATTTATTAAAGGTTGAACGAGCTAGAAAAAATATTACTCAAGCTGAATTAGCCAATTTGGTTTCTGTAAGTCGACAAACTATAAATGCAATTGAACTTGGAAAGTACGTCCCATCAACAGTTCTTTCATTGAAAATTGCACACACTTTTGAAAAAAGTGTCAATGAAGTTTTTGAATTAGAGGATTCAGATTGGTTAAAATAATATAGCTGGTTACAATGTGATAATTAATTCTTCGAGTATGTTCTTTTATTCAATTTTTCTCGATTTCTTTTTTTCAGAATTGATTTTCTTTTCTTTCAATCTTTTTTCTTTTGAAGCTTTGGTAGGTTTAGTTTTGGTTCTTTTTTTTGGTTTGTAGAGTGCTTTTTCAATCAATTCAAAGAAAATCTCAGTAACTTTCTTTTTATTAGCTAGTTGCGTTCGCTCTGTGTCGCAAGTAATTATAAGATATCCTTCGAGTGATATTCTGTTTTTTAGTTTTAATTTGATTCTATCTTTCTGTTCAATACTTAAAAATTCAGAATCTTCAACCAGAAAACGAAGCTCAACCTTGGTAGAAACTTTATTAACATTCTGACCTCCACTTCCGCTGCTGCGTGTTGCTTTGAAAATTACTTCATTAATAATCTCTTGATTCATTATAAATAGTAAATATTATAACCGAAAAATAATAAAAAAAGGGCTATAAAAGCCCTTTTCCTAGAAAATCATCTATTTTAATTAAAATATTCGTCCAAATAATCTAAGAATCCTTCGATACTTGAAGCAAATTCTACGAAGTATGGTTGTGCTGGTTCTGTGGTACCATCACTAAATACCAGAACAATATCCACTGGAAACTCAGGATCCATACCAGTAGCAAGAACTAATTCTATTTTTGCAACCAATGCTCCATCTTTAGTAATTTTGGCATTTATTTCATCGTTAATTGCATTAATTAATTCTTCAGGAGTAGCATATGCTGAAGGGTTGGTTTCAAGCTCTTGAAAAATAGCCATGATATTTGAAACATTTATGCTTGCAGAAACTTTAACCTCTTTATACTGGATGTATCCACTTATTTGTTTTAGAATTTCTTTTGTGGCATCGGTAAATGTAGCATCAATGCCGGTGGATAATAATTTGTTTGAATTGTAATTGATTGCAAAATCGGCAGCACCGGATGTAGTTCCAACAATCAGTCCACCACTAAAAGTAAATGGATTTAAATATACGCTTGTATTTAATGTTTCTGGCTCACCTGTAGCAGTCCAAGAGGCAGTAAATGTGATTTCAACAATAAGTACATTATTAACTTTTAAATCAGCAGAAATAGCAGTTGGCTGGTAATACTCATACATTTCATCATCAACAAACATTTCTTCCTGATAATTAAGAATTGTTAATGTTGCATCATTAACATCCATATTTGCGGAGTCAGAAGGAAATTTCAAAATAATTCTGTCATTTGGTTGGTCTTCTGGATTCCATAATCCTAATTCATTATCCCAGGTATAAGTTCCTGTCCATTCTTCAAATACAAACCTGGAAACAGCAATTGCTGATTTTTGTAAATCCTTTTTTAGAGAAGGAATAAGGAATTTCTCAATGTTTGGAAGAACCGATGTTCTTGTGCCCGATTTTACCGTTGCTGGAGCAAATGGATCATTTAGTGAATTTAACAGTTGAATAGTTTTCATACCATCAGCATTCATCATCTCTTCCATATCAGCTGCCATCTGCGTGCCAAGGTCATTTAGTGCAATTTTTGCATCCTCTGGTGTTAAAGGATCTTTTTCTTCATCATCGTTACACGCAAAGAAAAATACTGATACTAACATCAGTATAATAGCCATTAGTTTTTTCAAATTTTTCATAATTATAGTATTTGGTTAATTTATGATTATTTAAAACAAGTTTCTTTTAAGATGCATTTTGAATATAAAACGTTCCAATTGAAGGTTCTTTTTTTGTTAATTCTAAAACGAAAATATCCACAATTGAGTTGTAATTTTTTTTCTTTTTTTTCTATTCTCAAGTTTTATGCCAAAAAAAAGTGAAATTCTAAGAACTCCACTTTTTTTATATTTGGAAAATCAGGTTAATTTGCATTTATCTTTATTGCTTGTGTATCAATTGATTTATAAAGTTTTAAGGCATCTTCTTTATCAAAACTACCAACACAATTTATACAGACCACATCTTTATCCGAAACCATAAGAAAAATCAACTCTTTAATTATGCTCTGATCATCTTTACAATAAATATTAATATTGGTACTATCATTTACTATTTGGGTTAAGAGATTATAGTTTACGTCTGATATTTTTTCAAGTAAATTGTTTTTAACGTCAGTGGTTTTTATTGATTTGTCGTTTTCTTCAAAAAAAAGAACCTTTATAACCTCAATTTTTTCGAATAGTTCTTTCTGGTCGCCTTGCTCCTGCTTATTAGCATTTAAAATAATTTTAAACAGTACCGGTGGCAAATGCATTATAACAAATCCCTGTTGTGTATCAAATTCGCCAAATAAATCATTTTTCTTGTAACTGGGCCTGTTTTCCTTTACACAAGAAATTAGAAAAAAGAATGTTATACCTATTATTATGCTATTTTTCATATGGGTTACTTTTTGTCAATTTTCTCAAGGTTTTCCAGTCCATTTATTTTTATCGATTTTGATAATTTTGAAATATTCTTTAAATCGATATTTCCCTGAATACTAATTAAGGCATTATCATCTTTTCCTCCAGCAATCAATAATAGCTCAATAATTTTTCCGTTTTTCTCGTTAACAAGAAATTTCACATCCTGATCTTTTTCTTTTATAACCATAAGCTCTTTATACTGATCTTTTGGTAATTTATCAATAATCTCTTTAAAAAAATTTGCGTTCCCAATATATGTTGAATCAGTTGCGAGTATCTTAATCGCCTTTAAGTTTTTTACCAACTCATCAAATTCAGGATCATCAGTTTCCAAATCAGAAAACATACTGAACATATAACTTGTAATATAGATTGATGTAAATCCATCTTTTCCACTATATTTTTCGAATAAATTATCTACTGGAGTATTTTGTGCAGCCAAAAGTCCAGAAAGAAATAATGCACTGAGTATTAAAGCTACTTTTTTCATCTTATTTATTTTTTAATGTATTTATCTACTTTTTCGATTGATTTTACTGGTCTTAATTCAATAAGCCCTTTGTCCATATTATCAATTAACCCCAGGTTTTCGGTTCCTTCATTAAATGATTTTAGACTTTGCATGGGGTCGGTACCTTTATTTAATTTTTCTGAAATAAAGAGCATTGCCTTTTTTGCTTCCTGATACGCTATTTCAGGATCCTTGTATGTGTCAGAAAATAATTGATTATCTTTTTTACTGCTATATTCAAATTTAATAAGAGTTACCGAAACAATAGTAATTACAATGCCTGCAGCTATTGCGAGAATAACCTTACTAAATTTAGTGAACTGATTTAAATTAATAGTTGGCTTTTTATCGCTCTTTTCAATCGTTTCCCAAATTTTTTCAGAAATATCTTCTTGAGCCAATAATTGTTTTTTTTCATTTTCAAGGAAATTAAAATACACTTTTTCAGCATTTAACTCAGGATCAATATCATTTCCCGAAAAATATGCAAGTATTTTTTTCTCCTCTTCAGTTGAAGTTTCTCCGTTAAAGTATTTCTCTAAAAGAGATTTCATTTCCTGTTTTTTCATGATTATAATATTTGTTCATGAGTATTTCTCTAACTTTTTTTCTGGCTCTTGACAAAATAACTCTGATTGTGTTTATGTTCATTTCCATTATTTCAGCAATTTCATCATAATCATATCCCTGAATATCATGTAATTGCATAACAGATTTTTGTGGTTCATCAAGAAGCTCTATAATTTTTTTTGCTCTACCTGCTGCTATTGAAAGTTCTTGCTCCGATTCGTTTTGTTTGGTTTCATCTATCAAATTCTGCTGTACTATTGGATTGATTGGTATAGTTTTCTTTAATTTTATTTTATCTAAACAAAGGTTACGTGTCATCTTCATTGCCAAAGCTTCGATACTTTTATATTCATCTAATTTATCGCGTAAATTCCAAAGCTTAATATAAATATCCTGCACAATATCTTTTGCTTCATCCTGATCATTTAAAAACCTAAAGGCAAATGCACTTAGCTTTCGGTTTAGTGGTAAAACAACGCTTTTAAATGTATTGGTATCCATCTGGAGCAAAATCAATTCGATGAAAAATACTAATTAATTTCGAGAAAAGGGAGATTTATACTCTCCCTTTTTTAGTTTTCCTTATCTAATTTGTCCATGTATTCAAATCCATCAATATGAACAGATTTTGAGATTGCGGCTAAATCTTTAAGGTTAATTTTACCTTTTATACTAATCACAGCATTTTCGTTGTTTCCGCCTGCAATAAGTAAAAGCTCTTCGATAAGGTTATTATTATATTTGGCATAAAAGATTACATCTTCGCCGGTTTGTTTTATTTTCATCAGTTCTTTATATGAACTAACATTAAGTTGGGAAATAATTTCTTTATAGAAGTTTACATTCTTTACCGAGTCGCTTTCCATGGCAATTATCCTGATGTTTTCGATCATTCCTTTCATTTTGGCCAGATCTTCATCATTATCAATTGAGGCGACCATTTCAAACAGATCTTTATGAATTAAAATGGTGGTAAAACCATCCTTATCCTGATATTTTTTAATTAGATTATCAATAACATCCTGAGCCATAATAAAGCCCGGAATAATTGCCAACAGTACTAAAATTGCTATTTTTTTCATGATTTTAAAGTTTTAATGTTATTTATGAATTCTGATTAAGCTTAATTCAATAACAAGACGAACCTATTTCAAAATCATTACAATTATTTTTGCAACTTTTTTAATTTGATATTTAAAATATTGATAGACAGATAATAATAAAGTAAGATAATGTGGATTATTTCTTAAAATAAGGTAATAAACTGTTTAGTAGGGCTTCGGGTGCTTTGCGGGGTTTCCTTGATTTTTCATCGATAAAAACCAGTGTGGTTGAAGCTTCATTTAACAATTCGCCTTGCTCGTTATAAACCTGATAATAAAAAGTTATACGGGCCGAGGGGAGTTCTTTTATAGTAGTTTTAATGGTTAAGAGGTTATCGTATTTAGCTGCTTTATAGTATTTTATGTCGAGAGAAATGACTGGTAACATAACGCCCATTTCTTCAATCCTGCTATATGGGAAATCGAAATTGCGCATTAATTCAGTTCTCCCTACTTCGTAGTAAAGCGGATAGGTTCCGTAATATACATAACCCATTTTGTCCGTTTCACCGTATCTTACTCTTATTTGTGTTTCTGAGGTGTACATTATCAATCGTTTTTAGAATTCAAATCTACTAAAAGAACTAATTATTTTATAAACTTGAGTTGATTCTTTTAATTAATAAAATAAGTATGAAAAATTATAAAACACATTTTCAGTTGCTTACATTTTTTTATGTGATTTTATTTGAAAAATATTTGTTATAAAACCAAAAGATATTACATTTGCAGTCGCTAAAAAATGATTCAGTAGCTCAGCTGGTAGAGCACATCCCTTTTAAGGATGGGGTCCTGGGTTCGAGCCCCAGCTGGATCACAAAAAACCTGATAGAAATATCAGGTTTTTTTGTTTAAAGACTTATGATTGAGATTATTGTAATCTTTTTAACAGTGCTTTATTAATTCTTTTTACAAATCCAGGTCCTTCATAAATAAACCCGGTATAAACCTGGATTAATGAAGCCCCAGCATCGAGCTTCTCCAAGGCATCTTCAACAGTCATTATGCCTCCCACGCCAATAATTGGTATGGTTCCATTTGATTTTTCGGTTAAATATCTTATAATTTCTGTTGATCGTTTAGTTAAAGGCTTTCCACTTAGTCCTCCATTTGATATTTTTTCGATGGTTTCCTTGTCTGTTAATAAACCTTCGCGTGAGGTGGTTGTATTTGTTGCCACTATGCCATCTATACCGGTAATCTTGAATGTTTCAATTACATCATCAAGTTGACTATCAGTCAAATCGGGTGATATTTTTAATAGAATTGGCTTTTTTCTTTCTTTTGCCGCTCTATTATTAATCAGGGTGTTAAGAATTTTTATTGTAGAATCTGCATCCTGCAATTTGTGCAAATCTTTAATGTTGGGGCAACTTAAGTTAACCACTAAATAATCGACATGATCATAAAGCTTATCGAAGCAAATAACATAATCATCCAGTGCATTTTCATTAGGAGTAGAAGTATTTTTACCTATATTACCACCTATAATTACTTTATGCTTTTTACCTTTTAAACGATCTACAGCTGCATCAACACCGTGATTATTAAATCCCATTCTGTTAATCAGCCCTTTATCCTTAACAATTCTAAAAGATCTTGGTTTAGGATTTCCTGGTTGTGGTTTAGGAGTAACAGTGCCTATTTCAATAAAAGAAAATCCAAAATTTGAAAATTCATTGTAAACCTCGGCATTTTTATCAAATCCAGCTGCAAAACCAACTGGGTTTTCGAATTTTAAACCTAAAAATGTAGTTTTTAATCGATTATCATTTACTGAGTAATAGAATTTGATGATATTAGATAAACCTGGGATTTTAAATCCAAATTTTAAGACATTTACAATTAAGTGATGGATAGTTTCTGGTTGAAAAAGAAATAGAACTGGACGAATAATGGTTTTATACATATTGTTTTCTGACAAAGATAATGTAGAAAATAATATTTTTAATGAGGTTTATATTCATTAAATGTATTATCTGAATAAAAAATAACAATTCGTTCAATTGTTAATCCATTTGTTTCAGTTTTTGCTTGTTTTAGAATTTCCTCGCGAGAATTGGTTATAAGAGGTGTTTCATTAATCTGTTTTTGAATAATTGATTCTGGCGCAGTTGATTTTTTATCTTCAACAATGGGATTATTAAATAAATCTGGTTCAATATTCGTATTTGCATAAGTATTCGTGCTGCTTATTTTCATTGAACCAATACCTGTTATTAACCATTGTGCATTTAGCTCGGGGTAGGCTATGAGCATTTTCTCAATAAAATCAAAACTGGGCTTATTTCGACCAGATAGAATGTGAGAAACACTGGATCTCTGAACTCCTATTATATCAGCAAACCTTGTTGATGTTAAATTATTAGCTGTTAAAAACTGAATTATTCTATTATTCATAGTTGTAAATTAGCGTAACTACAAATGTAAATACAAATTCACAATTTACAATACACATATGTAACTTTATATTAATTACATATGTGAATTATAATTTTTCTGTATTGTTTTAATACAAATCTTGAATACTAATATTTTAGGTTCCAAATGATAATTATTACCATTTGGATTAAAATCTTAGCGAATATTATGATTATAGAGATAAATTAATAATCATATTAGTAAAGTACTTGCTTTACAATAAAAGATTGAATAGAATAGTATAAATTATTACAAAAATAAGAATGATTTTTCTGTCATTTTCTATTAACTAATTAGCGTTTTATTTAAAATATAGGCTTATTCTGGGATTATAACATAAAATAAATCTATTTATAGGTTTAATAACTGGTTATTAAATATTTAAGCAATAAAAATCAGGTTTAAATGACATTTAGTACTATTAAGTCCTTAAAAATTACATTAAACACATTAATATAATATTGTAAAGTATTGATTAAATGATTACTATAAATTTATAGAATACATATTCGATTCAATGTAAAGTGATAATCCAAATTTGTAATAACAGTTACAAAAGTTAAGATCACAATTGTGAAATCAATGGTTGATTTTATTTAAATCGTAGTTAAATGTAAGTTTACATATGTAATATTATATATAAAATACTTATTAAAAGTTTAAAATAGTGCAATCATATCTTTTTTCTTATTGCCTTTTGTTAACTCCTTTAGATTTTACTATTTGTTTAATTTTCTAACCCTTATTCTTAATACTAAAATCTGAAAAGAAATAAAAAATCGAACTTAACTCCCATTCTTCATATTTTTATATTATCAATTTATTACATTTAGAAATTGATTTTAATATTTGTATTATGAAGAAGATTGCATTGCACTGGCAGATATTAATTGCTTTTATTCTAGCTATTTTTATTGGAATATTATTCAAGGATTATGTTATCTATTTTTCATGGATGGGTGATATTTTTCTTCGTTTGCTTAAAATGATTGTAATCCCTTTAATATTAAGTTCAATTATTTCGGGTGTTGCAACCATGGGTAATGACAGCAACTTTGGAAAGCTTGGATTAAAAACCCTACTCTATTATCTGTCCACAACTACCCTTGCAATTTTAATCGGTTTATTATTGGTCAATATTATTAAACCTGGTATTGGAATGGATATTACTTCTCTTCCTATAAACGATTCTATAAATATACAAAAACAAAGTATTTCAACTATTTTTATTCAGATTGTTCCTCAGAATATTTTCAAATCAATGGCGGAAAATGAGTTTTTATCGGTTATTTTCTTCGCCATTATAGCAGGTATTTTTATCAGTAAAATTGAAACCAAAAACAGAGTTTTGTTAACTGATTTTTTCAGTGCTTTTTTTGAGTTGTTTATGAAAATGACCATGCTGATTATTAACCTCGCGCCAATTGGTATATTCGGGTTAATTGTAAAAGTAGTCGCCGAACAAAACGATTTTGGAAATATGATTATCAAATTAGGGTGGTTCATGCTTACTGTAATAGCTGCAATTTTAATACATGCCTTAATTATATTACCATTAATAACTAAATTTATTGGCAAGGCAAATCCTTTTAAACATTTTAGTAATGTTAAAACTACTTTAATAACTGCATTTTCAACTGCATCATCGGCAGCAGCATTACCTCTTAATATGAAAGAAACGCATGAAAAATCTGGTGTTTCTAATAAAATTACAAATTTTACTTTACCACTTGGAGCAACTGTAAATATGGATGGAACTGCAATTTACATTGCTGCTGTGGTAATGTTCATAGCACAAGCAAAAGGTGTAGAAATGGGTTTTAGGGAGCAAGCTATTGTTCTTATAACAGCTGTATTCTCTAGTATAGGTACTGCAGCCGTTCCTATGGCAAGCCTTGTTATGATTACAATAATTTTAGAGGTGTTGGGATTACCCATTGAATATATGGCTTTAATTTTACCTGTTGACCGTATTCTTGATATGTTCAGAACTGCAACAAATGTATGGAGTGATAGCTGTGGCGCCGTTGTTATTGCAAAAAGCGAAGGTGAGAAACTTAATGTATAATATTATATCTATGAAAATTCTTGGTAATATTTTATGGTTGATTTTTGGCGGAATAATTATCGCAATTGAATATTTTATTGGTAGTTTGGTTTTGATAATTACCATTATTGGTATTCCATTTGGTTTACAAACCATTAAACTTGGCGTACTTGCCTTATGGCCTTTCGGAAAAACTACCGTGCAAAATGCACGATCTGGCGGTTGCCTTTATATTCTATTTAATATTATTTGGTTGTTATTTGGAGGAATCTGGATAGCTTTATCTCATTTTTTATTTGGGCTCATCCTTTTAATCACAATAATAGGTATCCCTTTTGGATTACAACACTTTAAACTTGCATCATTGGCCCTTACTCCTTTTGGACGTGATATTATGAATAAATAGTAGAAATAAATTACAATTTAAATAAACTAAAACTTAGTACTTGGGTAATTTGTTATCTCTCTTATATTCTGATATAAAGGTTTAAGTTGTTTGTACATTTTTGAATATACATTTTCATATAATTTCTTATATATTAATGTATTTTCAGGTTTGGGATGATATGTTTCAGAGATTCTACACATATTCTGAATAGCTGTTTGAAAATCAGGGTACAGATTTAAACCCACAGCACAATTTATTGCTGCACCTAGAGCTGATGTTTCGTAGGTATGAGGTTTTTCGACCTGCATAATAAAAATATCGGCTGTCATTTGCAAAGCATTTTTGCTTTGCGATCCACCACCCGAAACTCTTAACTTTTGAATCTTTACTCCTGTACGTTTTTCTGTTCTTAATGCACCATCCTTTAACGCATAGGTAATTCCTTCAAGAATTGACCTGTACAGATGAGCCCTTGTATGAACATCACCAAAACCAATAACTGCGCCCTTAGCCTCGATTCCGGGGATTTTAACTCCTGGAGACCAATATGGCTGTAGCGTTAATCCCATTGATCCTGGCGGAATATCCTTAATCATTTCATCAAAAAGCTCTTCGGGAGATTTACCTGATTGTTTTGCCAGTTCAACTTCTTTATGACCAAATTCTTGTTTAAACCATTTAATCATCCAATACCCTCTGTAAATCATAACTTCAGTATTGTAATGATTTGGTATTGCGCTTGGATAGGAAGGAAAAAATGGAATAACCTCAATATATTTATTGTTAACTGTTTCAATTGTAGCTGTTGTTCCGTAACTAAGACAAGCTATATCAGGGTTGCTACATCCTGATCCTAAAACCTCACAGGCTTTGTCGGCTGCGGCTGCTATAACTGGTAATCCTTGAGGCAGACCAGTCTGTTCTGAAGCGGTAGGTGTTATATAACCAATAAGATCAGATGGTTTTACAAGATCAACAAGTTTTTCCTTTTCAATTGGAAATAATCGAGCGTTTATTTCGCCTGGCTTCGACCAACGTTGCTTTTTATAATCAAAAGGAATATATCCAACCGTACTTCCTATTGAATCGAGGTATTTACCAACTAATCGGTGAATAAAAAATCCTGAAAGAAAAACATACTTATGAGTTTGGTTCCAGATTTCGGGTTGTGACTGTTTAATCCAGTTCGACTCGCCATCTTTTATTGCATGCGCAAGCGATTCGTACATATTTATAATCTGCAGACCTTTTTTTACAATACCCTTAGGCCAATTGTGCAATTTTGCTTTACGCTGATCGAGCCATATAATTGCAGGCCGCAAAGGTTTTCCTTCTTTGTCGAGGTTAACCAATGTACCTCGTTGAGTTGTTATTGATAAACCTTTAATATCAGCAATATCAACCGAAGTGTTTTTAATTAGACGTTTAGTTGTTTCGCAAAGCTTATCCCATAAATACTCAGGATCTTGCTCTGCAAAGCCTGGCTGATTTGAGAAATAAGGTTCAATCTCTGTTCTTTCGATCTCGCAGATATTTCCCTGCAAATCAATTAAAACAGCACGAATTGATTGTGTGCCTGCATCAACTACTAAAACATATTTTTTTTGACTCATAACAACTCCTATGGTTTTAATCCGAGTGTATTACCAGGATTCATAATTCCATTTGGATCTAATTCATTTTTAATAGCTTGCATAAGATCAATTATATTTTGTCCTAATTGATTTACCATCCATGGTGCTAGTGCTCTACCAATACCATGGTGATGCGATAATGATCCTTTATTTGCTTGTATTGTATCAACTAACCCTTTATGAAATTTCTCATAATCAGCCAATTCGTTTTCCTTCTCCATTGGGCTTAAAAAAGTGAAGTATAGGTTTGCCCCATTTTCATATACATGAGAAATATGAACCATTGCAACCGTTTTTTCTCTGCTTTTCAGATATTTTCGAACAGCAGACCAAAGAGGAATCAGGTTATCCCACATAACGGCTGTTTCAAGAGTGTCAGTCATGATTCCTAGATCCATTAAAGGATCGCGAAGATAAGCGCTTGAATATCGCTGCTCAAGCCATTTTTTTGTTGGTGAAGCGCCAATATAAAATGCCCCGTGTGTTTTAACAATCTTTTTAATTGATGATATAACCTGGCAAGTGTATTCTTTTCTACCATCAACTGAAACAAACATCAGACAGCGATTGCCTGGTTTGTACCCAATAGTTTTTAAAAATTTATCGGCCAACGAGTTTTCAAAATTCTTAGTTTTGAATGCAATATCAGTTTCTTCGGGGTCAGATATGCGAAACAAATGAGGAACACCGATTCCGCTTTGCATGACGGTTCTCATTGCCATTACAGCAGATTCAAAATCTTTAAAAATAAATGAAGCATGTTTTGTATTTTCTGGCTGATATTTTCTAATTTTCATGGTAACCTCAGTAATAATTCCAAGTGTACCTTCAGAACCAATAAATAATGGGTGAATATCCCAGCCTTGTGCGCTTGCAGGATAGGTTTTTGTTACGATAAGTCCTTTTGGAGTAACAACCCGAAGCGAAAGAACCATGTGATCAATTTTACCATAGCCTGTTGAAGCCTGACCAGCTCCTTTTGCAGCAACCCAGCCACCTACTGTTGAATATTCGAATGATTGAGGAAAATGGCCACAGGTGTATTTTTTTCCATAATTGTTCAAATATTCTTCGAATGCGGGTCCATAAATGCCAGACTGAACTGTTACCGTAGAGTTTGTTTCGTTAACCTCAATAATCTTATTTAAATGTTTTGTAATATCTAAGCTTATACCGCCTTTTGGTGTTTCTACACCGCGAGTTACCGATGAATGGCCACCAAATGGAGTAATTGCAATTTTTTGAGTATTACAAATCTCAACAATCCTGATAATTTCATCTTCGTTTCTCGGATAAATAATTACATCAGGCGGAGAAGGTATTTCACCTTTTCTAAGTTTTAATAGATCAGCATAATACTTTCCGTAGGCGTGTGATGCTCTGGAATAATCATCTGTTTTTATGTTTTCGATTCCAACGATTTCTTTAAATTGATCGAGAATAGGTTGATTTAAATCACATTTCTTCTCTAAAACAACATTTTTATCGCCTAACAAAAATTTTTGCTCCAAATCGTTTGATGAATATCCGAATGTATCAGTTATAATCTTTTGAGTTCCTAAATCTATTGCTGTTTCACGTTTATCGCCCCATTTAAAAATATCGCGGTAAGTATTCATTGGATAAATGGTTTATTGTTTATTGTTACTGGTTACTGGTCCTTCCGATTACTTATATTTACTTAGGTAGATTAAAGATTTTCATTACCTGTTCAATTTCACTCTGTGTTTTTTGATCATCCCATTTTAACTGTTCTTTTGCCGTTTTAACAACTAAGTTAAAGGTGTTACTACCAGGGAATCCGAGAGTTCCAATTCCTGTTCGGCGAAACAATATATCAGAAAGAGTAAAAGCCATCTCTTTTTTAATAACATAAACCACCTCGGCAAGAATCTCACCATCGTCATTCAGAACCTCGGCCAAGGGCTTATCGTACATTGCCAATCGGAAAATCGTATGACATTGTAATCCATAATTACGACCGATATAATTTATAGTTGCCTCTGAAAACTGTGGATATCGTAAAACCAGCTGTTTAATAAAGCTTTCCATATTTTTTATATCAGAGTCAATCAAATACCGTGAATTTGTAATAGATAGTCCAAGATCTTTTTTCCATTTTTTAGCTACAACCTTTAAAACCTGGCTTGCCAGTTTTCTGGAGGTAGTATATTTTCCACCTTCAACAGTAATTAATCCATCAAGGCCTTCTTTTGCATTATCGAAGATCTCGTATTTGCGAGATGTTTCGTAAGTTTCTTTGGTCTGATCATCAACCAAAGGACGCAAACCACCATAAGCAAATTGAATATCGGAGTATTTTAGCTTTTCAAAGCCATAGTTCTCGTTAATTTCATCAATAAGACCTTGGATGCTTTCGCGAGTTACCACATACTCATCTGGATTTCCCTTGTAAACTTTATCGGTTGTACCAATTAAGGTATGACCTCGCCATGGCATTATCATAACATGACGGCCATCTTTGGTCATAAAAGTAATGGCATGTTTATTACAAAGTTTTTTTGTAATGATATGGATGCCTTCTGATCTGCAAATATGATGATCGGTTTTTGAATCTGAATTGGCTGAATTTAAAACAATATCAGTCCATGGTCCGGTGCAATTAATCGTTAAGTCGGCAGTAAAACTATATTCCTTTTGAGTTAACAGATCGACAACATTAACGCCATTTACACTATTATTATTTCTGATAAATGACTTAACCTTTGCATAATTAGCAGTCTGAGCTCCAAGGCTTATTGCCGATTTTAAAACACCCAATGTTAATCTTTCGGGATTTATATTCTGGCAATCGTAGTAAATACTTGATCCGGTAAGGTTTTTACCAGGAACACAGGTTTCGAGTTGCAATGTTTTATTTGTGTCAATAGTTTTATGCAAGGGAAGTTTTTTTGATTTATCCCAAGTCCAGGCTTTATCGTACGATAGAATATCGTAAAGCATCATCCCAATAAATAAAATTACCTTGCTGTTTTTTAAGTTATTATAGGTGGGCACCATAAAAGGAATAGGGTAAACAAAATTAGGAGCAATGTTTTCCCAAACTCTCCTTTCGGTTAATGATTCTCTAACTAATCCCAATTCAAAATTTTTAAGATATCTTAATCCTCCATGAATTAACTTTGATGTAGCTGCTGAAGTTGCTTGTCCAAAATCATCTTTTTCGAACAACGCTACTTTTAGTCCTCTTGTGGCCGCTTCGTAGGCAACACTTACTCCTGAAATACCACCACCTATTATAATAATATCGTAATGGTTTTCAAATGGTTCGTCAAATAATCGTTTCATGGTACAGTAATTTTAAAATGAACTTTATTCAAATGTCCGAAAAAAGAAGTAAAAACCGTTTAACATTTGTTAAATAAAATGAATTATTTACCAATCGATAGTTTTACGCAGCCGGCTTAAAGATTGTAGTTTAATACCCAAAAAATCTGCAATATATTTTAAAGGAACATCATGAATCATTTCGGGATATTGTTTTAGCAGCTTTTTATACCTGATTTCGGCTGTTTCGGTAATAAATGAATAGATGCGGCGTTGCGATTCAACAAACATTTCTTCCATAATTCGTCGGCCCAATCGCTCCCACTTTGGATAATTGGAATATAAAAACTCAAGGTTTTCTCTTGAAATAGTAATAAGTTCACAATCTGTAATAGCAGAAATAATCTCGTACGATGGTTTTTTGGAGATAAAACTAGGCAAGGCTGTAGCAAAAGAATGCAAAGGAGTAATATCGCGGGTAATTTCTTCTCCATCGAAAAAGTAATACACTCTTAAATACCCTTTATTTGTAAAAGCAATACGATCAGCAATATCGCCCTGGTTAATAAAAACCTGATTTTTCTTTAGATTTAAAAAATCAATTTTTCCATCAATCGATTTTAAATCATTCTCAGTAAAATCAACATATTTACAAATAAATTCAATTAAATAATTAAGTTGGTCGGGCATTTTTTCTTTTTTTTCTCAAGTTCGTAATTTTTTAATTTACTTTTATCCTTCTTTGCTTTTTTTTGGTTTGTTATTGTATATTTATTCGTTTAATAATTTAATTAAATCAAGTATGAAAAAACTACTATTATCGCTATTTTGCTTTACAACAATTGTATACTCCTGTAATACAAAAGAAAAAAAAGAACAGCAGGCCATTGATATGGATGTTAAAAACTCAACTCTGGTTTTAGTAGGACAATCAGTTCCAGATTTTAATTTTATTCGAAACACAGATACAGTTCAGATTTCTGATCTAAAAGGTAAAGTGGTTTTTATGAATTTCTTCGCAACCTCATGTCCTATCTGTATTAAAGAATTACCCGTGATTCATAATGAAATCTGGAAAAAATATAATCACATTGAAGATTTCGAGTTTTTTGTTTTTGGCAGAGGACATTCAATTGCAGAAATGGATTCGTTCAGAACCAAATGGGAATACACTTTTGAGATTATTCCAGATCCGGATAAGGTAATCTATACGAAATTTGCAACGAAGTATATTCCACGAAATATTATACTGAACCGTGATGGTGTAATTATTTTTGAGGCAACTGGTTTTGATGATGATAAATTAGCTGAGATAAAAGCAATACTCGAAAAAGAATTAAAAGCAAATTAATTTAAAGCCATAGAAAACTATGGCTTCTATATTTTTATGAACCTGAAATTTCATTCATCAGTCCTTTTTGTTAAGGATATTAATATTTCCAAGCATTTTTATTGTGACCTATTAAATCAGGAAATTGAGTACGATTTTGGAAATAATGTTTTGCTAAAATGAGGCATCACACTATGGCAAACTCCGGATTGGCATTACTTACACAATAATTTTTACAATGCTGCGAGCGCAAATAAAGCATTTGAGATTTGTTTTGAAACAGTTCAAATGGATGAAGCCCTTTTATTAATCAAAGACAACAAAGTTCCTTTGATGCATGATATAATTGAGGAAAAATGGGGCCAACGAACAATAAGAATACTCGATCCGGATAATAATTTAATCGAAATTGGCGAGAAACTTGAGGTTTTTATTAGACGATTAAACGACAATGGATTAGATTCAAAACAGATTGCAGAAAAAACAGGTGTTCCTGAAGAGCATATAAAAAACATAATATCGTAAAAATGTTCGAAGCTTATTTAAAATCACCTATTGGTCATTTGCGAATTATTGCCAACGATGCATATATTACTCAGATTTTATTTTCCAATGAATATTTTAAAGTAGATTTAATGCCCGATCATCTTAAAACATGCGTTTTACAACTTGATGAATATTTTAAAGGTGAGCGAAAAGTTTTTACTGTTCCTGTTAATCCTGATGGAACTGAATTTCAGGGTCGTGTATGGAACAACTTAATGAAAATTCCTTATGGTAAAACCATTTCATATATCGAACTTGCACGTCAACTGGGTGATGAAAAGGCTGTTCGAGCCATTGGAACTGCAAACGGACAAAATCCAATACCAATAATTATACCCTGCCATCGCGTTATAGGAAATGATGGATCATTAACCGGTTATGCTGGAGGATTACTCAAAAAACAATGGCTTTTAGAACATGAAGGTGCTATTGCTCAACGAAGTTTATTCTTTTAATATTTTATTCATATCGTATTGTATGCTAGCTTATTGTACACTAATAAACATTTGCTTATATAATTTGTTATTATTATTACCAAGTATAAATATGTTGGTTTTAAAAATTTTATATATTTACATTCCTAATTATTTAAATATATAGTAAGATCTTTAAATATATTTTTCAAACCTAAATCACTAAAATTCTTCACGTTAATAGTATTTCAAAAGTTGTAAAAAAACATGTAAAGAAATTAAAATATGTTAAATAACATGCTATTAATTGAGGAACTTATAAGTTTACTATGGATATAAACGGCAAAATCTTTAAAAATTTTCAAGACAGGGTTGAACGACTTAAAACTCAGAATGGTCCTGATAAAGTAAAAAAACAACATGATAAAGGTAAATTACATGCACGTGAAAGAATAGCATTGTTATTTGATAAGAACTCCTTCGAAGAGCTTGATGCATTCGTAACTTCAGCCACACCTGATACTGGTTTTGGAAAAATTGATTCAGCCTTTGGTGATGGTGTTGTTATTGGTTATGGTAGAATAAACGGACGATTGGTTTATATTTATTCGCAGGACTTTACAGTAATGGGCGGATCGCTTGGCTCTGTTCATGCAAAAAAAATAATGAAAGTTCAGGATCTTGCCTTACGAGTTGGTGCACCTATTATTGGTTTAATTGATTCAGGAGGAGCTAGAATTCAGGAAGGCGTTGCCAGTCTTTCGGGTTATGCCGGCATCTTTCATCGTAATGTTCAATCTTCGGGCATAATTCCTCAAATTTCTGTAATACTTGGGCCTGCTGCAGGTGGAGCTGTTTATTCCCCTGCACTCACTGATTTTGTTTTTATGACAAAAAAAACAAGCTATATGTTTGTTACCGGGCCAGATGTTGTAAGGGAAGTATTAAATGAAGAGATTTCGTTCGAGGATCTTGGAGGAGCCGAAATTCATGCTAAAAAAAGTGGTGTAGCTCATTTTATTTATGAAGATGAAGAAAATACCTTGTTAGGAGTAAAAAAATTGCTTTCTTTTTTTCCTTCGAACAACCTCGAAAACCCACCTTTTGTTGAAACCAATGACCAAAGAGATCGTATTGATGAAAAAATAAGAGCAATTATACCCGATGATGCCAACAAACCATACGATATTAAACAAGTTATTGATATATTAATTGACAAAGGCTCCTTTTTCGAGGTTTCTGAACATTTTGCCATGAATCTGGTAGTGGGATTTGCCAGGCTAAATGGTAAAGCAATTGGTATTATTGCAAATCAGCCAAAAGTATTAGCTGGAGTGCTTGATATTAATTCATCACTTAAAGGAGCACGATTTATACGTTTCTGTGATGCGTTTAATATCCCAATACTAACATTAGAAGATGTTCCCGGATTTTTACCCGGTGTAGATCAGGAGCATAGCGGATTAATAAAACACGGAGCAAAGCTTTTATTTGCCTATAGCGAAGCTAGTGTTCCAAAAATTACTGTAATACTTCGTAAATCATACGGAGGAGCATTTTGTGTAATGAATAGCAAAAGCCTTGGTGGTGACTATAATTTTGCATGGCCTTCGGCAGAAATAGCAGTTATGGGGCCCGAAGGAGCGGTATCAATATTGTATCGACGTGAAATTCAGCAATCTGAAGATCCAGTAAAACTTAAAAAAGAATTGGCGGCAAAATATCGTCAGGAAATAGCAAACCCATACATTGCCGATGAAAAAGGATATATTGATGAAGTTATTGATCCTGCAGAGACAAGAAAAAAGCTGATTATAGCTTTCGAATCACTTGAGAATAAACATATTGATCCTCCGGCAAGAAAACATGCCAATATTCCTCTATAATCAGTTTAATTAAATCAAAATGAAAAAAATTAAATCCATATTAATAGCAAACCGGGGAGAAATTGCAATTCGTATTTCGGAGACTGCCAAAAAGCTGGGAATAAAAATATATGGTATAAAAACCAGTAAAGAACCTACCGCTTATTACTTGCAGTTTATGGATCATATTATTGATTTTACCGAAATAATCAGCGATATACCTGAGTTTCTCGATATTGAACGAATTATATCATCAGCAAAGGAAAATAATATTGATGCTATTCACCCTGGTTATGGATATTTGGCCGAGAACCCATATTTTGCACAGAAATGTATTGATGAAGGTATAATTTTTATCGGTCCAACAACTGATGCTATTTATAAACTTGGAAACAAAACAATAGCAAAGCAAATAGCATCGCGACATAATGTTCCATTGTTGGAAGGGAGCAATGGAAATATAAAAAATCCAAAACATGCCAAACAAGTTGCCGAGAAAATTGGTTATCCGGTAATTTTAAAAGCTGCATCGGGTGGTGGTGGTCGAGGGATGAGGATTGTAGAATCAGTCGATCAGATCGAGAAAATGTTTAAAATGGCCCAGAATGAAGCCGAAAAAGCATTTTCTGATCCTTCTGTTTTTATGGAGAAATATGTTAGAAACCCACGTCATATTGAATTTCAGATTCTGGCCGATCATCATGGCAATATTATCCATCTTGGTGAGCGCGAATGTTCAATACAACGAAAACATCAAAAGCTGATCGAAGAATCACCATCGAGTGCTTTAAATAATGAACTTAGAGAGAAGATGGGAAACTCAGCAATTCAAATTGCAAAGGCCTCAAACTATAAAAATGCTGGTACAGTAGAATTTCTGCTTGATGAATCGGGGAACTATTATTTTATGGAAATGAATACTCGTATTCAAGTTGAACATCCGGTTACCGAAATGGTTACTGGTCTTGATCTTATTGAGTGGCAAATACGAATTGCACAAGACGAGAAACTTACTCTTAAGCAGGAAAACATTCAGTTTAATGGATGGGCCATTGAATGTAGAATAAATGCAGAAGATGTTCAGGCTGGGTTCTCTCCTAACTTGGGAACTATTGAAAAAATTCAGATTACCAAGACAAAAAATTGCAGGTTTGATACTGGTGTAACCGATGGATCGGTAGTTACTCCCTATTTCGACTCGATGTTGGCCAAATTAATATGCTTTGGCGAAACCCGCGAGAAAGCTATTGCAAACACATTATCATCACTCAACAAAATTAATATTAAAGGTATAAAAACAACCATTCCATTTCATAAGGCTGTGCTAAATAATCCTAAGTTTATAAGTGGCAATATCTCCACAGCTTTTATAGAAAAAGATATGACCGAATTATTTTTCAGAGAGCCCGATGAAGAACTTATCGCTGCATTCTGGGCAGCTATAAACCATCAGGCGGAACTGGATAAAGAAAAGGATACGTATGTGGATTACGAAAAAGGTAAAAACATGACTCCCTGGTTGTTAAACAAGAGGTTAAAATCAATTTAATACAGAAAACGTTTAGAAATGATAGCAATAAAACCAAAAGATAAAAAATTCATTGCCTGTGTAGGGAAAAAGAAATATGAATTTCTTAATCCGAAAGATTTAATTATTAAAGATGGCAGAGATAAAGAGGCTGTTGAAATAGTTTCGGATAAAAATGGATTTGTTTTTATTACCTGGAAAGGCAGAAAATACCAGGTAGAGATTACCGATAAAAACCAAAACCAATACGAAATCTCGGTTAATGGGGTTAGTTATTCAATATCTGTTGAATCGCCATTCTCATTCAAACGTAAGCGATATCTTGATAAAAATAAAGTTGATTCGAAAATAGAACAAATACAAGCTCCAATGCCAGGAAAAATTATTGAGTTATTAGTTGAAGAAAATCAGGTTATTAAAGCTGGTGAGCCATTGCTTATACTCGAAGCAATGAAAATGCAAAACGAAATACTTTCGAATATTGATGGTAAAATAAAAAGCATTCATTTTGCACCTGAAGATACTGTAATGAAAGATGATGTTTTAATTGAGGTTGAAAAGTAATTAACAGATTATTCATATATAAAAAAGCATAAGGATGAACTTATGCTTTTTTATTTAGGTACTTTTTATATTTTTGTTAATTATTTAAGAAACAATTATTAACCTAATTATAATTATAATGAAAAAGATTTTTACCACATTCTTATTACTAATTTGTGCAATCATGGTCTTTGCTGATCATGTTACAATGCAAGAAGCTCAGTCAATTGCTGAAAAATTTTTTGCCAACAAAACATCCAAAGGTTTCTCTGAAATCAAGGTAAATAGTGTGTTTGAGCAAAAATATAAAAAAGAAACCTCATTTTACATTTTTTCTTTTAACATGGGCGGATTTGTTATTGTTTCAGCTGATAATTTAGCCTACCCTATCTTAGGATATTCAACAACTAGTAAGACCAAAGAACATATTGATAACCCTACTATATTACATTATCTTAATAGGTATGATAAACAAATTGAATTATTAAAACAACAAAAAAAATCCTCACCTGAAATCCAGCAATTATGGGTTGATTATAGAAATGGGATTTTCCCCAAAACAACAAAAGCTGTGACTCCTTTATTAACTACAACTTGGGATCAATCGCCTTATTACAACCAACTTTGTCCTACAGGAACCCCAACAGGCTGTGTAGCCACTGCTATGTCGCAAATTATGAATTACCATGAATGGCCAACGGCGGGAAATGGTTGGCATAAATATATTCCATCTGGAAATCCATCTTATGGCGAGCAATATGCTGATTTTCAATCAGCAACTTATGATTGGTCTAATATGCCAAATGTTTTATCTGCAGGAAGCACATTAGCACAAAAAACAGCTGTTGCTACATTATGTTATCATGCAGGCGTTTCTGTTGACATGAATTACGATCCTGATGGATCTGGTGCAATGAGCACAGATGTTTTATATGCATTAACGTCTTATTTTAAATATGATCCAAGCAGTATTCAGATTTATGGTTTTAATGTGGCAAACATAAATGAATGGATAACCCTTGCAAAAAACGAACTAGATAATGGCAGACCAATTTATTATGATGGCAGTAGTGCTGCAGCTGGAGGACATGCATGGGTCTGCGATGGCTACGATGCATCAGATAAACTTCACATTAATTGGGGTTGGGGTGGTTATTATAATGGATATTTTGCTGCAAACGCAATGAATCCTGGCTCAATGGAATTTGATGAATCAAATTCTATGATTATTGGTATAAAACCAGGTGTTGCAAATCAGGATATGCTTTGGACAAAGCAAGCAAGCTCATTCAGAGCACCTTCGAGAGGAATTCAGTTTATTTCTGCTGTTGATAGCCGAACAGCATGGGCAGTGGCTTATGATGGATCTGGAAAAAACGAAAAGATTAAAGACTTTACAAGGACTATTGATGGTGGCACAAATTGGGTTTCAGGTACAATAAATGCAGCGAATACCACTGATTATTCTGCCGCTATGATTAGTGCAGTGGATGAAAATAATGCTTGGGTCGCATTGTTTGGGCCTAGTGGTGGAGGTAAAATTGCTAAAACTTCTGATGGAGGTTCAACATGGGTTCACCAATCAACTGCAACTTTTGCTGCTCCAAATGGATTTCCTAATGTGGTTCATTTTTGGGATACTAATAATGGATTTTGCATGGGCGATCCAAATGAAGGCTATTTTGAGATTTACACTACAACCAACGGTGGCGAAACATGGGCACGTGTTCCACAAGCAAATATCCCTGCAAATTTAACAGATGAATATGGTACCGTTGGTTATTATGCAGTAGTTGGTGATATTGTTTGGTTTGCTACTAATAAAGGTAGAATCTATAAATCAGTAAACAAAGGATTAAACTGGGTTGCTTATCAAACACCTATTACAAATGCAAGTTTCGAATTATCGTTTAAAGATCCAAATACCGGTATTATTCAACGTCGTGGTGAAGGAAATAACAAGATTCAATATATTACTTCCAATGGTGGGGAAACCTGGAATACGCTCACTCCTGCAGGGAATTTTTATACAGCAGGATTTACATTTATTCCCGGAACAGATAAGTTAATTTCAGTCGGTGTGGATGCATCGACACCATTTATGGGTGTATCGTATAGTACAGATAATGGAAGTACTTTTACCGAATTTGCTGAGTTTTATAAGAGTTTTCAATTTACTTCGATTGGTGCGGCCAGCGAAAAAGCTATTTGGGCAGGTGGTTTTAATTCAGACCAATATTCTGATGGAATGTGGCATTATGGAAATCTGCAAATCGTTACAGATTTCAAAATAAATAAAACCATTGTTTGCACTAACGATTCATCTGTAATATTTACAGATAACTCCCTTGGTTCGCCTGATTCATGGACATGGTATTTTGGAGAGGGGGCATTACCAGCAACGGCAATTGGTATTGGACCACATACAATAAAATATAATACTAGTGGAAATAAAGAAGTAAAATTAATTTGTGCAAAAGATGCTGATTTGGATTCTATAACAAAAACAGATATTGTTTATGTTGAATCCCCGCTTGGTTCATTAGGCACAATTACAGGAGAAACAAGTACTGCTGTTTTTGAAACAAAAACTTATTCCATACCATTAGTTGATAATTTATCATATATATGGGAAATCCCAACTGCCTGGACAAAAGTGACAAATAATAATAGTGTTGAAATAACCTTTTTAACCCCAAGCACAGAAACAATAACAGTTACTCCAAGTAATACCTGTGGTGATGGTACACCATCAAATTTAGAAATCACATCTATTTGCCAGTCATTAGCGTCTTTGGGAAACATTACCGGTGATACCTCGGTTATGACAGGTGAAACATTTAATTACTCTGTTGTTGCTCAAAACTATGTATCTTATAACTGGGAAGTTCCAACAGAATGGGCTGGCAGTTCAACCACAAACTCAATTAATATAACTTTTACTGGATCTCCGAAAACTGATACAATAAGAGTTACACCTTCAAATGTTTGTGGTGTTGGACCAGTTTCAGAATTAGCAATTGTTGTTTCAATAAATACTGGTTTTGGAGAAATTAATCCAGTAAATAACATTGCAATATATCCAAATCCTGCAAAGGAAAACATATCTATCTCGAATATTAAGAATGCACAAATTTTAATCTATAATACAGCAGGAATAATGGTTTACAAAAAGGAGAATATTAACTCAGATATACCAGTGAATATTTCAGAATTAATGAATGGAAACTATTATATTAAAATAATAGACAATAATAAATCAGTTGTTCAACTTTTAACAATAGCCAGATAGACTGGATTTTTTAAGTTTTAAATCAAAATTTACTCCGAATAGAAATTATCTGTTCGGAGTTTTTTATTATAAATTAGGCTTAATTGATCGTTTATTAGAATAAATGAAAAACATCATCAGCATGGCTGAAAGAATAGCTGTAGCAGCCCCAAAATAAAATGGAATACTTGAATTTACCCTGTCGTAGAGTAATCCGGCGATAATACTTGCCGGAAGCAATGTAATGCCAAGTAGAGCATTATAAATGCCTAACCCTGTGCCTTTTTTGTTCTTATCAATAATATCTGAAACAAATGCTTTCTGAATTCCATCTGTTGCTGCAGAATACAATCCATATAATGCAAATAGCAAAACTATAATTCCGATGTTTGATGTTAAACCAAATCCATAATATACTATAGCATAAATTATATAACCAAAAACCAGAATTTTTTCTTTACCTACTTTATCAGCAAGTTTACCTATCGGAATTGAAAAAATTACTGAAAAGAGATTTGTAATTAAGTAAACAAGAGGAATAAATGCAACCTTGACTCCTACCTCGTTGGCTTTAACCAATAATAAAGCATCAGTCGAATTTCCTAATGTAAAAACAAATACAATAGCCAAAAAGAAGTAATATTTCGAAGGAAAGTCTTTAAAATGAAATTTCTTAACCAACTCATGTTTGCTTTTTTTAGCTTCTTTAATACCAAAAATAATTACAAAGATGGCAAGTATCGCAGGTATTCCAGCCAATAAAAAAACGATTTTGTAATTTCCTGGTAAAAAAGCCAACAAAGCAAAAGCAACCAACGGCCCTGCAATTGCTCCGCTATTGTCCATTGCTTTTTGTAAACCAAAGCTTTTTCCAGATTCACCATTGGTGATTGATCCGGCAATGAGACTATCACGAGGGGCTGTTCTTATTCCTTTGCCAAACCTTTCGATAAATCTAAGATATAGAACTTGCATCGGCGTATAAACAAATGTATAGAGCGGTATAATCAGAGCTGATAATCCATAGCCTATTATCATGAAAGGTTTGTTTTTACCAATCTTATCGCTCCAGAACCCTGACAATCCTTTTATTAAAGAAGCTGTACTTTCTGCAATACCCTCAATTATTGACAAGCTTGTTTTTGATGCTCCAATTGACATTAAAAACATAGGCATCACAGAATAAACCATTTTAACGGATGTATCTGTTAAAAAACTGGTAAGTCCTGTAAATAGTACATTTCTGTTAAAACCAAAAAATCTGTTCTTTGCCACAATTAGTCTGGGTTAAATAGTATAATGATTAATTCTCTTTACGAGTTCCATTTATTCTGAATAATTTAAATAATTCCACAATAATAATAGGTATAAGGGATAAAGTAAGTACTATAATCCAATGCTGCGAATCCATTGTGGTTAGGCTAAATATTTTACTAATTGCCGGAACAAGTAAAACTACCAGCGCCATTGCAGCTGAAATTACAATTGCTCCAATCAGGTACAAGTTATTCAGTGGGTTAATCGCGAATGACGATTTTGTATTCGAGTGCAAATTACGAACATGTATTAGCTGAGCAAAGATTAGTGATGCAAAAGCCATTGTCTGACCCAATTTAGGTCCACCATCTCTTAATCCGATAAGGTAAGCAGCAAGAGGTATAAGCCCTATCATTAAGCCTTGATACATAACTCTCCAAATCATGCCTCTTGTCATTATTCCATTATTCGAATTGCGTGGTTTACGTTTCATAATATCATTTACAGGAGGATCAATACTAAGCGCTAAAGCCGGAAGACTATCGGTTACCAGGTTTACCCATAAAATATGAATAGGAAGCAATGGAACACCCAGATTAAAAACTGATGTTATAAGCAGCAGAAATATCTCACCAACGTTTGTTGAAAGTAAAAACTGAATTGCTTTGAGAATGTTATCATAAATTCTGCGTCCTTCTTCAACAGCCGTAACAATTGTTGCAAAGTTATCATCGGTAAGTACCATATCGGCAGCTCCTTTAGCTACATCAGTACCCACAATACCCATTGCAGCTCCAATATCAGCTTGCTTAAGCGCAGGGGCATCGTTTACCCCATCACCTGTCATGGCAACAACTTCGTCATGCTTTTGCCATGCTTTTACGATCCGTACTTTATGTTCAGGAGCCACACGTGCATAAACCGAATATTTTTTTATATCATTGTACAGCTCATCATCACTAATCTTTTCTAATTCAGAACCGGTAATTACATGATCTCCATCCTGATAAATACCTATTTCACGAGCTATGGCTAAAGCAGTACTTTTATGGTCACCTGTTATCATAACAGGGCGAATTCCTGCTGTCTTGCATTTTTTAACAGCCTCAATTACTTCGGGTCTTGCAGGATCAATCATACCTATAAAACCAATAAATACAAGATCTTTTTCTAATGTTGTAATTTCGATTTTCTGAGGGAGTTCCTCCAAATCTTTATAAGCCATTCCTAAAACACGAAGAGCCGAATCAGCCATTAATTCATTCGATGACTTTATTTTTTCAATATCCTCTGATGTAATTTTTCTGATTTCACCATTTATGTTGATTTTGCTACATACACTCAATATCTCATCGAGACCACCTTTTACATTAATACGAAATAGTTTTTCAGACATTTTATTAACGGTAGTCATTCGTTTTCGCTCTGAGTCAAAGGGAATCTCTTCGATTCGTGGATATTTTTTCTCAAAATCATCTTTAAAACTACCATAATGAATTCCATAATCAAGCAGAGCCGTTTCTGTTGGATCGCCAGAAAAATTATATGTTCCATCCGAATTTTTCTTTATAAAAGCATCGGTACAAAGCAAAGAAATTGAGAGTAGCAGATTTTGCTCATCATTTAGGGGTTCATCAACTTTTTTTCTATCAATTACTTTTGGTAAATGGTTCACATATGTTTGAACCACAGTCATTTTATTTTGCGTAAGTGTACCAGTTTTATCAGAACATATAACTGATGCGCTGCCTAATGTTTCAACTGAGGGCAGTGTTCTGATGATTGCATTTTTCTTAACCAAACGTTGAACGCCGATAGCAAGAACAACAGTAGAAACAGCTGGCAAGCCTTCGGGAATGGCTGCAACGGCAAGAGTAACAGCAGTCATAAACATAGTTAACACTGAATTTCCATATAAAATACCTACCAGGAATATCACGGTGCAAATAACCAGTGCAGCAATACCTAAAACTTTACCTAGCTGTTCAAGACGCTTACTCATTGGTGTTTCGGTATCGATAGTATTTTTTAAAAGGTCAGCGATTTTACCAACCTCTGTATTCATTCCTGTTGCAACAACAATACCTCTGCCCCTTCCGTAGGTTACCATTCCACTTGAAAATGCCATATTTATTCTATCTCCAAGAGAAATATCATTTTTATTGAGTGTATCAGATATTTTATCTACAGGTAGCGATTCGCCTGTTAATGATGATTCCTGAATTTTAAGATTTATTGCTTCAAACAATCTTAAATCAGCCGGAATAACAGCACCTGTTTCGAGAATAACAATATCGCCTGGTACTAGCTCACGAGTGGCTATTACGCTAACACTTCCGTTACGTAAAACCTTTGTTTCAGGTGCTGCAAGGCTTTTTAATGCTTCAAGTGATGATTCTGCCTTTTTCTCTTGATATGCGCCAATAAACGCGTTCAAAACTAAAATACCAAGAATAACAAAAGTATCAATAAGTCCTTCTCCCTCCATAACACCAACTATCCCTGATATAATGGCGGCAACAAGCAAAATGATAATCATGAAGCTTTTAAACTGGCCAAAAAACATCTTTAAAAAACTTTTCTTGCCTTTTACCTCCAGCTGATTATATCCATGTTCCAGAAGTCTTTGTTTTACTTCCTGAGTTGTTAATCCTTCAGTTAAATTTGATTTTAACTGAGAGATCGTTTCTTCGACCGATAGGTTATAGAAATTATTCATATTAAAAAGTATTTGGCACTAAAATAACTAAAATTAATTTGTTGTTTGATTTGCATGGCTTATCATTGATTAAAATTGGTTTTAATTTTAATATTATTTATTGATTTCTCCTTCCATCAATCTATAAATCAACTAAGTAAAAAATTAATCACAACCAGGGCTTAAAATTAATACAAGAGTGTTGTTTTTAAATCAATCCCAATACAAAATATTTTTTTACTTTTAAACCTGATTTGTATTAAAACTTTAATTCAGTAATTATCTGTTTTTATATCTTTTTAGGATGGAATCAATTAAAAAAGCACTATTTACCGGTGATACATACAAAACCAACTCTAGCAAAAGGGTTTGGCCGGACAGATTAGTTTTTAATACCAACATTTATTTTGTAATCAGGTATTTGCAAATACTTTTTAAAAATAGAAGAATTGCAAAACAAGGCCTTTACGATCGATCCAATTGGGCTTTATCATCTTACAAAATAGTTAAATTGATAGAAGATTGCGGGGGACAATTTGAAATTGAAGGAATTGATCATTTAAAATCCATTAAAGAACCTGTAGTTATTGTAAGTAATCATATGAGTGCAATGGAATCAATGATTTTTCCTGCACTTTTAGCTCCATTTATGGAAGTTACTTTTGTGGTTAAAGAAAGTCTTGCCAAACACTTCCTTTTTGGCGTAATTATGCGTGCCCGAAATCCTATTGCAGTTGGCCGAACAAATTCTAGAGAAGATTTAATAAATGTTATTAATAAAGGAAAAGAGTTTCTGAATAATGGAACTTCTGTGGTTATTTTTCCACAAGGTGGCCGACGCGATGTTTTTAAACCCGAAGAATTTAATTCGTTAGGAGTTAAACTTGCTTCGATTGCTGGTGTTAATGTGTTACCAATAGCCCTAAAAACTGACTTTTGGGGTAATGGTAAATTAATTAAGGATTTTGGTAAGCTAAAACGAAAAAATAAAATTCATATCTGCTTTGGTGAACCAGTAAAAATTGAAGGTTCGGGCAAAGAACAACACAAAAAAATTATTGATTTTATTACCGCTAATCTTGATAAATGGTATAAAGAATAATAAGTCGGTTATTTTCTTTTTAAATACTGATAATCGAGATAATACAATAGTTTTATTGAAAAACTGTTAATTTGTTGAGAGCCCAATGTATTGTCTAAGTTTGTCCAAAAGTTATTTACAATTTCGTTACTGTTACTATTAATTGTGTTTTTCCAAACAATAGAAAGCTCGCTTCCCGGAGCAAATCGCCATAAATACTGCAGATCAATTGTAAAAGCATTAAAGTTTGCATCAAATTGATTTCCATAGGTTGCATAACCAATAGGTTTTGTAAAATAACCTGATTCGAGTAACTGATAATAATCGTTATATTCAACCTGACTCCAGTAATGTCTTACACGTAAATTAAGCGATGCTTTATTATTAAAAATATATCCTGTGGTTATGGTATTTGCGATGGTCATTTGATCTCTTTTGCCAAAAAATATAGCTAAGCTATCACTATTAACCTCATAATGATCAACATGACCAAGGGTGTTATAGCCATTTTCGATTCCAAATCCATAAACCAATAACCATTTATCACTTATTCTAACCCGTGGACTAACATTTATAGCGTATCCGTATCGATCATAATCGAAAGCTTTCCAAACTCCAGGCATTACATCAATTGCAAAGGTTTTTCTGTAATCAGTTGATATCATTCCGGTTATTGAACCCATTCGCTCTTTTTTATACATCCATTCAAAACCGCTTACTCGTGGTTCTCTATAATCATGATTTTCAATAGGATTTAGTCCTACATTAATCATGGCAGTTAAATAATGCTTTGTAAATGTGGTAACCGACTGCATATTTATTTCGAAAACACTGAATTTGCGTGGTTTATATAGGCTACTATACGCAATTTCGATTTCGTTTTTCCAGTTTCTTACTTTCCAAAAGGGTTTATTTATGTTATAATTTATTTCGGCTGCCCATGTTGATTCATTATTACTTTGCAGGTAACCAAAATCATTTGGATCATAGGTATGTGACTCGGTATTATGGGCTAATTCAAATAAAAACTGACCTTTTGTTTTTGCAAACTCAACATAATAAGCATGTCCAAGCGATGTTGAGTCGGTATAAATCTGGCTTACTGTTCCTCTGGCAAATACCTGGTATGAATTTTCTTTATTTTTAATCATCGTTTCTGTTCCAGTAACATTGGCCATATAATCGTGATTATCATACAACACATTTGTATTTACCAGACTAACGTACGAGTTATTTTTAAGACTCTGATCGAGCACAATCATATTATAATTTGTAAATCCCTGAGTTTGAAATTTACGATTAACACCAGTCAATGTATCACTTATTACTGCTTCAGCAGCACCTGTCATGGCATTAAAAAAGCCGATACCAAGACCGCTATTTGTTCTGCCTGATATTTTTGTAGCATTTATCAGCTTAGTTTCAATAGGATTCTCGTTAATTTCTTCATTTTCGAGAAGCGCATCATTTAATTCTGATTTAAACTTTGGTTTTCCTCCAATACGGCGCGAATAGAATATCTCTCCTTTATTAAAAAGCTCTGTACCTTCGGTGAAAAAAGCTCTTTTTTCACCATACATTACTTCGTATGGGGTTAGATTTAAAATATGATCATCGGATTGAACCTGGCCAAAATCAGGAATTAGAATCATATCAAGCGTAAAGCTTTGATTTATTCCCCACTTTAAATCCATACCTGCATTAAAATTATTGTCCCAGTTATCTTCTGTGTTTTTTTGAAGGTAAGCAGATACATAAGGTGTTACGGAAAGTCTCAGAGGTGGTTCAATATCACGAATATCAGTGATTAATCCGGTTTGATTGATTATTTCCTGTGAGTTTATATCCACATAATTCCATGTACTCCATTCTCTGTAACGACGAACATTTCTAAAGAAATTTATTCCCCATTCCTGCACAGGCTTATTTGGAAAGCGCAAAGCAGAATATGGTATTTTGTATTCAACTGTCCAGCCTGTATTTGTAATTTTTACAGCACTTTCCCAAACGGCATCCCAGTTTGGATCGCCTTCTTCGCCTATATGTTTTGCATCAGACTGCACTCCTGCTGCCGAAACATTAAACTCCATGCCATTTACACCATCATCAAAAGGATTGATTAAAACTGCAAAAATATCTGCATTCGCATCATCAAATTTATCGCGCAACGAAAGTTCTTTTAGAATGCTATCAGGCTTCGGATCATACATAATAGCTGCTATATAAATAGCATGATTGTCGTAAACTATTTTTACCTCCGACGAAAATGACGGTTTATTGCCATTATGAGGTTCAAACTGAATAAAATCATTTGCCGTGGCAGAATTATTCCATGCACTTTCGGAGATTACACCATCTATTTTTATATGTTCAGTTGTTTTTACAGCCCGAGTTTCTTTTCTTACCTTATTATTTTCTTGCGAAAAAGCATTCATAAAAACCAATACTAAAAATGCTATACCAATAATTTTTCTTCCCACACTGATCTTTTTTAGATTTAGTTAATAAAAGACAGAAAGTAAGATAAAAGGTTTAACACAAAAACTAAAATTCAGATGTAAAATGAAACTTTATTTTATCAAATTTTTCCTGGGCCATTTGTAATGCATAGGACGATTCGGCAAGAAATACTTCACGTCCATATTTATCATCAGCAAGGGCGTTGTATTTGCGCTTTCGGAAGTCTTCGAGCTGGGCTTTATCTGTACTTTCCATCCAGCAAGCTTTATAAAGCTGAATCGATTCGTACCTGCACTTTGCTCCGTATTCGTGTTCCAGTCTGAACTGAATTACATCAAACTGAAGCTGACCAACAGTACCAATGATCTTACGACCATTAAATTTGTTTGTAAATAACTGAGCAACACCTTCATCCATTAATTGATCCAGCCCTTTGGCTAATTGCTTATATTTCATTGGATCAGCATTCTCAACATATCTAAACATCTCGGGAGAGAAACTGGGTAATCCTTTAAAATGAATATTTTCACCTTCTGTAAGTGTATCGCCGATTTTAAAATTACCGGTATCATGAATACCAACAATATCACCAGGAAATGCTTCATCAATAATCGATTTCTTATCGGCCATAAATGCAGTTGGTGTGGCAAACTTCATGTTTTTAGCCAAACGAACATGCAGGTAATTTGTGTTTCGCAAAAATGTTCCAGAGCAAACCTTCACAAAGGCTATACGATCGCGATGATTAGGATCCATGTTAGCATGAATCTTAAAAACAAAACCCGAAAATTTTTTTTCAAAAGGATCAACTACTCGTTCTTCTGTGGTAACATTTCTGGGATGTGGAGCGATCTCGATAAAGCAATTTAACAATTCCTGAACACCAAAGTTATTTAAGGCACTACCAAAAAATACAGGAGCTAAATGTCCTAGTAAATATGATTCAAGATCAAACTCAGGATAAACTTCTGTAATAAGTTCGAGTTCTTCGCGAAGTACTTTTGAATATTTTTCTCCAATATATTTCTCAAGTTCAGGATTATTTACATCCTTGAACTCAATTGCCTCTTCAATTGTTTGTTTGGAATCGCCGCTGAATAAATTCAGTTTTTCTTCGTAAATATTATAAACACCTTTAAAAGTTGGTCCATTGCTAATTGGCCAGCTTAATGGACGAACCATAATTTTAAGTTCTTTTTCAATCTCATCGAGTAGTTCAAAAGGGTTTTTACCAATACGATCGAGTTTATTAATAAAAACCATTACCGGAGTATGACGCATACGGCACACTTCCATTAGTTTTCGGGTTTGTGGTTCTACTCCTTTAGCAGAATCGATAACAATAATTACACTATCGACAGCAGTAAGAGTACGGAAAGTATCTTCGGCAAAATCCTGGTGACCCGGAGTATCGAGGATATTAATCTTGCGACCTCTGTATTCAAAAGCCATTACTGATGTAGCTACAGAAATACCACGCTGGCGCTCTATTTCCATAAAATCGGAGGTGGCCGTTTTCTTAATTTTATTGCTTTTTACTGCTCCTGCAATATGAATTGCTCCTCCAAATAAAAGCAGTTTTTCGGTAAGTGTTGTTTTCCCTGCATCGGGATGACTAATAATACCAAATGTCCTTCTGCGCAGAATTTCCTCTTTTAAACCCATAATAAATCCCTAAAAAATGATTTGCAAAAATATAAAATTGGGTGGATATATTTAAAGAATAACTAGAAGATTATAATTAATGCGATAGGATTTCTATAATTTTACTACAACCACCATTCTTTATAAATTTGGTATGCTCATGAATTGAATTAAAATGTTTGCCACAAATTTTATGGCATTCCATTTCGTAATTAGTAACCTCGAAGAATTTATTTACAATTTTTTCAGAATCAGGATCCGATAAGGAAGGTTTCCATTTATTTTGCTTAATCAATTCGAGGATTGTTTTCCAGATAGCTGCACTCAATGCACCACAACCATTTCCGCTTAACCCCATCCCACCGGCAAAACCAGCTACCATCGCCATTTCTTCGTCAGTTCCACCCATTTTCTTTATTACCTCGGAAGCACAACTCATTGCCGGTTCAGTAAACTCTTGTTGTCCAATTACTAAACCCTCATTTGTCGCTTTTATAGCCTCAGGAGCCCACTTTCCTGCTAATGTAAAGCATGATAAAAACTTACCTGTAAGCATATATTTTGCAAAACTCCATTTGTTCGAAAAATCAGTTTTGGTTATGTATTCACATTCAATGCTTTTTGTTTGATTAACAAATGATTTCATAACATGTTGTGTGGCTCTGATTGATACAGCGCACGCTTTGCCAGGATCATTATGCCTTCTGAAAGATTCTGCTCCAACAGCCATTGAGGCTCCCCAAAGAATTCCACATTGATAACCCTGCTGTAAAATGCCTCCAGCGAGTGGGTCAACCGCTCGTTCCTCCATATCTTTAGGGTGACAAAATTGGCGGTTAATAATATAAAAAAACGTTCTTGAACAAGTTCCTTTTTTAAGAAATGTTCTTTTTGTTTTAAGCTTTATAGATTGGGATTTGATTAAATTCATTGTATGAAACTTATTTTTAGATTATTAGAGAGCTTTAATTATAATATAATAACTGATAATTCAATATCCTCTCCAAAATAGCTAGATCTTCCCTTTCTTCAATTTATGTTAATTGGAAACCTTTGGGCATATCGATTTTTTTGAAGAAAGCTTACTATACAGATTCGTAAAATTATAAAAATGCGAGAATATATTTACAGTATAATGAGATGAACTTTGTTATTCCAAGGAAAGTATTGTTCTTAAATTTCTGATCTTTTATTTATTAAGTTTACTCAGGATCGGTACAAACATAATGTGATGTGGCATTTCCAGAATTAAATACTTCATCGAGATAGCTTTCCATAGTACTTTCATCAAGGCAAACAGTATAAACATCATAAATAGTATTATTGATGTCATTATAAATAGTGCATGTAGTACAAACTTCTTTTTCCTCTTTTGTACATGAAGATAAAGTCATTGCTGCAATGATAATAAGTGTTATAATCTTTTTCATGGTTGTTTTTTATTTAAAGATAACACTTTATTTATCATCACAATTATAAATACTAAAAGTAATAGTTACTTACTTTATAAATGTTCCATTTCTATATTCTTCAAAAGCCAAGTGAAGTTCTTCGGGAGTGTTCATTACTATTGGTCCCTGCCATGCGATAGGTTGTTTTAAAGGTTTGCCTCCAATAAACAGAAATTTTGCGGTACTTTTTGCTTTTGCAATAATTTCTTCACCATGATTAAAAAGTACCAACTGGTTCTTTTTATAAACCTTATCAGATTCATCAAAAGCCAGCTCCCCATCATAAATATAAGCAAATACATTATACTCAGGATTTGGATTATACTTAAAGGTATCGTTGTTTATGATATTAATATCAAAATAAATTACTTCAATACCCAAATCATTAACCGCTCCGGTAACTTTTTTATAGTTTCCTGAAATTAGTTTAAGGCTGATATTATCATTTTCTATATAAACAGGAATTTTATCTGAAGTAATATCTCTGTATTTAGGTTCAGTCATTTTTAACCGTTGTGGCAGGTTTACCCAAAGCTGAAATCCTTGCATATTACCATCATATTTTAAAGGCATTTCCTGGTGAACGATTCCGCTTCCAGAAGTCATCCATTGAACATCGCCATTGTTTATTATTCCTTTGTTTCCAAGACTATCAGCATGTTCCACTGAACCTTCGAGCATATAAGTTACGGTTTCCATACCGCGGTGTGGATGCCATGGAAATCCAAGCATGTAATCATCGGGGTTTGGTGAACCAAAATGATCGAACAATAAAAATGGATCAAATTCGCCTTTCTCGTAAAAGCCAAAAACACGTTTTAGCTTTACTCCTGCTCCTTCGATAACTGGTTCTGCTGTTAATACTTTTTTTATCATCTCTATTCTTTTAGTTATTGGACTAAAGTCCACGAAACCTCTGGTATATAACCCCAGCCTTAAGGCTGGGGTTATATCTAATAAATGCAGATTGGGCTTTAGCCCACTATTATTTATTTATCATTTTAAAAACAGACATTCCAGAACTATAGGTTCCAAGTATTTGAACATGAGGAATTTCATTTTCAGTAATTTCCATAATGTCTTTTTCTAAAACAACAAAATCAGCTAATTTGTTTGGCTCTATACTTCCCTTTTCGTTTTCTTCGAATGCTGCTTTTGCTGCCCATATTGTCATTGACTTAAGTGTTTCTTCGCGACTTAAGGCATTCTCTGGTTGAAATCCTTCTTCAGGAAAACCTTCCAAGTCTTTTCGTGCTACCGATGCATAAAATGTTAATAATGGTTCGATTCGTTCTACAGGAAAATCAGTTCCATTTGGAATCCATCCATTTTGATTTAATAACTCTTTATAAATATAGGCAGATTTTATTCTTTCATCACCTAATCTTTTTCCAGCCCAGTACATATCAGATGTGCAATGAGTTGACTGAATGGATGGCACAATTGAATAACTGCCAAATTTTTGTAAGTCATCTGGGTGAATGATTTGAGCATGCTCTATTCTCCAACGCAGATCATTCGTGCCTTTGAGATAGTGTGCGTAAATATCGAGCATCATTCGGTTTGCTGAGTCGCCAATTGCATGGGTACAGACTTGATAATTGTTTTCGTAGGCTAGTTTACAAATTTTATGATAAACCTCCAGAGGTTCAACCACCAAACCATTATTATCAGGATCATCAGAATAGGGCTCGATTAAAGCAGCACCTCTTGATCCAAGAGCACCATCAGCATACAATTTGATCGATCTTACATTTAGTAAATCAGTTTTATAGATTCCATTTTTAACAAAGTGTTCTAACGTTTCTTCGGTTGGAGTTAGCATTGCATTTATCCGCATGTGTATCTTTTTGTTTTTCTGCAACGAATCGATGAGTAGAACCTCTTTTTTGGTTAATCCTGCATCGCCAACAGACGTAAGTCCAACAGTAAAGCAGTTCCTTTCTCCTTGCTCCAAAGCTTTAATTACCGATTCAATATCGACTCCGGGTATTAGCTTTTCCACCAGGTTCATCGCGTTGTCAATCAGAACACCTGTAGGCTGTCCATTTTTAAGAATTACTTTTCCACCATCAATATTAGTTTTTGCATTAATTCCAGCTAGTTGTAATGCTTTTGAATTTGCAATAGCTGCATGACCATCAACACGGCGCAAATAAACTGGCTTATCGGGAAAAGCAATATCTAATTTTTCATTAGTTGGAAACTCCTTAATTTCCCAGTCGTTTTGATCCCAACTACGGCCAATAACCCAATCTGAGTTGTAATTAGCATCATGTTCTTTTATAATACGGATAATCTCTTCAAATGATTTTGTGCCTCTTAAGTCAGCTTGCAATAGCGAAAGACAATATCCATAAAAGTGACAATGAGCATCAATTAGTCCAGGATAAACAAACTTACCATCTAAATTCAACACTTGATCGGAGCTATATTTCTTCAAAATATCATCTGATTTGCCTATTTCCAGAAATTTACCATCTCGAACAGCAAAGCTTTCAGCAATTAAGAAATCAGTATTTACGGTATAAATTTTTGCGTTATGAACAATCAAATCTGCTTGTTCTTTTTTACATGAACTCATAAGAAGTGCAATTACAGTTAGTGTTAGAAATCCTTTTTTCATTATCATGGAATTTATATTCGAAATAAAAATACAAAATTCAGTTATCAAATATCAATTATCAATGATCAATTATCAATGAACAATTATCAATTTTCAAACTCCAAATACCAATTAAAAATGTGATCTGTGAATTGTGAGCCGTGAGCTATGAGCTTCTGTCTTTCCCTAATATAGGTTGACCATAAAAGTTAACCACATGAAAGCAACTTTAGTAAAGATTCAAAAGCAACGGTGTTTTTCGGAAGAGTTTAAAAGAGAAATTGTAAATGACTTTGAAAGAGGC